>JAFGNW010000194.1 GCA_016926795.1 Candidatus Zixiibacteriota bacterium
ACTTTTTTTAAATCCTCGATAGCCGCCGCGCGGTTATCCTCGGCACCCTCGCGGGAAAGGACCAGGGTTTCCCGCCCGCCGGAGATAAGGCCGATAATTTGTTCCGGGTCGGTGCCGAAAGTTGGGGGGCATTCGGCGGCGTCGAGCACACCCAACCGTCCCGAAGTCCCCGCGCCGATATAAAAAACCCGGCCGCCTTTGCGAAGCACGGCGGCGAACGTCTCCGCCGCGAGGGCGATTGGCGGCAGAGCTTCCGCTACCACCTCGGCTACCCGGCGGTCCTCGGTGTTTATCTTTTCGACTATTTGCAGGGCCGATAGTCGGTCGAGGTCGGTTGTTCGGGGGTTGACCTGTTCGGTGTCCAGATGCTTCAGGTGGGCAATCATTTTTTTGTAATCCGTCATGGGAGTATATAATACCTCGTTTTGAATCGGGGCAATAAAAAAAAGGCGCCGCTTTTCAAACTACGGCGCCTGAGATAAGCCAAAAATAAATTTTATTATCGAGCCGCGGCAGCGTAAACATAAACCGAGTCTCTGGCGGTCACCACGAGAGAACCGAACCGTCCCTGCAAATCTGCAACGTTGATATTGGCCGCCAGTTGTCCGGGCAGGGATGTCGGCAGAAATTCTCCGGCCAGGATAGAGTCCGGTGAACCGGTGTAGGCATATACGTAGATGTAATACCAGCCGAAAACGGTATTGATACCGTCGGTGAAAGCTAGGGTGGGGATGTTATCCGCCGTGTTAAGCGAAGTCGAAAAAGCGCTGTAGCCCTGTCCGGTATAAACCTCGTCCTTGAGCACAGCCGCCAGAATATAACCATCGGCATTGGCCGCCCCGTTCCAGGAAAGAGCTACCGGTCCGCCACCGGGGAGCAGGCGGTTGGGCGGTTCGATAGTGAGAATCGAGAAGGTGTCGGTAACATTAACCGTTACCGTATCATGGAAATTGCTCGAATCCCTGACAGCGATATTGCGGGATGAACTGAGGTATCGGGTCAGCGAGGTGTTCGTCAGCGAAAACACGAAATCGACACTTAGATTTAAGGCGTTGTAAACAAGCGAGTCGTCGTCGAAAGTAATGTCGGCGTCGGTCAGGGTGGAATCGTTTTTTACAAGGTCGATTACGACAATGGTTGAATCGTGATTGCGGTCGGCGATTAATGCGCCGCTTAACTGATACTCAGCCGTCAGGCTGGGATTACTCGTTCTTTCATTGCAACCGCTGAAAATCAGCGCTTGAAAAAAGAGGAGTAAAATCAGCAGTTTTGTAAATTTCTGATATGATTTCATATTTTAAATATCGACAAAAAAACGCCGCTATTTAACTTCTCGTTACTTTATCTTTATACTTTATAAGGGATTATAAGTTCATTTCCGGTCACGACTTAAGATTTTTTATGGGGTTTATTTACCGGTGATTTCGGAAATCTTAAGTTATAGTGTTATTAGACTCCAAGTCTAAAAACGGGAAAAAATTTCCATAAAGTACTTGATTTATATAGAATTATTAATAAATTGCGTCTGAAATATGGGTTGTTTAAGATATTTTAAGTTTGTCGGGGAAATCAATTTAACAAAAAATATAGTTAAATAAAATTGTTGATGAACAGGAAACAAAGCTGTTCAATTGCTGTTACAAGTAATGAAAAGGCGGCTGGGTCAACGAGCATATGATCTACAACAATGCCGTCTTAGCGCCCCGTTCCGTTCCCCTCCCCCCCGGTTCGGGGCGCCCTTTTTTTACCCCGTTTTAAGTCAGTTATTTTAAAAATTGGTCACGACAGTCAATAATGGGTATGAGACATACTCACCTTATTACAGTGCCTGGTTCTCGTTTCGCTCGGGCGTTCTGTTGTGATTTAGAACTTGGCCCAGTTGGGTACGCGCGGGAAAGGGGTTACATCGCGGATGTTAGCCATACCGGTTATATACATCAGGGCGCGGTCGAAGCCCAGGCCGAATCCGGCATGAGGTACCGAACCCCAGCGCCGGATATCGAGATACCAGTAATAGTTGTCAAGGTTTTTAATACCTTTCTTTTCCATCCGGGCTTTGAGCACGTCGTAACGCTCCTCGCGCTGGGAGCCGCCGATAATCTCACCGACCTTGGGCACCAGGACGTCCATGGCCCGTACCGTCCTGCCGTCGTCGTTGACCCGCATATAGAAGGACTTGATTTCTTCAGGATAATCGTATAGTATGACCGGTTTTTTGAAAATTTTTTCGGTCAAGTAACGTTCGTGTTCAGATTGCATATCGACCCCCCATTTGACGGGGAACTCGAATTTCTGTTTGGCTTTTTCAAGGAGGGTAATCGCTTCGGTGTAAGAGCAGCGTTCAAACTCGGCGGTGATTACTCCCTCGAGGGTCCGGTGCAGTTCCTTGTCAACCCAGCGGCCGAAAAATTCCATATCGTCGGCGCATTCCTCCAGAGCAAAGCGGAAGAGGTATTTTAGGAATTCCTCGGCCAGGTCCATATTGTCGTCCAGTTCGGCCCAGGCCATTTCCGGTTCAATCATCCAGAATTCCGAGGCATGGCGGCTGGTATTGGAGTTTTCAGCCCGGAAGGTCGGCCCGAAAGTATAAATATCGCCCAGGGCGGTGGCCAGTAGCTCGCCCTCGAGCTGGCCGGAGACGGTCAGGTAGGTTTCATCGCCGAAAAAGTCCTCATGCCAGTCAATTTGACCGTCTTTACGGGGGATATTGTCCAGGTCGAAAGTGGTAATATGGAAGAGGTCGCCGGCACCCTCGCAGTCCGAAGCCGAGATCAGGGGGGTGTGGATATAATAAAAGCCTTTGTCCTGGTAAAACTTATGTATAGCGTAGGCTATTTTCGAACGCACCCGGTTGACCGCCCCGAAGGTATTGGTGCGGGGACGAAGGTGCGCTATTTCACGCAGGAACTCGAACGAATGGCGCTTGGTTTGGATGGGGTATGAAGTATCAGCCTCCCCAACCAGAAGCAGTGATTTGACCTCGATTTCGTATTTCTGACCCTTGCCCTGCGAGGCGACGAGCCTGCCCTGCATTCTTACCGAGGCGCCAGTGGTAATTTTATCCAGAACCGGGAGGTTTTCAGGCTGTTCTATCACACCCTGGATATTTTTCATGCAGGAACCGTCGTTGACCTCGACAAAAGCCACGTTTTTGCTTACCCGGATGGTTCGCACCCAGCCCAGGATGATAACGTCGCTGTCCACCGCGACCCGGTCTTCTATTAAAATTACGGCTATTTTGGTTCTCGTTTTATAATCCATTTTATACCTCGTCAAGAAGTCTCTGCCGGTCCCGGGAAACGGGTCTGGCTCTCATGAAACAAGATGAAATTATAATACAATTTTAAATTATCGCAAGGACTAAGAAAACGGGGGAAAAAACACAAAATAACTCAAAAAAAAGCGGATTATTGAAACCCTTCGGAAAACCTTTCGTATAAGAAAGCAGACGAACGAAGAGATAAGTTTCGAACACAGTTCTTTAATTCCCAACCTATCATTCTTGACCGTCGCCCTTCTCGGGACGACGGTTTTTTAT
>JAFGNW010000195.1 GCA_016926795.1 Candidatus Zixiibacteriota bacterium
TCCAAGGAAGAATACCGCAACGTCGTCGAACACCAGGGCGGGGTATAGGTTAAGCTGGTTTAAAAATCCCCAAAAAATCATTGCAAGGCGCGAAGCGCCGTGGCGATCTGATAAATGTAGGTCGAAACCTTTACGGTTTCGAATTTTTTTAAAAATATTGTATTAATGTGATTGACAAACTTACCCTTATATCTAATAATATATAAGCATATGAGCATTTTCATTTTTCTGTAGGTCGAAACCTTTACGGTTTCGACAACAGGGATATCACAAATGACAAATATACGTCGTTTTAAGAACGCCAATCAAATATATTTCTTAACTCATATTACATATAAACGGAAACCTATCTTATTGGAAAATGTGAACCTGCTATGGGACGCTGTCAAGTTTGTGAAATCAAATATTAATTTTGAAATGACAGCCTGGGCGATATTACCCGACCATTTCCATATGATAATTGATCCCTACAACAATGATATTTCTGAGATCGTTAAGAAAATTAAACTAAAGTTCTCCGGTCTTTATAGAAGTAAAAATAATCTTAAGAGCGGTCGTCTCTGGCAATATCGCTTTTGGGATCATGTAATTAGAGATGAGGAAGATTTAAGTCGCCATTTAGATTATATTCACTACAATCCGGTTAAGCACGGGTTGACGTCAAATCCTCACGAATATTGTCATTCATCTCTCCATTTGTTCAGGGAACAGGGTTATTATGCAGAGGATTGGGGTAAAAAGGATGAGGTAGATTTTGTTGGAGCGTATGGCGAGTAAAAAAGATGTCGAAACCGCAAGGGTTTCGACCTACAGCTGGTGCAGATATTAAGCTAGCTTTTCTAAAACTAAACGTATCATCAGTAAGTTCAAGTGGTTCTGTTAATTTTTCGCTAACTAATAGTAATTGGAGTGAGATTACAATAACGTATAATAATATGCCTGGAGATGATTGTCCTTGTATTAGACCATCATTACCTAATGGAACTGGTGTATGGTCTATTGATGTAACAGATATTGTAGAACAATGGGTGGAAAATGGTTCTAGTAATTACGGTTTCTTTATCCGTTGCGGTGCTGATAGTTGGTTCATATTTTTAAGCAGAGAGAGTAATTATCATCCAGCACTGTTTATATATTATACTCCATAGACAATTTGTATAAGTTTTATCGGGTCATGCCTAACAAACACAACCCGACACTTTTTTATCCGTTCAATTTGATACGCTATTCGCTGTCGACGGTGTCGTTTCGTTTCAGGTTAATCTGCACCGCCCGCTCGCCGTCGGGAGTGGTCGAGGTCGTGACCTCGGTCAAAGGGATTTATTCCTGAAAGTAAAATCTGCCTAAAAAATATCATTCAATAATAAGAGATATATTAAAAATCACCGATATAAAATAAATGAGACAAAAAGTTGCCATATACGTATCTCTCGTTCTCGCCCTGACCGCCCTGACCCTCCTGGCGGCGGTGATACCATTCGACCCGGCCATGGGGCTGGTTGAGGTACAGGTCAAAATCGACGGCCGCGTCACCGGCCGGTTCGGAATCGACACCGGCGCTGACCATCTGTATATCGACCGGGCTTTTGCCGAGAAGAATAATCTGCCCATATTCGATGAAATGACGGGACACCAGATAACCGGGGTCGAGGGTATCAGCAAGGGTTATTACGCCCAGTTGCGGTCGCTTGAAATCGGCGACGAGCGGCTTTACAATTTACGGGCGACTGTGGCCGATATCGGCGCGTTGGGCGGGGGAAAGGCCGGGCATCCCGACGGCTTAATCGGTTTCGAGGTCATCCGCCGTTTTTACGTTACAGTCGATTACCCCAATACCATCCTGCAATTGTACCAGGGCGAGCCGTCCTTTTTGAATCGCCCCGGCTACACGACTATCCCGTTTGAGAAGTCCGGGCACCTTATTTTTATCGAGGTGACTTTCAACGATAAGGTCGTAGTCCCGATGATTCTGGATTTCTGCGCTTCCTATACCTCGGTTTCAAAAGAGCTGGCGGCTCGTATAGGGCTTGACCCGAAAAGCGATGGGGTGCAGAAGGTCGGAAAAATGTCGCTGGGTGAAAGTGTTACCCGGCAGGACGTTAAGCTGGTGGCGATGGACTTCACCGCCTATCGACAGGGGTCAAACCGGGTCAATTTTGAGGGCATCATCGGTACTTCGTTTCTCTACCCGTACAAAATAACCATCGATTACAAACGCAAACGAATTTACGTACATCACTAATTTTGAATTTTACTTGACAAACTATCAATAAAAATAAAACTTAAGTATAACAAAGCTCTGGTGCCGTTCAAGTGAACGGGTAAAAGGGAAGACGGTGCGAGTCCGTCGCAGCCCCGCTACTGTAACGGTTACTCTCGAAGCATTGTGCCACTTGTTTTAAACTGGGAAGGCGCTTGCGAGAGGTTTGATACCGAAGCCAGGAAACCTGCCGGAGTCCAATCTTTTCTTGTTGCCGTCAGCGCGGGCTGGCCGGTAGGCATTACCTGCGCCTGTGGCAAAGAAAGAAGCCATGAGGCGATTTTTTTCGGCAATTCTCTTAATCCTGGCAGCCGTTCCCTGTCCGGCGGCAGTACCGTCGGTAAAATTATTCGGCCATATTTACGACGCCGACAACGGCGCCCCGATTGCCGATGCCCGAATTGCCCTTAATACCACCGCTTATATCGTCCATTCCGATGACTTCGGTATTTTCTCGTTCGAAAATATTCCTCCGGGACAATACACATTGACCGTATTGGCTTTGGGTTATAAGGATTATACAGACGATGAGGTTGACATCGTAGTGGACATCACCCGCCGCCTGGAAATCCGATTATACAAAAAGAACTTTCAAATCGAGGGGATAATGGTCGCGGGAAGGCGGGTGAGTTTTTCCGGCGACCGGGTGGCGATAATAGAACGAGAAGAGATCAATACTTCTCGCGCGACGAATCTATCCGAATTGCTGGAAATGGTGGACGGTGTCCATGTCCAGAAAACCGGCACGGCCGCCGGACCGGCCCGGGTGAAAATACGAGGCGGGTCCTCGGAGCACGTGCTGGTGCTGGTCGACGGCCAGAAAATCAATCCCTCCGGTTCCGGAGTTGCCGACCTCAATTCCATCCCTTTGGAAATGGTGGAAAGGCTGGAGATTCACAAAGGGGGCGCCTCGGCGGAGTTCGGTCCCGATGCCCTGGCGGGTGTGATCAATATCATCACCCGCCCGCGCCGGGTCATGCCGCGCTTTTCCATCGAGGGTGAGAAAAAATGGGGACCCTGGAAAACGGAAATTAAAAGCCTGATGGTAGCCAATCCCTACCGCTGGCAGAAGCTGTCCTCCAGATTCGCTTACAATTCGAAAAAAACCAACGGTGATTTTGATTTCAATTATGTCCAGCCGGACACTGTCATCAGCGGCACGCGAATTAACAGTGATTTAGAAACCTCGAATTATTTCTCGACCGGTATTTATCAACCTTCGGCCGGCTTGAAACTATCCTATTCCGGTCAGTTGTACAAATCTGAATCAGGGCTTCCCGGACGTCCTGCCAATCAAAACGTCACCGCCCGGTTGACCGACCACCGTAAACTGTTCACGCTCGGGTTAAATTATGACGGTTCTTCTGAGAACAGCCTGCAGCTTCAGTTTGGTTTTTCCCGTTTCACCCAGCATTTTGAGGACCGCGACTCAGTCCGCGTTACCTTGGACAGCCGCTTTGTCAACGATATTTTCAATCTCTCGTACCGTCATTCTCTGCGGTTTTGGGTCGGCAATTTCATTCGTTTCGGAGCGGAATTGAGGCGGGACATTCTGTATCATGACGATTTCGTGAACGCGATGTACTCGATGGGGAAGACGGTTCGCGACGGCTGGGGGGTGTTTGTCGCCGATGAGCAGAAAATAAATCTCCCGGCGAACGTAATTTTCGACGAGCTGGTGCTCGACGCCGCATTGCGTTTTGATAACGCCCATACCTACAAAGACTCGACTTCCTGGCAGGATACCACAACTTCGCATTCGGCTGAAGCCTGGTCGCCCAAAATCGGGCTGGCCTTGGCGGGTAAAACGGGTCAATTTGATTATGTTGCGCGTGCCGGCTATGGTAAATCGTTCCGCCTGCCGGCGATAAATTCCCTTTTCTGGAAGGGGGATACCCGTTCGGGCGGCAATCCCGGTCTGCATCCGGAAAAAGCCGGACACCGGGAAGCCGGTGCGGAAATAAACGGTTTAATCGATAAGGTAACATTGTCCGGCGGGATTACTTTTTTCCGCTCGGATATCACCGACCTGATAACCTGGGTACAGGGTTTTGGCGGTGTCTGGCGACCGGAGAATCTCGAAAAGGCACAAATTTCCGGCCACGAGGAATTTTTCGAAATCGGATTGTACGACCGGTTCATTTCTTTCATTTACCGTAATACTGTCACCGACGCCCTCAACAAGGTAGAAGGTCACAACGACTTTGACAAGCAGCTTGTTTTTTCTCCGCATTACATAACCTCGCTCACCGTACGACTGGAATACAATGGATTGGATGCTTCTTATTCGGTGCGGCTGGTGGATAAAACCTACATCCTCAAGGCCAATACCAAATATTATGACAGCTACCGGCTCGATGATGTCCGTCTGGGAATTGCGAAAAGTATTAACGGCCACTGGGTAGTCGGACTGGATTTGAGCGTCTATAATCTCCGCGATGAAGATTATGTTCTTTTAACTCATTACCCGATGCCCGGTCGGGAATGGAATGTCGGTTTAAAAATCTCTTACGGCGACTTGAAGAAGGATTAAAGAATATGAAAAAAAATATAATCGTGATGATTTTGGCGGTCACCCTTGCAACCGTGTCGCAGGCTCGCGACCCCCTCGCTTATGTCGTCAATTCCATGGGGGAGACGCTCTCGAAAATAAATTTACTGACCGGGCAGGTAACCGACAATATCCTGACTCTGGGCAGCGATGTTCTCTGTTATCCCAACCAGATTATCGTCCGCGATACAATGGCTTTTGTCATAAATTCCGGCACCGACGAAATTCAGCTTATTAACCTCAACACTGAAAGCACCATCGGATTTATCAATACCGGCGCCAGTTCCAACCCTTACTGGATGGCCTTTTACGATACGCGATATGTTTTCGTTACCTTGCTGATGAACAACAGTATGGTAAAAGTTGACATAATTAATAGAAACGTAGTTGACGAAATTACAGTCGGCAAGCGGCCCGAGGGAATTGTTATTCACGACTACAAGGCTTATGTCGCCTGCACCGGGTATAATCCCGACTGGACCCTGGACCCGGTCGGTAAGGTAACGGTATACGACATCCCGGGTGATTCTCTTATCAAGGAAATCGAGGTCGGTACCAATCCGCAGCATCTGGCGGTGGATGATTTCGGTCGGGTGCACGTTGTTTGCGCCGGGGATTATTACTCCGTGTTCGGCCGGGTATTCATTATCGACACCGAACTCTATGCGGTCACCGACAGTCTTGACCTGGGCGGGGTGCCGGGGCTCATATCTATCGGACCGGATAATATCGCCTTTATGCCCGCCGCTGGCTGGGGTTATGACCCGAATATCTTTTCATATAATTCCCTGACTCTTGAAATATATCATGACGAAAACGACCCCTTGCAAATCGGCGGCAACTGTCTGATGGCTATCCCTTATCAGGACAGCACCGTCTATGCCGGCAACTGGGTTGACGATTTTGTCGAGGTGGTTAACTCAGAGGGAGTACTGCTGACAAGTTACGCTGTGGGGGATGGGCCTTTGCATTTGGATTTCAATTATATGCCGGGTGATGTTACCGGTGACTTCATGCTGGATATAAGTGACATCACGAAAATCATCGCCTGGCTGTATCTACATGCGCCGCAACCGCGTTATCCGCTCTGGCGGGCCAATGCCAACGGCGATTTCAATTTCGATATAGCCGATATAACCTGTATAATAGACTATCTCTATCTATCTCACGAGCGGGCTCCTGAAGTCGGCCCGCCCTGGCTCAGACCGCAATAATTAAAAAAAGTAAATATTTGATTACTTTAACTCTTTGGATATTTCAAAGCTCAAGCAGATTGAAAGTATCCTGCGTAAGATATAATGTACTCTAAGTTCATTTTTTTTATCCCTCCCATGAAGAAAACCGCCTTTTGTGGGCGGTTTTCTTTAACATTTTGGGGTTGCTTTATATTTTAAACTTTAATAGATTGTAATATCTGAAAGTTATTCAATAAACTTTAATAACTAAAAGGTAAACGGTCAGTATTATGGCTGGTTGGAGCTTAGAATACTCTTTTGAGGTCGATAAGGAAAACGCCGTAATCTATGAGAAAATTCACGGTATCTGGAAAGCGGAAACCGCTGCCAGTTATCATGAAGATTTCAAAACTGAGGTGGCGCCGCTCTTGAAAGCGGACTGGGTCAAAGTTGTTGATCTCAGCAACTGGAGAACCTCTTATCCCGAAGTTATCGAGATTATCGGGCAGCATCTGGAATGGTGTATCAACAACAACATGGTTCTGTCTTTGAATATTTTAAACAATCCCAGCACTTTCCGGCAGTTGCATCAGATGTTTAAAATAGGGGGCACCAAGGGCGTTTCGCATACTTTCAGGACTCATGCCGACGCCAAGAAATTCCTCCAGGAAAACTGGTTGAGCAAAAAAAGTTGATCCTATCCGTTTGAGTTTTACTGTCGTTATCGATCTTTTAAATAAAAAAACCGGGTAAATAATTTTACCCGGCTAATCGTGTTTTTTTTATTTTAAATACCGTTTGAACCATTTGACGATCCAGTCCAGGCGGGCGATTCGCCGGTCGGGTCGGCCGTGCCGTGACAGACCATGCGGTTCACCCGGAAAGCGTACCATCTCTACCTTCTTACCCAGCACTTTCAGCATCACGAACATCTCCTCAGCTTGCTCGATACTGCACCGCAAATCCTGTTCGCTGTGAATTATCAAAACCGGCGTCTTGACATTCTTGAAGTAAGTGATGGGGGAACATTTTTCGAAAGTTTCCGGTGTGGTCCAGGGCCAGCCTTTAAATTCCCGCCTCAGTTCATATCCGCAATCTGACGAACCAACGAAAGAGCTCAGATTCACTACCGAACGCTGGGTGACGGCCGCTTTAAATCGGTCGGTATGGCCGATTATCCAGTTAGTCATGTATCCGCCGTAAGAGCCGCCGGTAACACCCATTTTTTTGGGGTTGATGAATTTCTGTTTGGCCAGGTAATCCGCCGCCGCCATGCAGTCCTTGTAATCCAGGCCGCCCCAGTCGGCGATGATAGCTTCCGCCCAGGTTTCACCCCGACCCTGGCCACCCCGAGGATTGGTATATAGAACCACGAAACCCTGCGCGGCCAGGTACTGCATCTCATGAAAAAAAGTGAAACCGTACTGCACCCGCGGGCCGCCGTGGATTTCCAGAATCGATGGATACCGGCGCCCGGTTTTAAAATCCGGCGGTTTGACCAGCCAGCCCTGGACTTCCGTACCATCGAAAGACTTGAACCTGACCTCGCGAGTCTGTCCCAAAGTAACTTCGTGTTGCAAGAACTTATTCAATCGGGTATGGCAAACCGCTTTTTTCTCTCCACCGTATCGAGCCGGGCAGGTCATTATCTCGCCGGGATTAATTAAATCCGAATACACGAAAGCAACCGTTTGGGTCTTACCGTTAAGAGAAAAATCCTTGATATGACAATCACCCTTGAATACCCGGGTCGGCTTACCACCGCCGCGAGGAACATAGAACAGGTTGGTCACACCCATATCTGAGGACAGAAAATATATCTGCTTACTTTCTTTTGACCAGCTGAGATTGGTGCCGCCCCCCTCGCCCATATCACCGATAGTCTGGTCATAAGTACAGCGGTCATATTTAGGCATCAGGTCTTTGGCTTTGGGAACATTGTTCACTCCTACCAACCAGATGTGGAAGTTGGTCACTCCCCAGGCGTCGTTCGGATTATCATGCCCGAGATAAGCAATCAACTTTCCGTCGGGGGAAAATTTCGGGTCGAAAACCGGGCCGGCGGGAGTGGGGATTTTCCGTTCCCTGCCCCCCCTGAACGGAATTACAAACAGGTCGAGATTTTTACTTTCCAGATCCTCGTTGGGACGACGGTTCGAAATATAGACGATCCATTTGCCGTCGGGGGAGAGGTTCGGGTTTATGTTATCCCGTCTGCCCCTGGTGATTTTCCGCAATTTGGCTTTTTCGATATCAAGAGCGTAAATCTGGAAACGGTCTTTGGGAATATACCCCATTCCATCCAGCCGAAAAAACAATCGTGTGATATACCGGTAAACCGGCGGCTCTTTTTTCTCCTTTTCGTCCTTGATATAATGAGAATCGTTATAACGCAGCGCAAAAACCAGGTGTTTGGCGTCCGGTGTCCATTGCAAATGGCTGACCGCGCCCTCGATTTCGATAAGCTTTTTCTCGGCGCCACCGCCGGACGGCATGATATAAATACCGGTCTTCTTGTCCCGGGTGGAGATAAAAGCCAGCCGTGAACCGTCGGGTGACCAGACCGGCAGCTGGTCGTTGTGGTCGCCGTGGGTAAACTGCAACGACCGGTCGGCGCTCAAATCGTGCATGAAAATATTGGAAAAATATTTCTTCTCTTTTTTGTCCATCCGTTCCACGGTATAGGCGATGAATTTCTCGCACGGCGAAAGCGAAACCGAGCCGGGAAGACGCAATTTATAAAGGTCTTCGGCCGTCAGTTTCCTTTTTCGGGGCTTTGGGGGCCTGGTTTTTTTCATTATTTCTCCCTTTCTGAAAAGCATTTTTGTATATATGCCCTTGAATTTAACCAATCTTCACCCGCCGGACAAGGACTATTACCAAAAATACCTTGTTTAAGACGCGACCGATTGTTATATTATTTATGACAAAGCACCGAGGAAATCACATCAGAGAATAGAATCTAAGCCAACCCGAAAAAAACGAGGTCACGAATGAAAAACCTGTTTTTCATTGTCGCCTTGGGCGTTTTGATTCTCTGCGCCGGCTGCAGCGAGCAGTCCACCGCCCCGCCGGTCACGGACGACGGCTCCAACGGGGAATACTTTATAGCGGCTTTACCCGAGGGCGTTATCGACAACCTGATAGCTACCCCTGAACCGGAAACGCTGGTGCCCAACGACCCCGACGACAACTCTTTTTCGCTCTCCGAGGACTATTACAACATCCATTGCGTGAAGGTCATGTGGGGGCACATGTTCAACGAACTGCCGGACAGTAATTACCTGGATATGTCCGGGCGGCTGATGATTACTCCACCGGGGCTGGTAGCCGTACGCCGGACAATCGATTTCGAAAATGACGATTATATCGTCTGGCGCAACGACGCCGAGGTTATCGCCAACCGGCAGTATGTCGAGTGGGTGGCGCATATTGCCGAACTCGACAGCGACGGGATCGTTTTTGAGATTTACTCGGCCAAGTATTATCTCGCCACGGTTATTCCCCAGATGATTGTGGAAATTTACGGTCGAACCTTCGTGTTCGATTTCAAACTGCTCGATGAAATGGACACCGTTCTAACTCTCGACGTTTACAACGACCTGTGGATTCAGTCGAAAAAGGTCGAGCCCGGATACTGTCTCAAGGGCCGCCTCGGCGGTACCTGGGTCCACAAAAATTTCGACCAGGGCTTTTTCTACGGCAAATGGTATGCGGTAGATAATACCCTCATGGGCTACCTGGGCGGGGTATTTGAAACCCATAACGATGGTCGACGGATTTTCTACGGCGGTTGGTGCGATATTTACGGCGTCTTCCAGGGCTATCTCAAGGGTGTCTGGCAGTATGTCAACGATGTCTCGCCATCGGTAGTACCCTATCCCGACGGCACCTTTCGCGGCGTTTTCTCTGACCGCTATCACATTATCCGGGGACGGCTCCAGGGCGAGTTCGGAAGGTTTATAAGCGATGCCGCCAATACCTGCCGGTACTCACAGTTCAGGGGGACCTGGTCAACCTGCAACGCCACCGACAACTCGCTGGATTGAAAATATCCCGTTAGCCTTTCTTTACTTAAGCAGGAACGGGAGCTTGAAGAGGTCGGGTTTTGAAGGCAAACCCGGCCTTTTGTATTGCACCGCCCGCTCCGCTCAAACTTCACGCAATGATGTCATTGAAGACTGTGGTGTCAGGCGACCCGCCTGACACACTGCTGAAGTAAACAGAAAACAGTGCACGGCGTCCGTCCCCGTGCGCCGTGGAAAAAAATACCGCATCGTCTACCGGGACGGACTCCTTGTAAGGTCTTTAGCGCTGTTCTGTCAGGTCTTGATTTCCGTTGTAAACGAAAATTGTGACCTGACAGCGTTGACGGAATTTTAAAAGAAACGCAAAAAACTACTTGTCATAGTATAACATTTACTCTATATTATATTTCAGAGCGCCAGGCGACAGGCGTGGTTTACACAACCGGAAAACTGGTTGCGATTGGTGTCAGGCTTTCAGCCGGGCACCTTTTTTTAACGGTAACAAAATATTTATTTGTAAAAATAAAAGAAATACCCTTATTAGGATTGAATAAAGTTTGTTGACATCCCTGGATTTTCAGCGAAAATATATCCTGCACCCCAATTTAGCGAGGGAATGGTCATGTCAGAGATGGATAATAAACCGGCGGCCGGGTCTTCATATCTCAGGACTCTGGCGCTGGTCAGTGTTGTTCTGGTGGTTATCGCGGCGGTGGTATATCTGGCCATAGTTGAACAATGGGACACCCGCACGGCCGCATTGCGAGTGCTTTCGGGGATTATCGGCGGCGGCGTTTGCGTTCTTATTTATACGCTTATTACGGGTCTTTTCGGCAAACGCCCCAAATAACGGGTCGGCCCCGACGGTTTCGGCGGGTCTGCCCGCCATCGGTTGGTCGAAAGCCACAGAAGCGCTAATGACCCGAAAGTCTATTAAAGTTCCAACAGGTCCTGATTTCCGCCACAGGGGGAAAGTGTGACCTGCCGGTTATACAAAAAATATGTTTGTGTCCCAATATAATTTATCAGTTCCGGCAGGTCCTGATTTCCGCTGCAGGGGGAAAGTGTGACCTGCCGGATTGTGCAAAAAAAATGATTGTATTCCCATATAACAAATACTATATTACCCTCTGAGACAGCTATGGGCATACTTCTGAGGGTTTTTTACACGGGTCGAAATTTTTGTGGTTTAGACTCAAATAATGTCTGTTAGATTGCAGATAAGGGAAAATATAAAAAGACGGATGAGCCCGCCCCGGCGGACACCCGGCCTGATTGAATTTGAGCAATCGTTATAGAGGGGATAATCTTTTAGGGAGGACAGAATGAACGCAATTTTAACGGCGCGGCGCTTTGTTGACGCCATTAACGACCATGATATCGACGCCCTGTATGAACTTATGGCGGGCGGGCATCGTTTTATCGACGGTATGGGCATGGAGGTAGCCGGCCGCGAGGCGATGAAGCGCGGCTGGATCGGCTATTTTAAAATAGTGCCGGACTATTTGATTGAAATCGTGGAAACTTTTGACGATGCTGACACGGTGGTGTTTCTGGGCTGGGCTTCCGGGACTTACACCGGTGACGGTACCTTAAAGAAGGAGAATTTTTGGAAGACGCCAGCGGCCTGGCGGGCGGTGGTGGAAGACGGCAAAGTGACCGAATGGCAGGTGTACGCCGACAACGAACCCATCCGGCAGATGATGCGCCGCGAAGGCGCCCTGTAGAGACGTAGGTCGAAACCCTTGCGGTTTCGACGATAGAGGGAAATTATAAATAGAGAATCGTAGGTCGAAATCTCGAAGAGAGAGAAATTATAAATAGAGAATCGTAGGTCGAAATCTCGAAGAGTTTCGACGCAATTTCCGGTTCCGTAAGGTCCTGAATTCGCGACCGCGGATTTGTGACCTGACGGTTGATAGTAAAATTGTAGGTCGAAATCTCGAAGAGTTTCGACACAATTTCCGGTTCCGTAAGGTCCTGAATTCGCGACCGCGGATTTGTGACCTGACGGTTGATAGTAGAATCGTAGGTCGAAATCTCGAAGAGTTTCGACACAATTTCTCTGTTCCGTAAGGTCTTGTCCGCCTCGGGTGGATGTGACCTGACGGCAGGAAAAAAATATAAATCGAGGCGTTACAACAAACAATAGGGGAGAGGGAACATGGACGCATTAAAAGTCGCCGTGGAATTCGTCGCCGCCATCAACAGGCACAGCGTAAAAGACATTAGCGGCCTGATGGCCGACAACCATCGCTTTATCGACACCGACGGTGCTATAGTCGAGGGCCGCACCCTGATGAAACAGGGCTGGAACAGTTATTTCGAGATGGTGCCCGATTACAAGATTTCGGTCACGGAAACCTTCAAATCCGGCAACCGGGTGATGCTTCTCGGAGAAGCCTCAGGGACGTTCGCGACTTACAAGATGCTCAAGCCGGAGAATGCCTGGAAGACGCCGGCGGCCTGGCGGGTGGTGGTTGACGACGGCAAGGTGACCGAATGGCAGGTCTTCGCCGACAACAAACCCATCCGCGAAATCATGCGCCGCGAAGGCGCGCTGTGAACAAGATAGTATTGTAGGTCGAAACCCTTGCGGTTTCGACGATGGATGGAGATTATAATTATTCAGATTAGAGTATCTGACCTACTTGAACTAGGAATGAATGATTATATTGTACTATATTAATTAGATAGGAGTAATAAAATGAGGCCAAGCCTAATTAGAAATCCAACGAAAAATAAACTGAATGAAGCAAAATTCTTTCTTTCAGAAATGAAGAAAAATATACAAGACGAAGAAAAATTCTGTTATTTTTTAAGTGCCTTTATACAGTCAGCCAGAAATATTACTTTCGCAATGCAAAAGCAATATATGGGTAATAATGAATTTGAAGTATGGTACAAACAACAACAGGAAAAAATGAAAAATGATTTAGAACTAGAATACTTAAATGACGCAAGAGTTGAGACAGTTCATCGAAAACCAATAACAACAGGAATAATGGGAGCGGTTGGTTTATCCCAAACGGTGGATCTTGTAAAAGCCGGAGAAGAGCCACCACCCTCAAAGAAAAAACTTAAAGATAGCAATTACCCAAAATCAGATAGTATTATAGTGGATTACACATTTGTTTATTTTAACAATGTACCTGTAATTCCATATTGTGAATCACAAGTTATTAAATTGGAAAAATTGGTGAGTGAATGCGAGGATAAGTTTTTAAAAAACAAACATATAGGATAAGTCTTTGTATTCCAAATAAATAAATCTAATTCTCTATCACACCCTTCAATTTCCAATTTTGGCTGGGTGTATCGGGGCTAGCTATTGATACTTAATAATAATATTCCCCCTGCCCGCGCGGGCGTATGCGACTCCCCCTCTACCATTCCGTTTCACTCTCCCTCCGTTTTTATAAATATCAGTCTTTTCATAAAGCCGTTTCAGCTCGTGATGCCGCCGACATTCACGCCGAACAGTACCAGCACCAGCAAAGAAAGCAGTAAAAGACCGCCGCCGACCATTACCATGAAGCCTATCACGCCCCAGGGCGAGGATAAAAGCGCCTGAAATCCGTTTTTTTGTGACATTTGAGCCTTCCTTTTTTTTGGGTTAGTCCTTTTAGTTTATAAGACGGAAACGAGCGGGAAAGGTTGCAGGTTATTTTTACGGGGGGGAGATGTCGGGTCACAATCCCCGCCTGTGGCGGGAATCAAGACCCGACACAACGTTAATAACAGAAGCTTGGATCCCCGCACGCTTAAGCGCACCTTCGGCTTTCGTGGGGATGAGAGACAAATGGGATTGCCTCGTCGCCCACCTTAGCGGGCTCCTCGAGATGACGTTAACTTCCATTCCGGCGGTTCTTGGTATTGTTATGTTCCGGCAGTCCCGGTTACAGCCGCGAGTGGGAAGTGTGACCTGCCGGTTATTATATATAGAAACGTTATCGCGAGCGAAGCGTGGCGATCTCAAAAGTATGTTCCGGCAGTCCCGGTTACAGCCGCGAGTGGGGAGTGTGACCTGCCGGTAATTTGTGATTTATATCCGGTCGCGGATTTTATTCCATTGCTCGGCGATCAGGAAGCTCTCGTCCATATTGGCCGCCAGGCGTTCGAAGCGGGCATATGGCACTGCCAGCGTGAGGATATTCGGGTGTACGCAGGGCCGGGCGGAGATGTCGAACATCCCCAGTACTGCTTTTGGGTCGGGCTTTTGGGCCTCATGATACGGATAGTAAACTATCGAGCTGCACCCGGCGCAGGAGGGTGCGATTACCCCGAAGGGAGTGGGTTCATCGAAATTGACCAGGCTGAACAGGGCCGACAGTTTGTCCGGGGCGGCGAAAAAAATCACCGCCGTCGGTTCGTCTTCGGCCTCAAGACCATCCCATCGTTTGAAAACGGCGTACCGGGCCGGGGCTTCGTAAGCCGGCTGGGCTTCCTGGATGGCTTTGACCAGCGCCGGGGTTTTCTTGTAGCGGATGCCCTCAATATGCCCGGCCAGGCCGCAGGAGAGGAAATACTCGAAATTGGGTCGGATTTCCTGCTCGAAACCAAGCGCCCGTTTGGCCCCGCTGCAACCGATAGCCCGCAGACCAAAAGCCGTCGGTTGACCGTTTCGGACCCGGCCCAGCTGGCAGATAAAACATTTCCAGTCCTCCTCGTCAAGAGCCGGGGATAGGGGGATTTCACCGGGATTGTCGGTAAAATAAAAAGTAACAGGAAGTTCCGCTCCTGGGAGAAGACGGCTATATTTTTCGGTAAAAGCAGCTTTTATTTTTAAATCCACCGGCCACCTCTTTAATTAATAATGCATAATAGGTTACCCTTGTGAAATAATACACAAATAAAGGGGATAAAATCAAGCCTTTTTTGCTGGTCGTACATGTTATTTATTGAAATGTAATGACTTAAGTTGTCAGTGAAAGGGTTGTAAAGTCTATTTTTAACATAAAAAAGCTTGACAATTTTATGACATTTTATTATAATTTAATGTAAGGAAAGACCTGTTTCGGGGAGACAAAAGAAGAACCCGCCGCTTATGCGGACGGCGAAGCAGGCATCTTTCATAACACAATAATAAATTTCAAAAACCCCCCCGGCAGATGGGCTAGTGCCGGGGGGCTTTTTTTTCGACCGTTAATTTTTTTCTTTACAATCGTCAAAAAATGACGATATTATATATGAAAGACCCGCTTACGGGATAGAAAGAGCAGAAGCTCGACCCCGCCGCCTTTCGCGACAGAAAAAGTGGGCAACTTTCTTACATTCTAAAATTTTTTAAGAACCCCCCGATGCAATCGGGGGGTATTCTTATGTGAGTTTTTATTACTTCTTTTTTTTATAACCGCTGAAATGGTCGTTTCCTTATATTCATTTAGAAAAAATCGAAATAAATAATTTCATGGTAAATCTATGCTAAAAAAAATAATTTACGTCTCTTCTCTGGGAGCGCTGGTCGGTCTTGGAGGTGTGTACACTCTCAACCGGGTCATTCCTCTCGGGCCGGCGGTGCTGGCTTTGACAGCGGTACCCCTGTTGGGACTTTTCTTCGCTCGGCGGTCGTTCAAGGGAGCCGTACCGGATCTGGTCTTTGGTATGCTCGATACCGGGCTTTTGGCGGCGTTTGCACTCAGTGGCGGAGTTTGGTTCGGGGTGGCCGGGGCCATCGCCGGCAGCGCTATTGGTGACGCCCTCACCGACGGTATCGCCGGTTTCTTCGAAGGCGGCATCGCTCAGTGGCTGCGCAAGCGGGGCATCGAAGAAGCCCGCGAACCGCTCACCACGGCACTGGGGAAAATGGCCGGTTGCCTTTTCGGCAGCGGCCTGGTGCTGACAGTCGCTTTTTTGTTTGGCTTACGGGTTAATTTGATTTAAGTTATCGGAATGATGGATATAATCGTTCCCGTTTTAGTCGTATTGATTATTGCCCTGGTACTGACGATAATAGTACGCTGGCATGCCCGAACGGTCGCTTATCGCTGTCCCGAATGCGGTCATCAATTTAAAATAACGGCCTGGACAGATTTTAAAAGCCCCCATTATCCCCTTAAAAAACGTCTGCGTTGCCCGGCCTGTCTGAAGAAAAACTGGTGTGAGGAAATCCCGAACGAGGATATTCACTCGGCTTGAGTCAGTCCGCTCTGGTTCTGAAAGTGTTTCTGACCAGGTTACGGTCCTCAGTCTCGATGATGAACCAGCCGGGCACAGCCGCGACCGCCGTGACAATTATTATATTCACGAAAAAAGTCGCCCAGCCGTCTACCGGGATGACATATTTGATAAGCAGCGCCGTCGGTATCGAGACGAAGAGGGCTAATATACCCGAGGACAGCCCGGTCAGCATAATCCGTCCCAGTGATACTTTAAGCACCCTCGCCATGAAATAGGGATAGACGGTGACGTACAGGAGCATCTGGGGAAGCGCCGCCGCCAGCGCCATCCCGATAAGACCAAAGCGGTTGATTAGGATGAAGGACAGCACGATTTTCATCACCGCCTCACAGGTCAAAACGTATAGCAGGTACTTGTGTTTTTCAATACCGAAGAGAATCGAATTACCGATAATCTGCGGCAGGAAGAAAGCCGAACCGGCGGCGAGGATTATCATGACCCGGGCGGTATCAGCGAATTCGGGCGCCAGCCATAAAGCCACAAACAGTCGGGCATAGACAATGACACCCACTGTCATAAAAAACGACAGGTATGAAAAATATTTCAGACTTTTCAGGTAAATATCACTGATTTTGGACATATTTTCCCGGCTTTCGAGTTGAGAAACGGCCGGAGTGAGAGGAATGCCGATTGCGTTGATAATATGCCTCAAATAAAGCATAAGCTGCGCCCCGGGTGCGTAAATTCCCGCAGCAGCCGAGGATGACAGAAGACCCAGCAGGACCGAGTCGGTATTGAATATGACAATCCAGGCTATCGTGATACCGAACGATATTTTCGAATAGGTGAAAAGCATGCGGGCGGTTGGCCGGTCAGCCAGGGCTGGTTTGAATTTTGTCTGAGGATGCAGGAATTTAAGCCAGAGCGCCCCGGCCAGTAACTTGAGAATAGTGGCGGCGAAAATCACTACCGCCAGGGCCGTCAAACCGTACCCCCGGTACAAAAGCCAGACCATCACAAGGGTTTTAAGAATTTCCTCGATTATATTCAGCAGGTTGGCGAGGTCATAGCGCTGGAACGCTCCGAGTGAGCCGCCGAAAGGCATAAGGTAGAAGCGGAAACCCAGGTAAGCGCCGATGATTATCAGGGTCGAGCGCCCCTCGGCCAGCAGGACGGGGTCATCGATTTTGAAATATCCGAAAAGATAGGTGGCGATTAACCAGGCGGCCAGGATGATGACCGTCCCTATCCCAAGATATATGACAAACGAGGTGTTCAGCACCCGGTTGATGCCGTCAAAGTCTTTTTTGCCCAGGAATTTCGAGAGATATCTAATCAGGGCCTTTTCGAAGCCGATATCAAGAAGAGACAGATAGTTGATAGTCTGAAATACTATAACCCAGACACCGTAGCGGGTATCGCCCAGCACACCGGTTATATAGGGAATGAAAAAGAACGAGATAGCCAGTCGGAAGGCATAAGCGAACCAGGAGGAAAAGATATTCTTCACTAACTGGATTCGGAGAGCCATAAAAAAACCTTTTACTAATTGACTAAAACGGAGTATAATTTTTATATGGCTTTACGGCAACTTAAATTACCGGATATTTGTATATGCTCAAGTCCCTTTTTAATAGATACGCCACCGTCTTTGGTTTAGTAATCCTGTTTCTTCCGGGTCTTTTGGCTGGGGCGGAACCCAAGCCTGAGTATTATGGATTAAGTCTGGCCGTCCCCGTCACCGCCCCGGTTATGGATTCGACTATAAATCTGCCGTACAATGTCAACCGTATTTATGTCGACTTGCTGTTGCTGGTGGACAGGGCGGGGGAGGTGACTGAAGTTTCAGCGGCTGCGCCGGTTGATTCCAACTATGCGGAGTATTACCGTGACTATCTGAGAACTATGCGCTTCCAGCCGGGGACATTTAATAAAAAGCCGGTCGAACAGATACTGCCGGTTCGACTGGTTTTTAAAGCTCACCAGCGGTTGCCGGAGCTTACTTTCCCGGTGGACCGCGATGGTCTGATACCCGACCGGGATTTTTATTTTGCCGCCGTAGGTCTTAACGGTATTGACGTCCCGCGCATAGAATTGTTCCCGTCGTATAATTATAAATATAAGGGAATATTGTCTGATTCACTTAATTATCCCTATTTCCTCGTCAAGTTGACACTCGATGAAACCGGTCGGCCGACTGAAATAAAAAAATTATCGAACATCTCGCTGCCCTTCACGGACCAGATTATAAATGTTATCAACTGGGGAAATTATACACCGTTAAAGATAAAGGGGAAGCCGACGGTCTCGGAATCTTTTCTTCTCATAAGCCATCTGCCCCAGGTCAATTATCCCACTAACGTCTATACTCCCGATGATTCCACTCTGTCGCTTCGCGACCGAATTCGGGTCAGATTGTTGCCTGATACGGTCGGGTTAATGAGCCCGCCGTTGCCACGTAATATCATCGATAACAAAATCGTCTGTGCCAGTGATGAGGTTTTCGGCAGCGGAGAGGCGACAGCGCTGGTAACCGTTGACACCCTGGGAAGAGTATGGCTGGTTGACGCGATACCCTCAAAATTGAAAAAAAACGTCTTTGCTTCCGTAAAGTATATGAGTTTCTTCCCGGCCTTTGATTATCAGGGGCACCGGCAGTCGTTTAAAGGATATCTGAGGCTTACCTTCCAAAACAGCAAAACCGTCGGTGTCGATATCCTCTGGCTGTCTCAA
>JAFGNW010000196.1 GCA_016926795.1 Candidatus Zixiibacteriota bacterium
CAGCGGATATTTGCCGCGTTTTTGCCGCGAGGGTTTTAGCGGGGAAATTCACGGGACCGATGCTACCTGTGAATTGTGCCGGATTCTCCTTCGCGACAGCGCCCATCTGCAGGAGGAGGACGCCTACTGGGCCAACAAAAAGGGTTATTCCCGGCACAAACCGGCGCTGCCGCTTTTTACACTGGCCGATGCTGAGGCGGCTTTGAAATATTTTTCCCCGATGCACTATGGTGAGGAATTGTATCTTTACGACGATTTCCGGGTTAAATTCAAGGATGCCGGTCATATTCTGGGGTCTTCCCTGGTGGATATGAAAATACTCAACGGCAAGGACTCTCAGAAAATAGTCTTCAGCGGCGACCTGGGGCAGCCGGGCAATGCCATTCTGCGCGATATGACCCAGGTGTATAATGTCGATTACCTGGTGGTGGAATCGACTTACGGCGACCGCATTCACGATGACCTGAATATCGCTGATGAACTGGCCCGGGTGATAAATGAGAGCGTCAACAAAGGGGGCGTGCTTTTAATTCCCTCTTTCGCCGTGGAACGCACCCAGGTGGTGCTGTATTATATCCGGATGCTCGAAGAAGAGGGGAAAATTCCCGTCCTGCCGGTGCTGGCCGATTCACCGATGGCTATCGAAGCGACCGAAGTTTTTGAACAGCGCCTGACCGACCAGAACCTTCGTACCCGGATGTTGAAACTGTCGGGGAAAAAGATATTTTATCCCGGGAAACTGCGTTTCTGCCGTACCCGGGAGGAGTCCAAAGCCATCAATAATCATAAAGACGGCGCCATTATTATCTCGGCCAGCGGCATGGCCACCGGTGGGCGTATCTTGCATCATCTGGTACAACGACTGCCGGAAACGAAAAACACCGTCCTCTTTGTCGGCTACCAGGCAATGGGCACCCGGGGGAGATTACTGCTCGAGGGACGACCGGAAGTGAAAATCCACGGTCAGCAGATTCCGGTGCGGGCAAGCATCGAGAGTATCCCCGGCTTCTCAGGTCATGCCGATTATCATGCTATCCTGGCCTGGCTGATGGCCTTCAATCGGCCCCCGAAAAAAACCTTTATCGTGCACGGTGAGCCGGAAGCTTCAAACTCGCTGGCCGAGAAAATCAGAAGCCGGTTCGGATGGGAGGTGGCAATACCTCAATTGGGCGAGGTTAAAGAGTTGGACTTGTAAACGTCCGGTCACCCGTTTTTATAGGGAACAAACCTGTAAAATCTTTGTAAAAATATTCAGACACTCTTTTTGAGTTGGCTGGTTGGATAAAGTCAGGTGTTAATAATTTTATGAAGGAGACTTTACCATGCCGGTCAATGAACAATCCTCAAAAAAAAAACAACAAATCTGGGCCAGCCTTATTCTGGGGCTGGCTTTGATAATCTGTTCCGTCGTGGTCAGCGCCGGTTTTATCCGCATCAAAGGGTACGGCCGAACGGTGTCGGTAACCGGGGCTGCCTATAAAGAGATAACCTCCAACTATGCTGTCTGGGAAGGGAATATTTCAGTGACCGCCCCAACGATGGCCGCCGCCAGTGCCGAACTTAAAAACAGTCGAAGCTTAACGGAGAGATTTCTGGAAAGGGAGGAAATCCCCCCGGATATTATCGAATTCCAACCGGTCAACATCTGTAAAATATATGACCGCGAACGGGTTCTCACCGGCTACTCGTTAAACCAGACGGTGAAAGTCGAGATGGCTGACGTCGGTCGCATAACCCGCCTGGCCCGGAGTGCTTCGGTTTTAATCGAACAGGGTGTGGAATTCAATTCGCGGCCGCCGCAATACCTGTTTACCGGTCTTGATTCCCTGAAGCTGGAAATGATTCAGGTAGCCACCGAGAATGCCAAACTTCGCGCCGAACGACTGGCGCACACCACCGACCGTTCGGTTGGGGCGCCGACCTCGGCCCGGGTAGGAATATTTCAGATAAGACCACGCCACTCCCAGGATGTCTCCGGGATGGGCATCAGCGACGTATCTTCGGTCGAAAAAGAAATCGTATCGACGGCGCATATAAGTTTTATATTAGAGTAGGTATCTGTACTATAAATAATTTTTCCGGTTTTTCTGAAATTTCTCTCGAGGCGCCACTTTGTATCGTTATTCCGTGAAAAACTGTTTATTCCTTGAACAAGGATTTTCCCGGTATGCCGAGTCGGATACCAACGGAACCGGATAGGAAACAAAAAAGGCCATAGATAACCCCTTTTTATCTCTTTTTTCTAAGTCATAGTCGAATAACAAACTATCGATGCCGTTGTTTTATCCCCGACTGTCTCGGCAAACTGACATTTTTTTACACTATTTGTTACAAGCGATATCAAATGTATAATCACCTCCGGTATTCCCTGCCCTAATAAAGGTCGACCGGATGCCGCCTCTTGTAATTTATTATCTTTTAACGACTTGCGGGAATTCTAATACTGTTTGATCAATAGCTGTTCTCTATACTATGGTCTAAATACTTTCCTCAGTTGACCGATAATTTCACTAATATGGATAATATATAACTCACTTAACTTTAAATTGAAGGGGGAATGAAATGAAGAAGCGTAACGTTATCGTGACAGTTACCATCTTTATGATGTTCCTGCTGGTTTCAGGGTCGTTCGGTGCCGAGTCGCCGTCGTTTGACCTTGATTGGTACGGTTATTTTAAACTGGACGGTTCTTTCGACCAGAACCTCACCAGTCACGGCAATTTTGTCATGTGGGTCAATCAGAAAAGCTATAGTGATGATGACCAGCAATTCAACATGACGGCCAACCAGACTCGCTTCGGAGTCAAACTCGACGGCAAGAATTACAAGAATGCCGTTGTTTCCGGGAAATTGGAATTTGATTTATATGCCGGCGTCACCGGCGCCAGTATAGCTGAAAACAAAGCTATGTTACAGCTTCGTCACGCTTATTTCAGTGTGGAGACGAACGGCTGGATGTTAACCGCCGGTCAGACATCCGACCTGCTTTCACCCCTGAATCCCGCCACCCTGAACTATCCGGTTTTGTGGGGTTGCGGTAATATCGGTTATCGCCGTCCTCAGATAAGTCTGAAATACACTTTTAAACCCGGTGAACAGACCAACGTCTCGCTGGCCACGGGTGTTTTCCGGACTATCGGCAGTGAT
This sequence comes from Candidatus Zixiibacteriota bacterium, assembly GCA_016926795.1. Taxonomy (GTDB): domain Bacteria; phylum Zixibacteria; class MSB-5A5; order GN15; family FEB-12; genus JAFGNW01. Next base: position 3,148 of record JAFGNW010000196.1, read on the forward strand.
TTGACACCGACTTTTTCCCTGGCTACCGGAGAAACCTCCGAAGGCAACGATGACGGTACCGATGCCGCCATCCCGTCCGTCCAGGGTCTATTGGATGTCCAACACACCTTTCCTTCCGGTGCCAAACTGCAATTGGGCGGTTCCGGTATGTGGGGTCAGTTGAAGGCGGAAACCAGTCTCGGCAACTCGGAAAAATATGAGAGCTGGGCGGCTTCCGGGCATTTGATGTTCTCCCTGCCGCAGGGCTTTGGCCTCGCCGGTGAAGCTTATACCGGTGTCAATCTCGGCAGTTATTTCGGAAGTATCCTTAATTCCAGCACGATTGATGGTGTCAATTCCCTGGGCGCCTGGGGTTCGCTCTGGTTCAAGCCGGTTACCAAAGTCAAGCTGTCGGCCGGTTACGGTTTTGACGATCCGGATGACGAAGACTTGATTAATAATCAGCGTTCCAAAAACCAGTGTATTTACGGCAATCTGAACGTGACCGTAGTCCCGCAGGTTACGGTAGGCCTGGAAGTATCTCAGTGGAAAACGACCTATAAGGATAGCGATGAAGTTGAATCGCTCCGTGCTCAGACATCATTTATCCTGAATTTCTAAAACAGGATAGATATGTTGTCCGACAACAACATAATAAAAGGGATTTTCTAGGAGGGCAACGATGAAAATCGCACTCAAATTAACACATAAAATAATGCTGATGATTTTCGCTGTTCTGGTGATATCCATAACCGGGGTGGCCATCATCAGCATTATGCAGTCAGGAGAATATTTAACGGATCTGGCCAAGACCGATCTGGCTCATCTGACCAGTATGGCCAGGGAGATATGTCAGGTCAATGCCGAGGAACGGCTGAACAAGGTCAAGTCCGATATGGTCGCCGCCCGGGAACTGTTCAATGATCTCGGCGGTGATGACGTTACTATTGTTGATAACAAAATGGTTCTAAGAAGGGAAAACGGCAACGAACTTGTCCTGAACGACGATACTAAGTTTGTCGACAGGGTCAAGGAAAAGCTCGGCGCCGCCTGCACCATTTTTCAAAAACAGGGCGGTACCGCTCAGCGGATAGCCACCAGCGTCACCAAGGAAAACGGTGAACGGGCGGTGGGTACTTTCATCTCCCAGCCGGTCTATGATGCCGTTATCCGTGATGGCGGGAATTTCATCGGTCGAGCCTGGGTGGTGGACGCCTGGTACGTTACCTATTATCAGCCCATTAAAGCGGCTAACGGGGAAATCATCGGTTCCTTTTTCGTGGGCGTTCCGGAAAGATCCAACACCTTACGGAACGGTCTTCTTTCCCAAAAAGTGGGTAAGACCGGTTATCTTTATACTATCAACACCAGCGGCATTTTGCAAATCCATCCGGCCAAAGAAGGCGCTGATCTGAGCCAGCATGATTTCATCAAGGAAATGATGACCAAGGCACCGCAGCTCGCCGAAGGAGAAATTGGCTGGGTCCAATATCCCTGGATAAATAAGGAACTGGGCGAAACCGAGGCTCGTGATAAGATTGTCGCCTATACTTATTTCAAAGAATGGGACTGGATTATTGCCTCTGGTAGTTATCTGGAAGAATTCACGGCACCGGTCAACAATATCAGGAACGCCATAGTTTTTCTGGGCGTGGTATTCCTGCTGATTTCTCTGGCTATCGGGTTCTTTATATCCCGCACCATCACCCGTCCGATCATCCGCCTGGTAGATGTCGCGGAAGACCTGGCGGTCGGTGATGTCAGCCGGACCATCGAGATTAAATCTCAGGATGAAGTGGGTGTTCTGGCACGGGCATTTAACAGTGTCATCACCTATTTACAGGAAGCGTCCAATGTCGCCGAAAGAATGTCTCAGAACGACTTAACGGTCAAGATTGAGCCCAAATCCGACCGGGACGTTTTCGGTAATTCCTTCAAATCCATGATACTTAATTTTTCCCGGATGATTCGGAGCCTTAAAGCCAGTTCCCGCGAACTGGCCAGTGCTGCCAGTGAAATCGCCACTTCCTCGGAGCAGATGTCCCGCGGGGCCAACGACCAGACCGAGCAGGTCAATCAGGTTTCGACGGCGATTGAGGAAATGACGGCTACTATTCTGCAGTCCTCGAAAAACTCCAACGAGGCTACCGACGCCTCCAAAAATGCCTCTGATCGGGCCACCGACGGCGGCCAGATTGTGGCGGAGACGATTCAGGGTATGCAGAAAATTACCCAGACGGTGCGCGAGTCGGCTGAGTCCATCAGCAAACTGGCGCAATCGGCCGATCAAATCGGTGAGATAATAGGCGTCATTGATGAAATCGCCGACCAGACCAACCTCCTGGCTCTCAATGCGGCTATCGAAGCCGCCCGGGCCGGGGAACAGGGTCGCGGTTTTGCCGTCGTGGCCGATGAAGTCCGCAAACTGGCTGAAAGAACCGGTAAGGCGACCGGTGAGATTACCGAGATGATCAAGGGTATTCAGAAACAGACCGAGGATGCCGTGCATTCCATGGAAGCCGGCATTCAGGAAGTCGACCGGGGCCGGGAACTGACCGACAAGGCCGGTAACAGCCTCAATGAAATCGTCGCCATGACTCAGAGTGTGATGAATATGATTCAACAGATCGCCACAGCTTCGGAGGAACAATCCACCGCGGCCGAGCAGATCTCAAAGAACGTCGAACACATCACATCGGTAACGAGAGAAACCGCCAAGGGTGCCGAGCAGTCGGCTACCGCGGCAGAGGAACTCAACCGGCAGGCCGAGGGTCTGGACACCATGGTCGCCAAGTTCAAGGTAGACGAGTCCGAAGAATAACTTCGAAAATATACTACTCGTAAGGCCGAACCTTTATCGGGTTCGGCCTTTTTATTTGTTAAGCATATAAAACATCACCACATATCATTTTTAATTAAATTTAAATTCTCTCTTAATATTGACTTAATATTGATTTCCTATCATCAAACCAAGAATGAAAGCAATAAAGAAATATGATTTTATTTTAAACTGATGATGCTGATTTTTATTTTAATCTTTTATCTAAACCGACCGCCCGACCAACAGGCTGCTGCGACCTCGCCCGGATTTTTTGTATATATGACGATATCTCCAACCGGTATAAAAAAGGACCTTTATATTACCGGTCCGAATTGGGCGGTTTTTCTTTATAATTTTATTCTACCCACCCCCATTTCTTCCCACCCATCGAGAGAGTCGATATTATTTTTGTAGCCGGAACTCTCTCGGTTTGAGCTCTTTTTAGGAACCCCTCGATGTCTGTTAAGAAATCGAGGGGTGTTTTTTATACCCGCTGATTAGCATGCATTTGGTGCTTGTACCGGGCGTTTCGATGTGTTATTTTCCCGCAGCCTTATCGCCGGCAGACCGGGAAAAGCCCGGAGCCGGTAAATATTTTTGAATAAGAGTCGCTGAGATGGATTTTATCAATAACTACCTGGGTCAATCGCTGGCTCTTTTGACGGCCGTTACTTGGGCGTTCGCCGTTATTTTATTTAAGAAAAGCGGCGAAATGGTGCATCCAATCGGTCTGAACCTGTTTAAGAACACCCTGGCGGTGATTCTTTTGATTCCCACTGTCTGGCTTTTTGGTGAGACCCTTTTTTATCCCGCTTCTACCAGCGACTACCTGCTTATCCTGGCCAGCGGCGCTTTGGGTATCGGTATTTCCGACACCCTTTTTTTCATGAGCCTCAACACCCTCGGGGCCGGATTGATTGCCATCGTGGATTGTCTCTACAGCCCTTTTATTATTTTACTTTCTTTTCTCTGGCTGGGGGAGGTTCTGGATATCTGGCAGGTTATCGGCGTGATGATGATTGTCTCGGCCGTGCTGACCGCGACCGGGGAGAAGAATAACGGGCCGGTTGAACGCCGACAGATTTTTTTGGGTCTTTTTTACGGGGTGACAGCCATGGTCGTAATGGCGGTCGGGATTGTCATGATTAAACCGGTTTTGGACCGCTCGCCCCTTTTCTGGATTACCACCGTACGCCTTATCGGCGGCGCCCTGGTGCTGCTGATAATTTTGACTTTTCATCCGGGACGAAAAAAGATCCTCGGCTCGATCGGTGCCCCCAATAGCTGGGGCTACACTCTCTCCGGCTCTTTTACCGGGGCATACCTGGCTATGGTGCTGTGGCTGGCCGGCATGAAATTCACACAGGCTTCAATCGCCTCAGCTTTGAACCAGATGAGCAACGTCTTTATTTTCATCTTCGCCGCCCTGTTGCTGCGGGAAAAACTGACCCTCTTCAGGGTGATAGGCATTATTTTGGGATTCGGCGGCACCCTCCTGGTCACGTTCGGTTGATTTTTTACCCCGGTTGTATTAAACGGATACCAGGCCGTCTTTTCCCGGACGACTGGATTTCCGCCGGTTTAAAGTATTGTATTCATGTAATACATTTACGACAAATACAATTTAATGTGCAGACCTGAAAAACCCCACCCCATCAGTTTTAAGATAACAACTTCAAGGTGTTTTCGTCGGTACGGTCAGCCGGCCGGTTTCCAGCCGGCCGGACAGCTTTCTCATCAGGTAGTTCTATAAGTCCATCAATTTAAGGCAGCTGGTCTTCTGCAGCAGCTTCCGATAGCTTTCATTGATGGCGCTGGAATTTTTGAGAACCGCACGTTTCAGCTTGGGGTTCCCGAAACCCTGCTGGAGCGGGTCGATGGATTCCACCGGACCGTCGAGAGTCTCTACCAGAGTCAAAAGAGTGATAGACTTCAACGGATACCTGAGAGAGAAGCCTCCTTTTATGCCTCTATGCGTGGTAAGGAGTTTACCACGGCTCAGTCGGCGCAGGACGGAGAGAACGGTATCGTACGAGAAGGAATATTTCTCGCAGATTTCTCTGACCATTACCGGACGATCGGTACCATGTTCATGCATATAATGCAGTGCATGAATGGCATACAGCAATGCTTTACTTAGATGTAATCCCATTAAATTTCTCCAATCGCGGACTTTTTGTCCGCCTTACTATAATTGCCGGTTTATAGTTTACAAAATTATACATAAATAAAATCGATAATCAATTAAATTCTTTACAATCTTCATCTTTTTTTAATTGTTTTTTTTATGCCCGGATTATCAGGCCTCGTTTAACTTAATTATAAATTTCCTCACAAACAACTCTTTTTAAAAGAAAAACTGACAAAATATGACCGATTGTTTTCCCCGGTTCGAATTTCGGATTATATCAGCGTTTTAATTTAATCCGGATAGAGTATGGCAGGTATAGTGTTGTTTAAGGCACTGACAGACATACGATAAGCTAAAGATATAAAATCGGTTAATCCGTACCAGCTGTTAAATAATGCAGGAAAAACAACTTGCGACAGCGACGCGACTCCTTTAACTTTTTTAAAAGGGAATAGTAATTTCTTTTTAAAACCGTTTGTAATTTAAACAGAAAGGAGCAGGATA
>JAFGNW010000197.1 GCA_016926795.1 Candidatus Zixiibacteriota bacterium
GACAACCGGGGAAATCGGCTCTATAGATACCCTGATTTTTTTGTTTTTTAAGTTTTTGCAGGAGTGTCCATTATGCCGAAAGAGGAACCGCAGGGAAACGGTGCCGCCTTGACCGATGAACGGTTACTCAACGAATTTGAAGTTCCCCGATATGATACCTGGTGTACCGAGGTGGAGCGCCTTTTGAAGGGAGCTCCTTTTGAGAAGCGGATGCTGACCGAGACTTACGAAGGTATCACGCTGCAGCCTTTATACTGTAAAAAAGACACGGAAAATATAGTAGAAGTCGCATCGTTGCCCGGTTTTGCTCCTTATCTGAGGGGAAGTAAAGCCTATCGCAACGGTGAGAAAACCTGGGAAATTGCCCAGGAACTGTCTTACCCGACCGCTGAGGAGTTCAACCGGGCCGTATGTAACGACCTGAAGTGTGGTCTGACGGCGGTTACTCTGCCGCTGGATGAAGCATCCCGACAGGGATATGACCCGGACACAGCGGTAAACGGCGTGGGTCGGGGTGGTGTTTCTCTTGCGACTTACGAAGATTTCAAGAAAGCGCTTGAGGGAGTAAACCTGGACCGGGTGCCGGTTTTTATCCGGGCCGGGACTTGCGGGGTGTCTCTACTCGCTCTTTACATAGCCCTAGCAATGGAGAGAGGTGTCAATCCGGCGGCTTTGAACGGGGCGGTGGCCCTGGACCCGCTCGGCGAATTGGCGGTTTCGGGTAAACTACCTCTTTCACTGGCGGGGCTTTACGATGAAATGACGGCCATGACTTTTTGGGCAAGCGAAAACGCCCCCGGGGTCGGCACCGTCTGGATTCACGGCGAGCCCTATAACGACGCCGGTGCGAATGCGGTTCAGGAACTGGCGTTCGTGCTGGCCGCGGCGGTGGAATACCTGCGGGAACTGGAAAAACGCGGCCTGGAAATTGAGACAAGCCTGCCCCATTTCCGTTTCAGTATGGGACTGGGCACTAATTTCTTCATGGAAACGGCCAAATTTCGCGCCGCCCGGCTGCTCTGGAACCGTGTCCTGCAAGCTTGTAAGGTGAGTGATGACCGGCGCGTCTTATTGTTGCACGGGCGCAGTTCTCGTTATTATCAAACCAAACTGGACCCGTACGTCAACCTGTTACGGTTAACAACCGAGGCTTTTTCCGGAGCGATCGGTGGCGCGGACAGCCTTGAGGTGGCTCCCTTTGATGAAATGCTGCGGCCGACGAATGAGTTTTCACGGCGACTGGCCCGTAATATTCAAATTATCCTCAAAGACGAGGCCAAGCTGGCGAAAATACTGGACCCGGCCGGGGGGTCATGGTACGTGGAAAAACTCACTCATGAGATAGCCGAAAAAACCTGGCGGCTGTTTAAGGAAATCGAAAATAAAGGCGGTATGTGCAAAGCTCTAATAGACGGTATGCCGCAGGACGAAATTAAGAAAACAGCCGCGAAGCGCGCCGCCGCCTTTGCTGTCCGCAAAGATATCCTGGTGGGAGCCAATAAATATCCCAGCCCGACCGAACAGCCTTTGGAAGTAAAGGAAATCGATTATACCTCTCTGAAGGCTGACCGGGCTCAGACTGTGCGGAAACTGAAAAGCGCCCCTGGGCACAAACGGGCTGAAGTTATCCTGGAAACGATTGTAGAGTCCGGCGCTCTGAAATACAAGGAGTTGATGCCGGAATTGATCGCGGCGGTCCAGTTCGGCGCCACCTGCGGCGAGGTTAAGAAAACCCTGCACAATTGCAGCAAAGATGTACTCACAGTGACGCCGATACCGTCTCAACGGGCGGCCGAGCCGTTTGAAAATTTACGTTCAGCGGTGGAAAAACACCGGGTTGAGAAGGGCAGCTTGAAGGTTTTTCTCGCTACCCTGGGACCGGTCGGTGCTTATATGCCGCGGCTCGATTTCGCCGCCTCGTTTTTTGAGGTGGGCGGTTTCGAGGTGGTCCGCACCGGCGGTTATGAAACAGCCGATGACGCCGCTGACAGCGCTCTTGCGTCCGGGGCCGAGATAGTCGTTATCTGCGGACTTGACAGCGCTTATGTTGAGGGCGCCCCGGTGATTGCTCGAAAAGTTAAAAAGGACAAACCGAAAACTATCATTGTTCTGGCCGGTCTGCCGACCGATGACAAACTCAAAAAGCTGTTCACCGACGCCGGTGTTGACCGGTTCATCCATATCAAAGCCGACCTGCTGGAGGTCCTCAGCGAGGTTGCGGCTCAGTCAGGAGTTTCGTTATGAGTCGCATTCCGAATTTCATCGATATAGACCTGGGTTCGTCGAAACCCGAGGTAGATTATAAAACCTGGAAAGTCCGGGTGGAAAAAGAGACCGGGCAAAAATTGGAAGATTTGGTCTGGAAGACGATGGAGCAGATCGAAGTCCGACCGCTCTATACGTACGATGATGTCAAAGACCTCGAACACCTGGCTTATCTGCCCGGTCTGCCGCCGTTCTCGAGGGGACCTTATGCCACCATGTACGTGACGCAACCCTGGACGGTGCGCCAGTACGCCGGGTTTTCCACCGCCGAGGAATCCAACGCTTTTTACCGCCGCAATTTGGCGGCGGGTCAGAAGGGTTTATCGGTGGCGTTTGACCTGGCCACCCATCGCGGCTATGATTCCGACCATCCCCGGGTGGTTGGTGATGTCGGCAAGGCCGGGGTAGCGATCGATTCCCTGCTCGATATGGAAATTCTTTTCGACGGTATCCCGCTCGACAAAATGTCGGTGTCGATGACTATGAACGGCGCCGTTCTGCCGGTGATGGCCTTTTATATCGTGGCCGCTCTCGAACAGGGGGTCGCGATAGACCGGCTGGCCGGCACCATCCAGAACGACATCCTCAAAGAATACATGGTGCGCAACACCTATATCTATCCGCCGGCGGCCTCGATGAAAATTATCGGCGATATTATCGCGTTTACCTCGAAGAACATGCCTAAATTCAACAGTATCTCCATCTCCGGCTATCACATGCAGGAGGCGGGGGCGACGGCAGACCTGGAAATGGCCTACACCCTGGCCGACGGTGTGGAGTATGTCCGCACCGGGCTGGCAGCGGGGCTGACTATCGACGAGTTCGCACCCCGGCTGTCGTTCTTCTGGGGTATCGGGATGAATTATTTTATGGAAATAGCCAAAATGCGGGCGGCCCGGATGCTCTGGGCCAAACTGATGAAGCCGTTCAAGCCGCGGAATCCCAAATCGATGATGCTGCGCACCCATTCACAGACTTCCGGCTGGAGTCTGACAGAACAGGACCCGTACAACAACGTCGCCCGGACCTGCATCGAGGCTATGGCGGCGGCGCTGGGGCATACCCAGAGTTTGCACACCAACGCCCTCGATGAAGCTATCGCCCTGCCGACCGATTTCAGCGCCCGTATCGCCCGCAACACCCAACTGTACCTTCAGGATGAGACTTCCATCTGCAAGGTAATCGACCCCTGGGGCGGGTCGTATTATGTTGAAGCCCTGACCGACGCCCTGGTCAAGAGGGGTTGGAAACATATTACTGAAATTGAAAGCCTGGGCGGCATGGCCCGAGCTATCGAAAGCGGCCTGCCCAAAATGCGCATCGAGGAAGCCTCGGCGCGGCGGCAGGCGCGCATCGACGCCGGGACGGAAACGATTATCGGGCTCAATCGATATCAGCTTGATAAAGAGGCGCCGATTGATATATTGGAGGTTGACAATAACGAGGTACGACGGCAGCAGCTGGCGCGGCTGGAGAAATTACGCCGGGAGAGAAACGAGGATGATGTCCGGAGGGCGCTCGAGGTGCTGACCCGATGCGCCGAGAACGGCAAGGGGAACCTTCTGGAGCTATCGGTAGCAGCGGCCAAAGCGAGAGCTTCACTGGGCGAAATCAGCCTGGCCCTGGAGAAAGTCTGGGGACGTCATGTAGCCGACGCGAAAACCATAACCGGGATTTACAGCAGCGAGTATACGCAAGTGGATGAAATAACCGAAGTCCGTAAGATGACCGATGAGTTCGCCAAACGCGAGGGTCGCCGGCCGCGGATTCTTATCGCCAAGATGGGGCA
>JAFGNW010000198.1 GCA_016926795.1 Candidatus Zixiibacteriota bacterium
GGAATAGTAATTATTCATATCGGACGGCAACATCCGATAGTCAATACGGTAATCGATTTTATTGGAATTGAATACGGTCCGGATAAATTTGGAGAACGTATATAACGAGGCGTTGTCGAGACTCGGGGACGCCAGTCCGCCGATACAGACCCCGCCCTTTTTATCTTTAATCTCGTTGAATTTCTTTTTAATCACTTCCAGAGCCTCGTCCCAGGAGGCTTCAACCTGCTGCCCCTCCTTTTTAACCAGGGGTTTCTTGAGGCGTTCATCGGAAGTTATCGCCTGGTATCCGTAACGGGTGATATCGGCCAGCCAGCCGTCGTCGATATCATCGTTGCGGCGCGAGGTGACCCGGTAAATCTTGTTTTTGTGCTTTTCCTTGTAAAACAGGATATTGGTACCGGAGCTGGAAAAATTACACACCGAGGGCGTCGTCTGGGTCAGCCAGACCCTGATTTTATAGCGCCAGTCGGTATTGGTCAGGGCGCCGACCGGACAGATTTCGACCAGGTTGCCCGAAAACGGGTTGTCCACCTGTTCGCCGGGAGCAGCGTTGATTTCGGTAATATTGCCCCGCTCGTAAGCGCCGATATCGTACTCGCCGAACGCTTCCTTGTTGGCCCGGACACATTTGTAACACAGGATACAGCGATTGCGATTAAGAACAATCTCCGGACCGATACGCCTGTCGTCAAAAGTGGTGGTCATGTCGTCATCGACAAACCGGTATTTCTGGAAAGCGAACCGGCTGTCGTCAATACCGTGGGCGAAGGTCAAATTCTGCAGGTCACACTCCCCGCCCTTGTCGCAGGTCGGGCAGTCGAGGGGATGGTTCAGCAGGATAAACTCCAGCACCGCCCGGCGGCCCTGCTTGACCTGTTCGGAATCGGTGCGCACCACCATCCCGTCCATGGCCAGTGTGGCGCAGGAAACCTGAAGCTTGGGGAACTTTTCAATCTCCACATAGCAAATCCGGCAGGCGCCGACCGGTTTTAACTTGGGATGCCAGCAGAAAGTGGGGATATCAATCCCGACACTGCGAGCCGCTTCCAGAACCGTAAAGCCCTTCGGTACAGTTACCGTTCGACCGTCGATAGTCAGCGTAACCGTCGCCGGTTTGGTCGTTTCCTGTGTTTTAGTATCTGCCACAATCTATCTCACTTAAACTCGAAGCCGGTTTTAACCAGGCATTTCTTGTTGTCGATATGGTATTGCCATTCGTCGCGCCAGTTTTTTATGGCTGACTGAATGGGCATCACGGCGGCGTCACCCAGCGGGCAGATGGTCCGCCCCAGAATATTGCCGCACACATCCTCGATCAATTCGACATCGCCCGGCTTGCCCTTACCCTGCTCGATGCGCCGAATAATCTGCTCCAGCCAGCCGGTACCTTCACGGCAGGGCGTGCATTTGCCGCACGATTCATGGCGGTAAAAATGTATCAGCTTCAAAATGACCCAGACAATACAGGTATCCTCATGGAAAACAATCACCGCTCCGGAACCGAGCATCGACCCCGCCTCGGCCAAAGATTCGTAGTCGAGGCTGACATCGAGCATGTCGGCAGTCAGAAAGGGCGTCGAGGACCCGCCGGGGATAACCCCTTTCACTTTCTTGTCACCCCGGATACCACCGCCGTAGGCCGGGTCGTAAATCAATTTTTTCAAATTGAAACCCAGTTCGACCTCGTAATTGCCGGGCTGTTTGACGTGCCCCGAAAGGCTGAAAATCTTGCTGCCGGGGGATTTCTCCGTCCCGAGCGTTTTATACCAGTCGGCGCCGTGATTGATGACGTGCGGCACCGAGGCCAGCGTTTCGACATTATTGACGATGGTCGGGCAGGCGTACAATCCCTCGATAGCCGGGAACGGCGGTCTTATGCGTGACATCCCGCGCTCGCCCTCGAGCGAGTTGAGAAGAGCCGTTTCCTCGCCGCAGATATAGGCTCCGCCGCCGGAATGGACGACCATATCCAGATCATAACCGGAGCCGTAAACGTTTTTACCCAGATGCCCCTTTTCATAAGCCTCTTTCACGGCTGCCTGCATGCGGTCGATACTGTGGTTGAACTCCCCGCGAATATATATGAACATCCGGTGGCAGCCGATGGCGAAAGCGGCGATGGCCATGCCCTCGATAACGGCGTGCGGGTCGCGCTCCATCAGCACCCGGTCCTTGCAAGTGCCCGGCTCGGACTCGTCGGCGTTGCAAATCAAATAACGCGGTTTGGGCGAATCTTTAGGGATGAAGCTCCATTTCATCCCGGCCGGGAACCCGGCGCCGCCCCGCCCGCGAAGACCGGATTTTTTGATCTCGTCGATTATCTCAGCCGGTTTCATCGAGGTCAACGCCTTCTTCCAGGCCTTGTAGCCGCCGTGCGTCTCATAGATGTCGATTTTCACCTGCTCGGGGTCTTCGACAAAACGAAACAAGTGCAGCTTTTCGCTTTGGGCTACTTCCGCGGCATTGGTTCTGACCGGTGAATAAAACATCAGCCCTTCACTCTCAATTCTTCCAGTATCCGGTCCACTTTTTCCCGGGTGAGGTTTTCATAATAATCCTGGTTAATCTGCATCATCGGGGCGGTGGCGCAGGAACCGAGACATTCCACCGTCACCAGCGTAAACAGGTTGTCTTTGGTCGTTTCACCCTTCTTGATATCCAGTTTCTGTTCCAGGTATTCCACCAGGCTGTCGGCGCCGAGCAGGGCGCAGGAAATATTGTGGCAGACCTGAATCAGGTATTTCCCCACCGGTTCCTTGGGGAACATGGTATAAAACGTGGCCGCCTCGGCGACTTCCACGTACGGTACCTTGATAATTTTCGCAATCTCTTTATAGACCTCATCGTTGAGATGGCCAACCTGGTGATAGGCGATTGTCAGCGCCGGAAGGATCGCGGACTTGTGGCGGGGATAAAGCCCCACCCGTTCCCTGATCCGGGCCTTAGAGTTATCGTTTAAAATCATCGGTCAACCTCTCCCAGAACAATATCCACCGAGCCGATGGCGCAGACGACGTCGGATACCATCCGGCCCTCGCACAGGGCCGGCAGGCAGGCGATATTAACGAACGACGGCGGCCGGACCCGGATGCGGCGGGGACGGTTGGTACCGTCGCCGACGATATAAAAACCGATTTCCCCTTTGGGTGATTCGATTGCCTGGTACACCGAGCCGCACGGAGCTTTGAAACCCTCGGTGATTATCTTGAAATGGAAAATCATCGATTCCATTTTATGCAGCACGTCCTCCTTGGGCGGCAATACCACTCCGGGGACGTGCGCCCGGTAGGGACCTTCCGGCATGCCGTCTAGCGCCTGCCGGGCGATTCGCAGCGACTGGCGCATTTCCTCGATTCGGAGTTTGTACCGGTCGTAAGCATCGCCGTTTTCGCCTATGGGAATCTCGAAATCGAAATTTTCGTAGCCGCTGTAAGGATTGGCTTTTCTCAAATCGTGCCTGACACCGCTGCCGCGAAGCATCGGGCCGGAAAGCGACCAGTTGATAGCGTCCTCGGCCGATATCACCGCCACACCTCGGGTACGATTGATGAATATCTGGTTCTCCGTCAGCAGCGTTTCATATTCTTTTATTTTTTCCGGAAAAACTTTCAGTAGATTCGCGACCTTTTTATCAAAATCGAGCGGCAGGTCGTGAGCCAGCCCGCCGATGCGGATGTACGAAGTCATCATCCTCTGGCCGCCGCAGGCTTCGTAAATATCGAGAATCATCTCCCGGTCCCGGAAAGTGTACAGGACAGGCGACAGGGCGCCCAGGTCCAACGCGTGCGTACCCAGCCAGACCAGATGGGAATTTATCCGGGTCAACTCCGCCAGGCAAACCCGCGCCCATTTGACCTTTTCCGGAACCTCGATATCCATCAGCTTTTCCACCGCCAGGCAGTAACCGAGATTGTTAGACATCGGCGCCAAGTAATCCATGCGGTCCGTCTCGGGAATGGCCTTATAATAAAGTTTGGATTCCATGGTCTTTTCGATGCCGGTATGCAGATAACCAACTATCGGTCGAGCCCTGACGACCGTCTCCCCTTCCAGTTCCAACTCCACCCGGAGTACACCGTGGGTGGCCGGATGCTGCGGTCCCATATTTAAAGTGATGGTTTTTCTTTCGGCCATTACTTGATCACCTCAGGTGGGTCATCCTTGTTCCAACTGAACTGTGGTTGTTCCCAGGTTAAGGGGAAATCCCGGCGCAAGGGATGCCCTTCGAGGTCATCCGGGGTTAAAATCTTGGTCAGGTCGGGGTGGCCAGTGAAGATTATCCCCATCATATCAAAGGCTTCCCGCTCCAGCCAGTTGGCGCCGTTCCACAGCGGGGTCAGGCTTTTGATTTCCGGTTTATCGGCGGGCAGGCGGGTTTTCAAGAAGAAACGACCCTTATGCTTGAGGGAATACAGGTTGTAAACCAGTTCGAAGCGGCCTTTTTTCTCTTCAGCATGACCCAGCCAGTCAACCATGGCGATATCCGCCAGGAATCGGACATCGAGCCGGTCATCCTCCTGAAGGGCCTGGCATATATCAAACACCGCCGCAGGTTTGACGATAAAGGATAGCTGGTTTCGGAAATTATCCTCAGCGATAACGTCTTCACCGAAACGACCGTTGATAAACTCTCTTACTTCCTGTTCAAATTCCATAACCGGTAAACAGCTTTAACGAAAACGCTTAATCCGTACTCCCTTTACATATCGCCGACGATATTTCTATCGTCCCCATTCCTCGTGCCTGTCTTTAAGTGAGCTTTTTTCCACTTTCTCGAACAGTTTCATTATCCCGTTAATCAACTGTTCGGGTCGGGGGGGACAACCCGGCACGTAAACATCGACCGGGATGATTTTATCAACACCCTGGACGATGGCATAGTTGTTGAACACGCCGCCGCACGAGGCACAGGCGCCCATGGCGATAACCCACTTGGGATTGGGCATCTGCTCGTAAAGGGTCTTGACCACCGGGGCCATCTTGCGCGATACCCGTCCGGAGACAATCATCAGGTCAGCCTGGCGGGGCGACGGCCGGAAAACCTCCATACCAAAACGAGCCAGGTCAAAATTGGGCATGCTGGCCGACATCATTTCGATAGCGCAACAGGCCAGACCGAAAGTCATCGGCCACATGGAACGCTTGTGCGCCCAGTTGACCACTTTGTCCAGCGTGGTTAATATTATTGAGTCGGGAATCTTCTCTTCTAATCCCACTTCAAGGCTCCCTTACCAAGCTCGTAAATATACCCGATGATGACCAGGGTGACAAAAATTACTATGGAAACGAATCCAAACATGCCCAGTTCGCGGGATACCACTGCCCAGGGCAGTAAAAAAATCAGCTCAATATCGAAAAGAATAAAAGAAATACCTATCAGGAAATATTTGACCGGGACCGGCTCCTTGTTGTTACCCACCGGGTCCACCCCGCATTCGTAAGGTTGACCCTTCTTTCCCAGCTTGGTCCGGCGTCCGAAAATCAAGGAAAAAACGGTTAATAAAACAGCCAGAAAAACAGCAAAGACGAGCAGGAAAAGAATCGGATAATAGGTCTCAAACATTTTGTAAACTTTCAAAATACGATTTCATCAACTTTAGTTATATTACGCATCAAAGTCAACATATTTTTGAAAAAACAGGTAATCTTTATTTTCAACGCCAAACAAATATAACCGCACGGGTTATTTTTAAGGTATTTATTACTATTCAATTATGAGATAATTATTGTTTTACCGGAATGTGATTGTGGTCTAAAGTTTGATAAATATATCACAATTTTTATCTTATAAAACCTTTACCCTGACTGAGAAGGGAGTGAAAAAAGGATGGCCGTTTATGAATTTCTTCAGGTAATCGGAGCTATACGGTCCGTAAGCGGAGGAAAAACCGTAAATCTTAAGTATTTTATCCTGAGGGTAAATATCCAGCAGCCCCCCGCCTTTTAACTGAACCTCCCGGTCGAATATCTCCAGCAGGTCCGGTTTGTGCGCCCATGAGGCCGGGATTTTATTATCGATACAATATCTCTCCAACAGCGCGGCATGATAAGGATATCGGGTAACCGGTCCCATCACCAGAGCTGCTATATCCCGATGAGTCATGATGACGAACTTATTCCTTAGCGTCGCCCCGCTTTCGTCGCCGTCGTCGTTCCGATAATCGATTAGTTCAAGTTTAAATTCAGTTTTCTTCATATTCAGACCCCAATCCTGATATGGTTGGAAAATATCCAGCCTCTTTTTTTCTTCCAGGCTTCGACCCGGTAAATTCCTTTTCGGGTAACGGTATATTCCAGTTCATCGGCAACCGTCTCGATAACTTTCTGACCGTCTGCGATTATTTTCAAGGTAGCCCGCCGGGGCAGTTTTACAAGCAAACGGGTACGGTCATCCAGACCCAGTGTTCCGCCGGTGATCACCAGACCGGTATCGTTCACGGCGTAAAACTCAAAATCGTCCGCCGCGCCCCAGCGCATGTTGGAGAAAAACACCCGGCTTTCCCGGATAGCGTCGAAAAGCTGTTCCCGGGCTGTTTCAAAATCCTCCGCCAGGGGTTCCGACAAAATAATATGCGTTCTCAAAGCTTTGAAATGCACTTTATAGGGGAATATACTTACCGTAAGCGGACCGACTTTTATAGGAAAAGCATGGGCATCGACGCTGGCCAGCCCTACACACCGCTTTTTCAGGTTTATCTCGTCCCAGATTTTTAAAAGTCTTTCAGTCGGGCCGACCATCGATTTGCGCGGTGAGAAAGCCAACGCTACCTTGTTCCAGGGCGTCAATTTTTCCATCCATTCCGACATCTGGTTCCACAGCTCCATTCCCTGAAAGCCGTCCACACTCCATTCCGTCCAGGGATAGGGCGGATACTTCCCCATCCGGCTGCGGTTCTCGTCGGGATGAGCCAGGATGCCCAGGACTCTGTCAGCGGCAGCCGCCGCTACATATTCCCGGGTGGTCAGGGAGGCGGGATACACTCGCGGGGACCCGAAAAGCAGATAATGATTTTTATCCGCAGCATCGTTGTGCTCATAGCCGATAACTACCAACGTCTTGCCGTGCCACCCCTCATGACCGTTCTCTTTATGCTCCAGTGTCATATGGTCCGCGAACATCATAAAATCCAGTCCGACTTCTTTCCCGGTAGCGATTATCTTCTCGATACCTTCGGTACCGTCCGATGCGGTAGTGTGTATGTGTACCACTCCGCTGAAATAATAATAATTTCGGTTGCCAATTTTTCTATCCATCGGAATCCTTCTTTGCTAGCGGCACTTTTCGGAATATAAAAAGACCGATTAAAAGCATCACCACCAGCGATAAAACCGCCAGCTTATAAGATAACTTCGTAAGTCCCGAAACATCAATCACAAAAAGCTCAGCCAGAGCCGGCCCCAGGAGGCCGTCTTTTTTAAAGAGAAAAACCACCGTCGTCCAGACCAGCGGTCCAAAAATCGCCGCGGCCCTTCCCGAGAGCGAAAAAAGACCGAAAAACCTGCCCAGTTCCCGGCGCGGGACCAGTTCAGCCAGCATCGGTCGGGTGGTGGTCCATAAACCGCCCATTAAAACCCCCACCGCCGAACCCAGCACCCAGACTGCCCCGAACTCGCTTAACTGATAGGCCACCCACAAATCGCCTTTAAATATCTGAGTCAGTAACTGTAAACTTGAATATAGGACCAGGGTCAACAGATGAATACCACAAGCAAAAAGAATCAGGCAGACAATCCAGCCGACTACGATCATTTGTACGAGTTTTTTCAAAGATATCCGCTCGGCTATTTTGCCTATCAAAAAGGAACCGATTACGGCGCTCACAGTGGAGATAACCAGGAAGACGGTCAAATCCCGGTCAGCCATACCCAGGACAACGGAGCCGAACAAACCGATATTTATAATGACGGTCATAACGGCATCCTCGAAAAAATAATCGGCAATTAAAAACCGCAACACCCCTGGATATTTTTTGGTTTCTTTTATCCCCTGCCAGACATCGTGATAAGCCTCGATAAATTTTATTTTCCGGGGGATATGTATTTTCGATTCGCGCACCCACCAGAAAAGCGGCAGAGCAAACAGGAAGAACAATATTGCGGTGGGAACAAACGCGCCCGGTTTCCCCCATCCCTCTATAAAAGTTAAATCGTATGAAAACAGCGAGCCGGTAACGAACGGCAGCACGACAATCATTCCGACTATCGAGCCGACATACCCCAGCGAGACACCGATACCGGATACGAAGCGGGCCCGGTTACCGTCGGCCACCGAGTAAAGCAGGGCGTTGTAAAACGGCTGACCGGCTTCATAAGAAAAATTGGCGATGACAAACAGGAGCATGACGGCGAAAATCGCCGACGGCGGGACGAGGGCCATCAAACCCACTGCCGTGCAGCAGCTGAGAGTAAACAGAAACAGAAATATTTTTTTCTTGGTGGAATGGTCCGAGAGCGCCCCCAGAGCCGGCAGCACGACCGCCGCGCAGAGCATAGACAGTGAAAAAGGGATATCGAAATACCGGTCGTCGAATTTCAAATCCTCGACGATATATCTTTTCAGATAAAGCGAGACGATATTCATCGAGTAGATGGTGTTGGCGAAATCATAAAGCGACCAGCCGACCACATCTTTTCTGAGTATCGAGCCTTCTTTCGTCAATTCACCGATGGAGCCACCTATAAGCCTAACTGGTCGGTGACGGTCATCATTCCCTCGTACACCAAGATCAGGAATTGGTCGAGCTCCAGTCCCAGTTCGGAGCAGGCGGCCATATTCTCTCGGGATGCCCCGGCGGCAAACCTTTTTTCCTTGAACCGCCGCAGCATGAAATCAGCGTCGATGACGGCCAGTTTCTTTTCGGGGTGCATAAGGGCGCAGGCTACGATAAAACCGGTTGTCGGGTCCACCGTGTAAAGAGCCCAGTCAAGACGGCTCTTACAGGGCACATGGCCGGGGTGAGCGTGAATAGCATAAAGCATCTCCTCGGGCAGGTTATATTGTGCAAGCCATTCGGCGGTGATATAAGTGTGCCGCTTTTCGTCGTTCTTGGTTTCGTTGTAATCGAGATCGTGCACCAGCCCGGTCAGTCCCCAGTAATCGACATCCTCACCGAAATGTTCGGCCAGCCGCCGCATCCCGGCTTCCACCGCCAGAATGTGCTTCAGGAGGTTGTTGATGCCGATTTTTTCGACGACCAGTTCATGAGCCTGTTCGCGGGTAAGTTGTAAAGCCATGGTCCTTCCTGTTTATTTATATATAGTCAATAACCGTCAAGCCGGTTACCGTTTAATCCAAAAAATCCCAGGTAAATCCGTAATAACTGTAACGACCCGGGAAAAGATAATAATCCCGCCCGTTATACTGGGTGGCCAGCACATTCTGGAAGACATAATGAAACCGGAACGAACCCATCCTGAATGAGAGCTTGGCGTTAATAACCGCGTTGCCGATATTATCCTGGTCATAACCGTCGTACGGTCCCACAAAAACTATTTCCCCGTAGGCGAAAAGGTCAATCAGTTTCTGCGTCCAGAACAAGTGCAGTTCCAGACCGGAGAAAGCCTCGTACTCGGGTGTGTACGCCTTATCCTCGAAATTTTCATATTCCAGGAAGTGATAGGCGCCGCCGGCGTACAGTCGCAGGAAATCTTTCAGCCCCAGGTTTCCCGACAAAGTGGTGTTGACGAAATTGATGTCGCCGTTTTGCGGTTCGAACAGGTACGAGAGGGAATCGGCCGCGACCGTATTCACCCAGTCGATGCCTTCGAAAATGCGGCCACCCGTAATTTCCAGACCGAGATTGTTATCCAGCGTTCCCCACTGGACGGTGGCGTTGCCGACCAGCTGCCTTTCCGGAATCAGCGCCTTATTGCCCCGGTCGGTATAATCCCCCCCGGCCAGACGGTACAGCGTGGCGCTCTGTTCGCGGAGGTTCAGTTCGAGCATGGACGGCGAGCGCTCGTTATACCCGGCGGAGAACATCAACAACCAGCGTTCGGTATCCTTAAACAACATCCCGACCGCGAAAGGCGATAATCCGAAAGCATCGTCGTGCCTTGCGCCTCCCTTGAGGACATAACGCCAGCCCTTTTTCAGGCGGGCCAGGTTAAACGCCGCCGAACTGGCAAAGCGCTGGAAACTTTCAAAACCATCGTCGTATTCCTGAAAGCCGCCCGACAGCTCCGCCTTGAAAACGGTTTCACCCGCAAACCATTCCCGACCGAGAACAAGCTCATGACCGGAGAGATTGAATCGCCCCTTATAAGGCTGGTTGATATCCGAACCCTGGCGAAGATACCGGTAAGCCAGCTCATATTTTCGCGTGCGATTGGGATTGAAGGCGAAAAACGAAACCCGGGCCGAGCGGTCGAAACGGTTCCGCTTGATATAGGTCCCGCCGAGGTTATAGCGGTACCACAAGTTGTTTTCCCGGCTATAGAGCTGACCGGTCGTCCGCACCCCGCAGGTCTGTCCGAGAGGGAAATAAAAATCACCGTAATAATGATAGGCGTCATCGGTACTTCCGAAAAACTGACCGTCGGCGTTGCGGTAGCCAATCGACATGTCAATCGTCCGGCCCCGGATAAATTTTTTGGAAAAGCGCCCCCGGGCGTAACTGTAACCGAAAGTCCCTTTGTCCACCAGGAAGGTGCTCCGCGCCGCGGTAGTGTCAAAGTCCTGCGGACGGGTCATCAACGTGGCTACCATCCCGTCGCCGCCGAAAAGAGCCCCGACCGGACCGGGTAAAATATAAACCGCCTGGTCCAGGGCGGTGGGAATATCGTTGAAGTCTATCATACCGTCCGGCTCCAGCACGTGCTCGAACGGTTTCAACTGAAAGTCCTTCACCAGGACGTTAAGCCGGTCGCCGGTCAGGCCGTACGGCTGGACGGTTTTTCTCGTCGGTGTCGTCTGGCTTTCGAGGACAAAATAACCCGGGTCGAAACGGAAATAATCGCCGGCGTCGTGATAGAAAGAACGGTCAATCAACCGGCGCCGGTTCAACCGGGATGAAATAAAATAAACCATCAGGCTGTCATAATAATTAAGGGGCGGTTCGACCGCCGCCTGTTTTTCTTCCTTGAGTTTTTTATAACGCTCCATGAACCGGGCTTCGGCTTTCTGCGCCTCAGTGAGACTGTCGGCCGACCGGACGGTATCGGAAACCGGGGGCACGGAATCGAGCAGGTGGTCGGTTTTAAAATCGGTCGTGTCGGCCGCCCCGGCCCCGACCCGGCCACCGAATAAGACCAGGCTTATGATGAGTAATCGTTTCACCATGATGAAATTCTTTCCCTGTCATATAAATACCGGGTGACGGGAAAAAGCAACGGAAAAATTATCATGTTAGCCGCCACCGAGACCAGGCTCCAGAGCATACCGGTAATAAAACGCGGCCAGAACGGCTGATAAATCCAGGCGTCGATAACATTAACCGGCAGATAAAACAGGCACGTACAAACTACGGCGACCAGCACCAGGCTGGTAATAAGGGTTTTTTTGTTCCTTTCGGACCAGCGGCTTTTACGGAAAAAAAAGCCCGTCAGGCCGCTCAGGGTAATCCCGCCCACCTGGGCCAGCATAATCGAGAAAGCGGCCGGACCGTAAGGATTAAAGGTCGTCCACAAACCCATCCCGACCGCGCCCACCAGGATACCGGCCACTGCTCCCCATAAAAAGCCGGCGGTGAAAACGATGAAAAAAACCAGATTGACGTTAGGGAAATACGAGGTTCCCCAGGAAAGAACGTAAATAAGGGCCGCAAAAAGTGCTATCCGGGTTATAAGGCGGAGGTTCACGCTCATCGAATTATCGCTACTTTGACCTTATCCTCAGCCAGGAGACTTCGTTTCTGCGAAAAAGTATTCAACCGGTCGGAAAACAACCGGGCGTACGCGATATAAACCCCGGATGCCACCTCGCGTCCCTCGGCGTTGGTCATGTTCCAGCCTACCTCGGCAATTCCCAGCCGGTCGATTTCCTTGATGACCCTTTCGACCGTGCCTACATACTCGCCGGCAACGGTGAAAATGTCCACCACCATTTTGGGCTCGATTTCGGTCGTGAAGCTGGTGGTGTCGGTCGGAACCTGGAAACGGAAAATAATACTGTCGCCGGTCATTTCCGATACAACTGCGGGATTGGGATAAGAATACAGCACCGAGGCCGGAACGTTGATAAGAGAACTGTCGATTTCACCTTCCTCGGGAACGTAAAAGCCGAAATACATGCCGGCCCGCGGTTCATAGCGGGTCAGGTCGGTCGATGCCGGCGACGCGATAAAAGTAATGGAACGATACAGGTCCGGATTATAAGATTCAATCAGGGCGCTGGGGTAAAACTTCCGACCGTTATATATATAAGGGTTGGCGGTAAGGAGATACTGGTCATAATAAAAGGAATCCGGGTCATCATCGAGTTGAAACAAAACCGTCAGGCCCCAGGGTTGCGTCAGGGTGTCGTAACTGAGCGAAACCAGCATGGTGGAATCAATCTTGTCGTAAAAATCAAACTCGGTGACCCGGGTGGAGTCGAAACACCGGTCCTGGGTGCAGATGGTGATAGTGGTGTCCAGGGGCGCCATGATGGTGTCGCAGAAAAAAGAATCGCAGGCGATGGAATCGCATTTGCGAAGGATATTACACGCGAACGCGGCGCAGTCAACCGAATCGCAGACAATCGTATCGGACAGCGTGACGGTCGTGTCGTGACAGAGGATATCCCAGGTACCTTCGTTACAAACCCAGTACTTATCGTGAATGGTGCGCGTCTCGGTGAACTTCAGATACACGGCGGCGTTGTGTTCCGGTTTATAGAAATTCTGATTGCTGGGGACTAAAGTCGGGTAAATGTAACGGTTGTCCATAGCTTCGCCGGGAATGGCGATATAGTTGGCTTTCTCGGAATAACCGATATTATTCGGCGCCTGATAAGCGCGGGTCGAGCCCGTGAAAAAATTCCAGAGGGCAAAATCGCGGAAGGCCGAACCGAGACTCGCCGTCCCGTTACTGGCGGAGTCTATCTTATTTTGGGCGGCGTAGAGGAAATGCGGACCGGTGCCCATCTCCCCGCAGAGCAGCCAGATATCCCGGATAATGTCCCGACCGTAAGTCTCGGACAGATATATCGGAAACACCACCGAGGCATACGGGTGAGGGTCGGAATAGGAATTGAACTGCTGGATAGAAGACATCGGAAAATAAAAGAAATAGGGCAGGTAATTATAATAGTCGTTGATGTTGTCGTAAACTTCCTCTTCCATCCACACTGCCGACATCTCCATCCAGTAACGCTTCATCATATAAACGTTATCACCCAGCGCCTCGAGCTCCGATTCTAAAAAATCAATCCCGAACTGCACGGCATGGAAAAATTCATGGGCAGTCGTAACCCGGATAGCGTCCAGCGGCCGGTTGCGGTAGATATAAATTCTATCATTGTTGGCGTCCAGGATATAAAATTCATAATAGTCGTTATCCAGTACGATAAACGAGGTGGACTGCTTCTCGCCGGGTCCGATATAGGCCGAGTCGGGATAGTCCAGGCCGTAAGCCTCACCCTGGAGGTCTTTCAGGTAGATATCGTACTTTTCGTCCCCGCCGCCGTTGTAAAAACCGTCGCTCGGCGGTATTGGATAGCCCAGTTCGTTGATAATATGCTCGTACACCGAATCGGCGATCAGGGCTACTCTTTCCACGAAATCGGGCACGCCGTCGATATCGCTGTCGACACTGGCGCGATAAACCGAATCCGGGCCGGTTTTGGTGTAATGAATCTTGAATTCGCCGCCCGGGCTGTCATAACTCAAATCGAGAACGGGCCGCACGTAAAGCTCCGCTCCCAGCGAATTCATCAGGTTCGGATTCAGCTTGTCCCGGACCTCGATAAAATCAAGCAGGGCGGCAGTGCCGCATTTGTTCGGCAGAACCGTCTCTTCTTCCTCATCCAAAGCGTAAGACGAGGGCAGTTTATATTTCTGTCCGGTTACCCGCATGTAATTTTTGATGATATTAATCTGGGTCTGCTCGTTCAACTCGATTTCTTCGGCGACCGCCGATAATCCGAGCAGTAGTACAATTGCCAAACCAATGATTCTTTTCAATGCTTACCTCGTCTTTGTCGCGCTTTCTGTTTCATGTTATCCAGATACTCAAACGGTACATTCATGGAACCGATGGTTCCGTTCTGCCCCGAGCGGCCGTGAAAATCGGATCCGCCGGAGGCAATCAAGCCGTATTTTTCGACCACTTGCTTAAGGAAAGAGATACTTTCGCGATTATGTGAATAATGATATACCTCGATACCGTCCAGACCCAGCGCCAGCAATACGTCCAGATAACGCATCATGTCGCCGATATAAGGGTGGGCCAGAATCGCCAGGCCCCCCGCCTGATGGATCAGACTGATGGCTTCCGCCGGGGTCATCTTGGCCTTGGGAAAATAAGCCGGACCGTTATTGCCTATGTAATTGTCGAAAGCTTCCTGGTAGCTCCCGGTCAGGTCCTTTTGAAACAACGCTTCCGCGATATGCGGGCGGCCGACCACGGAACCGGTTACGTATTCTCTGACCGTTTCGAACGATAAAGCCAGTCCGAGTTTATTCAGTTTTTCTACCATCAAACGGGCTCTTTGTTCCCTTTTCTCCTGGAAATTATGCAGTGCGAATTTCAACCTTTCGTCGTTGGGGTCAAAAAGGTAACCGAGGATATGCAGGTCATCATTATCGATTTCGGCGGAAATCTCCACGCCCGTTATCAGTTCCGGGTCGCCCTCTTCGAGACGACCGGCCACCGCCAGGTACCCGTCAATAGTATCGTGGTCGGTTACGGCGAAGGCTGCCAACTCCTCCCGCCGTACAATTTCAAGTATTTTCGGAGCGCTGCAGGTTCCGTCGGAATGGGTAGTGTGTATATGCAGATCGATGTATTTGCCCATTCTCGCTACAGTTTGGCTTCCACGACTTTTTTAATCTCCGTCGCCAACCGCTCTCCTTTTTTACGAATTTCAGCTACCTCATCGGTAAGTTTTTTTACAAATTCTTTATCTTTCAAAGAACCCAGATTAATCCTCACGTTATACCCGGCGCCTTCGATAGCCGTCTGGCCCATCAGGCCGGCTACCCCGACATCGGAAATGGAATTGACATTGCCCTTCTCTGCCACCACCAGAGCCATCTCCAGAGCTTCCAGAGTTTTCTTCATAACCGTCAAAGGGACCTCGGAGGCTCGTTTGGTGGCTTTTTCCACGGCTTCTTCTTTTTCCGGCCCGGATACTTTAAAAGACGCCATCACAGCCTCGAAGGCTTCCTTGTCGTCATTGATAAGTTTCGTCAACTCGGCCCTCAGTTTATCGGCCCGGTCCCGGATATCGGACAATTCATCCTTGACGTCCTTGTATTGCTTTTTGCCCACCGTCAGCCGGCAGACCATGGCCGTCAGCGCCGCCGATAACACTCCAGCCGAGGCCGAGACGGAACCGCCGCCGGGCGCCGGTGAGGATGAGGCTACCTCGTCGTAAAAACTGTCACCCTCGCCCGACATCGCCCCCATCGCGTCTTTAAGTTTTTCCTCGAGAATCTGCGCCTTGGAGAAATTCTCCAACCGCAGGTAAAAATCGGAGACATCGACCAGGGCATCGTTGGGCAGCAGGCCCACCACTTCGGACGAGGTCACGTTAACCCCGTACCGGGCGGCTTCGCTTTTGATGGTTTCGAATACGCGGAATATCGGGGTCCTGGTATAATTTACGAGGTTCATCGATATCTGCACCTGGTTGCGTTCCTTGATTTCAAAACCCAGCGCTTTCACGAAACGATAGCCGCCCCGCAGCGACCTCACGGCGTCGGCGACTTTATCGGCAATCCACTTCTTATTCGTATCCAGATAAACGTTAAAAGCCACCAGCGGGAAACGCACCCCGATTGCCGTCGAGCCCGATTTCAGATTCATCTTGGCCGGACCGTAATCGGGCTTCCGGGACTTGTCGGTTTCGATGCTGTCGCGGATACCCTCATATTCACCGGTGCGCACGTTGGCCAGGTTCTTGCGCTTGGGCATCGTGGCGGCGTCCTCGTAAAGATAAACCGGTATCCGCAGTTCCTCGCCGACTTTCTTACCCAGCTGGTTGGCCAGCTCGACGGCATCCTCGATAGTCATATCGGAGATGGGAATGAAGGGACAGACGTCGCAGGCTCCCATACGCGGGTGCTCTCCTTTGTGCACGGTCATATCGATCAATTCCGCCGCTTTCTGGTAACCCCGGAAAGCGGCCTCGACCGCCTTGCCGGGATGGCAAACGAAAGTCACCACCGCCCGGTTGTGGTCGGCATCCATTTCTTTATCGAGCAGCACCACCCCGTCTTCGGAAGTGATGGCGTTACAGATTTCATTAATAACTTCGGGGCGACGGCCCTCTGAAAAATTTGGAACACATTCAACCAATTTAGCCATTTCTTAAAACTCCAGTCCTTCCAGTTTATTTGTAATTCGCTTTCAGCCCCCAGGCCAGAAGGGGAATCATGATTTCATGATGCCCGCGAAAATCAAACCCCTTCCCGGTCTTGTAAGTCGGTCGGGTGACCACGTTGACGCGGGGTCGATAATGCTCGAGCATATCGAAATTGGCTGTCGTCAATCGACTCCTGCCAGGGTTAAGGTTTCTGGCTACAGTCAGGGCTTTTAAAAATACTTCCGGTAATATAACAGCTGAACCGATATTCGCAAGTACCCCGCCCCGGTCGAGGCGGGTACAAACGGCAGCCAGGATGCGAAAATCGACATAAGAAGCCGCCGCTGCCGCCGCCGCGTCGAAATCGGGATGCTGATTGACGATATCCGTGCCGATCCCGATATGAATGGTGGCCGGTCGTTTCATTTTTTGCGCCGCCGCAAAAAGGGAGTGCTGCCGGTGGGGGGCTTTCTCGCCGTTGATAAAAATCCCGGCCGCTTCCCCCAGGCCTGTCTCCCTATCGGCTGCGATTTTGATGACCGCGGCATAAAGCTCCCCGGTCTCGCGCACCATCCCGAAGGAACCGTCGGCCAGACCCGCCTGGACATCCTCGGAAGTTCCCCCGAAAAAGGCCAGCTCCAGGTCGTGCACCAGCCCGGCACCGTTAAACGAAATGCCGGTGACAATTTCTCGCTTCATGAGGTCGATTATAATCGGCGACAGACCGACCTTGATGGTGTGCGCCCCCAGCAGCAGGTGAAAAGGGTAGTTATCTCGACGTGCTTTTACCGCCAGTGTGATAAACTCGTTCAACTGTTCGGCTTTTAGAAATTTCGGCAATGAACCGAAGAATTCCTTTACCCCGGCGGTTTTATTGAACGGTTTGCCGAACGCGGCAATTTCAGTTTTATTGGGTCGTTTCGCGATAGAATATCGCTTCACCCGCTTTAAATCCACGGGTGAGTATTTCCTGTCATTGGTATTCATATTTTTAGAATTCTTTGATCTCACCCAGTTTGTAATCGGTCAGTTCCGCCGTTATTGAACCGACCAATACTTTGGATTTCATCAGTACCGGCATTTTCAGATAATCATCGGTCAGCCAGATTTTCAAACGCCCTTCGTTTTTAAAGACGCCGACCGAACTGGTCAGGGGCTCCACCACGATACAGTCAAACATCCCGGCTTTGACCGAGACGGTTTCCCTCTTAAGCACCCTTACTTCGAGATGATATTTATCGCCGTCCACGAAATTGTCGAGGAAAAAGGATTCACCGATTTCCAGAGGCTGGGTGCGGGTGAAATACAGGGTCGATATCGGGTCCTGGGTGAAGGGCGCGACTTCGATTGTATCCCCCTTGTAAACCGCGAAATTGTTGCGCTGGTTGAAAGTGTACATGCGGTCGGCGCTATAGTTCCCCTCGCGAAGATTTTTTTCGAAGCGCCAGCTGAACATACCGACTGCGTCGACGACCGATTCGATCCGGTCGCGAACTTTGTAAAAGGTAGAAAAGAAACTGTTGGAATTGGCTGTAGATTCGATCAAATAACAGGGGCGGTTTTCGTATTCAATCAGCCGCACAACCTCGAGGGTGGCATAACCGGCGTTAATGAACCCATAGTTAATGTCAAAAGAGAATTTCTCGCCCACGCCGAAGGCGTAATTTTCCACAAAACGGTCAAAGGCATCCACAGCTATAGAGTCGACCTCCATCACGGAGTCGGCGTTCCCGGCCGCCGCCTCGGCGATGCCAACTTCGACCGAGACAAAATACAAAACGGGAATCAGCCCGGCAAATATTACCAAACCAAGCAGTATTTTATGCATCAAAGATCTGTCAGGCATTATTGCTCTCTTTTATCCTTTTTACAAATTCAGGCAGGTTTTTACCCAAATATTCTCCAATTTCAAGAAAAACTTCATTGTATTTACTCAATTCCTGGCCGATTGGGTCTTCGACAGCCTCTCCGACCGGGTCGTTTTCGGGAAAGTTCTTAAACAGAAACGTTTTTTGAGCCGCCTCGGGGAGTAAATCCAAAACTGCCTCAAGATGTTCCGGGGACATGGCCAGAATCAAGTCTGCTTTATCAATCAAAGTCTCCGTCAACTGCTGCGAGGCATGACCGGTCAGGTCGATATCCCACATTTTGGCCGCTTCCCGGGCATAAGAGGTGGCAGGGTAACCCGAGGCTCCGGCCGTCCCGGAAGAAAAGACCTCGTATGGACCGGGGTTCTCCTTTTCGAGCAATTTCTTCAGAGCACCTTCCGCCATGGGCGAACGACAGGTATTTCCGGTGCACACAAACATTATGCTGTATTTTTTATCACTCATGACCGACCTGTTTGTTTAAAACCGTTTCTATTTTCTCTTTTAAAATATAACCTTCCCTCAACAGGCGCGGTTCCGTTCCGGAACAGTCCACCACGGTTGAGGTCGGTTTGTCCAGCACCCCGGCGTCAAGGTAAAGCTCCACTTCATCGCCGAGCGAAGCGGCGATCTCCGCCGTCGTCTCAAATTCCGGTTGACCGTACCGGTTGGCCGAAGTAGCGGTCAGGGGCAGATTCACAGCGTCGACGAGGGCTTGAATCACTGGTGAGGAGGAACAACGCAGGCCGATTTTCCCCGCCACCACCAGGGGAGCTCCCCCGTCCGTTACGGCATCCAAAACCAGGGTAAGCGGTCCGGGTAAAAAAGCCTCGGCCAGCACTCGCGCGGACGGAGTCATCCGGCCGTACCGATGGATATCTTCGACTTTCCCGACAAAAATCGCCACCGGTACTGTCGGTGGACGTTTTTTCACCCGCGATAATTTACTCAAAGCCTCCCCCCGGTCGGCCCGGGTTAAAAGACCGTAACGGGTCTCGGTGGGAGCCACTACCAGGCCACCCTTCTTAAGCAGCGCCGCCGCCCGAGCGATTATATCTTTTTCCGGTTTCCGGGGGTCGATTTTAACCGTCACCATCTCACTCATCAGTATCCTGTTCATCACCGGTCGAAACGGTATCCTCAGCTTTAAGGGTAGAATCGCTTTCAATCAATAAACCCGGCAGGTTCTCATAAAGCGGCGCGCTTTCCCTGATGTTCAAATTAACCACCACCACCCAGGCGCTGGTATATCCGACTTCGCGGGTTTTTTGCTGATAAGCCTCGGCATCGAAACGGCTGGCGAAATTTCCCACCCGAACTTTAAAATAAGGTACTTCATAATCGACAAAAACCGGCTGGTCGAATATTTCTTCCGCAACCGCCTGAGCCTGCTTAGCCTCGTTATAATATTGACTGGTAAAAAGCTGCACGCGATATACCTGGTTGTTTAAAGTATCAACAGCCAGAGGAACCTCCCTGACTTGCCTATAGACCGAGTCGTCTTTCGACGAGCCGCTTTCCACAATCAAACTCCCGCCGCTGATAGCCCCGGACCGCGGGTAAGCCTCCGGAATTATTTCCCTGTCACGGGGCAATTCCAGCGGGTCGTATTCCCGGGCATCAGTAAAACCGGGCTGCCGTGTCTCGGTCTTCTCTTCCTCCGCATTCCGGGTCGGGCCACAACCTGCCGGAAACAATAAGCCGACCAGGACCAGAAACAGGCTATAAATATTTACCGGTTTTCTCATCTTCACCAAGTTTAGTTAACAGTTCCTTAATGTCACCGACTTTGGTTTTGTGCGCGACCAGGGTGATATTGGCCGAACGTACCACAACCAGGTCGGCCACTCCCAGGCAGCAGACAATACCTTCGCTGTCGTTGTATATCGTTGTCTCGTAAGTTCCAAGAACGGCGGTTTCACCGATCAAAACGTTGTTTTCGGAATCCTTGTCTTTGTATCTCTCCAGAGCGGTCCAGCTCCCGACGTCATCCCAGACGATATTGGCCTTGATAGTCAGAACGTTTTTGGCGCTTTCCAGAACGGCGTAGTCTATGGAAATGCCATTGGCTTTCTTATAAAGCTCCTTGCGGGCTTTCATTTCTTTATCCGTGCCGATAGTCGCGGCATAATCCTTTAACAGTTTTCCCATTTCCGGTTGATAGATTTCAATGGCATCGATAATCGCCCTGGCCGACCAGATGAACATGCCACTGTTCCATAGATATTTCCGGCTGTAGTAATATTCCTGAGCCACTACCAGTTTGGGCTTTTCGGTAAAAGCCGACACCCGGTAAACGACGCTGTCGTTTTCGTTTTTAAACATCTCCCCCATTTTGATATAACCGTAGGCAGTTTCCGGTCGGTTGGGCACGATTCCGATCGTTATCAGGCAATCCTCTTTCGAGGCGATTGCAGCACCGTCCTCGAAAATTTTCAAAAGTTTTTCCTGGGGATTAACCAGGTGGTCGGCGGAAAGCACGACCATAACCGCATGCGGGTCTTCTTTGTTGAGATGTATCGCCGCCAGGCCAATCGCCAGACAGGTGTTGCGCCCGAACGGCTCGGTGATGAGATTCTTCTCGGTGATACCATCAATCGAATCCAGGATTATGGGTGACATGGTGTCTCCGGCCACAATCCGGATATTCTTTAGCGGTATCAAAGGCTTTACCCGGTCAATTGTCTCCTCGAGCATCGTTTTGTTGGATGTTAACTGTAGAAACTGTTTAGGACGATCGAGCCGGGAGAGGGGCCAGAAACGTTCCCCTTTACCACCGGCAATAATAACACTATAATTCACCGTAACCTCTTCTTTGTAAAATTTGTAATCCTATGATAATACACGAGTTAAATGCAATAGTCAAGCAAAGATTCGGCTGCTCGACTAAGAGCAAGGTACCCTTTAAGATATGACCGAACAGGGCCTTAAAAATCCGCTCAATGAACCTGAATCAGGCGGTCAAGATACCCAGTATTATCGAATTAAATTTGTTTTCCGGGGTATCGGAACAGGAACTCAGCGCAATCGGTACCCGTCCGCCGATAATTACACCGCCCAGGGGGCAATGACCGTACAGGGTCATCGCTTTATAGATACCGTTAGCAACCTCGATATTCGGCGCCAGCAAAGCATCGGCCTGACCGGCCACCGGAGAGTTTTTCACCCCTTTGGAATAGGCGGCCGCCATATCCACCGCGATATCGAACGACAACGGACCGTCCACGAAAGCCCCCTTAATCTGCCGGCGTTCAGCCATTTTAGCCAGCACGGCCGCTTCCATCGTAACCGGCATTTGCGGGTAAATCACCTCGACCGCCGCTAGAACCGCGACCCGCGGATTTTCGATGCCGATTTTACCGGCCACCGTGACTAAATTATCTATCAAACCCAGCTTTGTTTTCAAATCGGCCCGGACCACCACCGCGCTATCGGTCAATAGAAGTAATTTTTTGTACTGCCGCGGCTGCAACACCGCTACGTGGGAAACAATCTTATTCCGGGTGATAAACTCCGATTCGGTTTTGAACAAAATACCCAGCATATCCGCCACCGGCAGGCGGCTGTTGACAATCAGGTCAATTTCTCCATCCCGAGCCATCCGGGCTACCCGGGATACGGTTTCAGAAATACTTTTTATGTCAATGATATTAAACCCGTCCGGCGAGATTTCAGCTTCGGCGCAGGTTTTTTTGAATGCCGTCTCATCGCCGAGAATCACCGGCGCCACCAGGTCCGTTTCGACCGTTTTGTTAAAAGCCCGCAGCATATCAGCCTCGACCGGCGCCAAAAGCGCCGCCCGGCATTTATTACCCCCGGCGATTTTATCTTTCGCCCGGGCGATTATATGGTCAAACCGGTTAACATCGGGAATGAAAATTTCCGGCAATTCGTTCATTTTGCTCTACTCCCAGATATGGTTTTGCGTATAGTAATCGGAAATTACACAGGCCAGGGCCAGCGAGGCTTTCTTGTTCATGACCGTATCGGTGCGGGACACCAGCGAGACGGGGACCTTGGCCCCGACGATGACCCCGCAGAAAATCGCCCCCGCGAACTGAATCAGAGATTTGACGACGATGTTGGCTTCCTCGATGGAATTGACCAGATATATATCGGCTTCACCCGCCACCGGGTTGTCGATACCCTGGAAGGCGGCCGCTTTTTTCGAAGTAGCCGTGTCCAGAGACAGCGGTCCTTCTACGATAACATCCTCCAGTTCCGCCATCGCCCGCGGACGGATTTCCTCGACATCGGAAATGATATGGGCGATTTTATCGGTGATGCTCTCGGTCGCCGCCGAAATGGCCACTTTCACCGGTGAGAGACCCAGCGCCCGTCCCACCATAACGGCGTTTTCCAGAATCCGATATTTCTGGTCAACATCGGGTTTGACCACCATGCCCCCATCGGTGAAATTCAACATCTTGTGATAACCGGGAATATCGATAACGGCGCAGTGCGACAGGGTGTCGGAACCCCGCAAACCATACTGTTTGTCGAGGACTACTTTCAGAAGCGCCGAGGTTGGCAAAAAACCTTTCATGATGGCGTCGGCCTTCTTGTCAGCGGCCAGTCGGGCGGCATAATGAGCGGCCTCGGTGATATCTTTTTTGTCCACCAGTTCCATACTGCCGATATCGATATCGTTTTCACCGGCCAGCTTTTTTATAAGCGCAACATCACCCACCAGGATTCCATTGAGGAAACCCTCGGTCTGCGCCTGGGCAACCGCCCCGATAACATCGGTATCCTGGGCCGCCGCCACGGCTACCGTTTTCCTCCGGCCTTCCCCGGCGATGGCGATTGCCCGCGCGATCAGTTCTTTCGAGGAATGGATGATATTTTGAGCCATTTATATTTCCCCGCCTGTTATTAATATTCTTTCAATGCTTCGCTACCCTCAAGGTACCGCATTCCGGCCGACGCCAGAGCTTCCATCTCGAACTCACCGGGTACGACCAGTACCGGACCCAGGTACGAAATATATTTCTTTATTTCATCCGTTAGCCGCTGTGAGTTGGCCATGCCGCCGGTTAGTATCACGGCCTCGAAATTCCCCTTTAGCACCGTGGCCGCGATCCCGATTTCCTTGGCAATCTGATAAGCCATAGCGTTAAAATACAGTAAGGCTTTTTCGTCTCCCCGGTCAATCATGCTCTCCACCTCGCGCAGGTCGTTTGTCCCGAGATAAGCCTTCAGGCCGGATTCTTTGGACAGTTTGTCGAGCAGCTCCTTTTCGGTGAACTTGCCGGCATAACAGAGATTCACCAGCGCGCCGACAGGCAGGGCTCCGGCCCGGTCGGGTGAGAACGGCCCCATTCCCAGAAGACCGTCGTTGACATCGACCACCTTACCACCCTCCAGGGCTGCGACGGATATACCGCCACCCATATGGACCGTGACGAAATTCACCTCCTCGAGCTGTTTGCCCTTTTTGGCCGCCTCCCGCCGGGAAATTTCCCGGATATTAAGCGTATGCGCCCGGCAGCGGCGGGTAATCTCGGGAATCCCGCTGACGCGGGCAATATCAGTGAAATTGTCCACTGTAATCGGGTCGGTAATCAGCGACGGTACGCCATACCGCTTCCCCAGATGGCGGGCGATTATCGCCCCCAGGTTGGAGGCATGGTTGGAATAGCGACGGTTATACAGGTCGTCGAGCATTCGGTCGGTGATTTGATAGGAGCCGCCTTCCATGGGCCGCAGGGGTGCCCCCCGACCTGCCACCGCCTTTATCTCTCCTGGTTTGAACCGGTGTGATTCGAGCCAGCGGTCGATAGAGCGCATACGGTATTCGAACTGGTCGGCGACATTGTCGAATCGACCCAGTTCCGCGGCATCGTGACGAAAATTCTCCTCCGATATCTTCTCGTCACCGTCAAACAGCGCCACCTTGGTCGAGGTCGACCCGGGATTTATGACCAGAATATAGTTTGACATTACCTCCCCTAAGCATCAACGGTTGATAATTTAATCTCCCGTCCGGTTTCGAAGGCTTTCAGGTTTATATCCACAAATTTGGCCTTGACTTTGGCCTTCAAAGTCTCCAGCCAGGCCTTTTTTTCGAAAGGCAGGTAATTGGACATCACCCCCAGCAAAATGGTGTTCACCAGCCGGGGATTGCCCAGTTCGCCGGCAATTTTATCGGCCTCCAGAGCGATAACGCGTTCGACCCTGTCCTTGATGAGTTCGACGGCGTTCTCCGGGTAGTTCATTCCTTTGGTCGACGTCACTATCGACGGCACCAGGGTGGTCGTCGATGTAATCACCACCCCGTCCTTTTTCAGCCAGTTAACCGCCCGCAGGGCTTCGGCCTGCTCGAACGACAGCAAAACATCGACCTGCCCCTGGTGAATGGTCGGGGAATAAACTTTCGGAGCGATTTTGATATGAGTGGAAACCACCCCGCCGCGCTGCGACATGCCGTGCACTTCGGACTTCTTGACATCCAGCCCGGCGTTCATAGCGACGGTGGAAAGAATCTCGGAGGCGAGCAGAACCCCCTGGCCGCCGACACCGACTATCAATATATTGAAATTGCTTTTTTCCATGACGCCACCTACGCTTTCACAAATTGACTTTTGAGGATAATAGCTTCTTCGGGACAAATCTGGGCGCAGAGGGTGCAACCGGTGCAGAGGGTCTGGTCTATTACCGCCTTGGGATTGCCCCGTTTGTTCTTCTCGCTCGACGCCGAGATGGCCGGACAGGATATGCGAAAACAGAGCGAACAGCCGGTACAGGCTTCAAGATCG
This sequence comes from Candidatus Zixiibacteriota bacterium, assembly GCA_016926795.1. Taxonomy (GTDB): domain Bacteria; phylum Zixibacteria; class MSB-5A5; order GN15; family FEB-12; genus JAFGNW01. Next base: position 25,077 of record JAFGNW010000198.1, read on the forward strand.
ATAACGTACGGTTCATCCATTATCCGCCTGGGCATCAGGACGCAGGGCCGGTTGGTGATAATCACCGATGGGCCGGGTTTCTCGATTTCCTCCTTGATGACCTCCAGCGTTTTCTCATAATCGTACGGGTCGAGGTGACGCACGTTCCTGACTCCCAGCGACTCCACCAGTTTACCGACATCGACCTGGGGCACTTCCTCCCCCATCAGGGTATGCCCGGTGCCGGGATGTTCCTGGCCGCCGGTCATAGCCGTGGCGCGGTTGTCCAGAATGATAGTTGTGACGTTGCTCTTATTATAAACGGCGTCGAGAATACCGGTGATGCCGGAATGGAAAAAAGTGGAATCACCAATAACAGCCACCACTCCCTTGTCGGAACCCTGCACCCGTTCCATACCAATGGCACTGCCGATCGAGGCTCCCATGCAAATACAGGAATCCAGGGCGTTCAAAGGCTGAAGAACACCCAAAGTGTAACAGCCGATATCGCCGGTGACGGCTACGCGTAATTTCCTCAGGGCCATAAATACCCCGCGATGGGGACATCCGGGACAGAGGACCGGTGGCCGGGGAAATAACTTCTCCGGCTCGTAGACCGGCATCGCCACCTCATCGATTACCCCGGCTTCCTTCATCCCCAGAGCCACCCGGTAAGGTGAGAGCTCGCCCAGATTGCCGAAATATTTCTTCCCCTCGACTTTGAAGCCGGCCGCTTTAATTTGTTCCTCGTAATACGGCTCCAGTTCCTCGACCACCAGCACCGTTTCGTGTTTTTTTATGAATTCCCCGATTTTCTTCAGCGGCAGCGGAAACCCGAAACCTATTTTAAAATAATCGAAATCCGGGGCCGCTTCTTTGGCGTACTGATATGCCACCCCACCGGTGATAATACCCGTTTTGGAGCCATTATTCTCGACTACGTTAAGCTCGGTCTCCTCGGAGAATTTTTTAAGCTCCTCAAGGCGGGTCATCAGAACCTTGTGCCGACCCCGGGCATTAGCGGGAATCATGACATATTTGGTCGGGTCCTTTTTGAATCTATTTTCCTCGAGCTTTACCGGTTCGCCCAATTCAACCACCCCCTTGGAATGAGAAATCCGCGTGGTCATGTGCAGCATCACGGGGGTGTCGAATTTTTCCGATATCTCGTAAGCTTTCAAAAGCATATCTTTCGACTCCTGGCTGTCGGACGGTTCCAGAAAAGGAACCTGGGCGAATTTCGCGAAAAAGCGATTGTCCTGTTCGTTCTGCGAAGAATGCATTTCGGGATCATCGGCTGACACAAAAACAAAACCGCCGTTGACCCCGGTATAAGCGAAAGTCATGAAAGGGTCGGCGGCGACGTTCAGGCCGACGTGCTTCATAGTCACTAGTGCCCGGGCTCCACCCATCGAGGCGCCGATACCGACTTCGAAAGCCACCTTCTCGTTAGGCGACCATTGAGCATACACTGAGGGATAGCGGTCGGCAACGGTTTCCAGAATCTCGGTTGAGGGCGTCCCCGGATAGCCGACGGCCAGCTTGACCCCGGCCTCGAGAACACCTCGAGCAACCGCCTCGTTTCCTGATAAAAGCTCTTTCATAATTATCTCTCTATTTTAAATCCCTATAATCATATTGACCCAAATCTAAGATTGTGAATTATTTCGCAACTTAACTAAAGCTGCCGGTCTTGGCAACCGATTTTTGAAAAATGACATTTTCCGACTACTTCTCAAGCGAAAAAAAGTTGTCCCCCTACCTTCTTTTTATCCCGACTTACATTGTCCTGTTTATCTTTTGGCTCGACTGCCGATAAATATATTGATATAAAATTCTTTTCTTTGAGGAGCAATTTAGATTGTACAAAATTGAGAAAAAAGATTTCGGTTATAAGCTGACCTTCGGGGGCAATATGGACCTCGAAGAAATGACCCAATGGTTCAACGACTCCAAGGAAGTACTGCAAACCGCTTCACGAAGTTTCGGGGTGTTTGTCGATATGCGGGAATTACAATTGCTGGAACCCGACGCCCAGAAAGAAATGCAAACCGGACAAAGATACTACAAACGTATGGGGATGAAACGTTCAGTCGTAATACTCGACAACCCTATTTTAACCGTACAATTTAAAAGAATCGCCCTCCAAAGCGGTATTTACGATACCGAACGATATATTGACGCCTCCTCGGTACCCAACTGGGAAGAAATCGGAATAGATTGGATTAACAAAGGTATAGACCCGGACAGGAATCACAAAAATAAAGCTACGACCACCAAAACGGTTTAAAATCCCTTAAAAACCAGCTCGGCTACCATCAATTTATTAGACCACAAAGAATTACACCAATAATTAAAAAATACCTATGACTGCCTAAAAATATTTTCAATAACTGGAACTTTTTCCTGCGTAAAAAGTTAATATAATACTTTACTTTTTTGTAAGGATTTTATACAATAGGCTGTTTGCTTTTAAAAAGTAATTGAAGGTTTTTAATTATTATGAAAATTACGGCAATTGAAAAGTACGGTTTAAGGTGCCTTTTGGTTCTGGCCAAGGTCGGTCCGGATACGCAGTTATCGATATCCGAAATCGCCGTGAAAGAAGGGCTGTCGGTACCCTATACTTCCAAGCTGTTGTCCATCCTGCGCAAAGCCGGGCTGGTTCAGGCCGAACGGGGACGGGGCGGCGGTTTCAACATTACCCGGAAAGCCGCCGACATAACCCTGTTTGATGTTCTCACGGCTCTCGGCGGGCCGCTGGTGGAACCGCACCATTGTTCCCGCTATACCGGCAACCTGAAAGAATGCATCCATATCGACCGCTGCTCGGTTCACGATGTTCTCGACAGCCTGGCCGATTATGTCCAGCAATTTCTCACCGACACCACTCTCGAGGATATACTCAAGGAAAACAAAACCGTTTATCTAAAAAAGGACGACTACAAGTTGATTTTAACCAGAGCCGGAGTCGAGAACAAACTGACCGGTTGATAAACGGTATTTTTTTAACATGGAAAAAGATTATTTAACGATAAAGGAATTTTGGAATGACCGATAAAAAAGCGCTGTTTGAATTCAAAGATATACATGTCCGGGTCGAAGGTAAAGAAGTCGTCTCCGGCGTTTCTCTCAGCATCAAGGCGGGGGAAACGCACGCCATCATGGGACCCAACGGTTCCGGGAAATCTTCCCTGTCCAACGCCCTGATGGGGCACCCGGCTTATGAAATCACCCGGGGCGAGATATATCTCGACGGAAATAACCTGCTGGAAATGAGAGCCGACGAACGCTCCCGGGCGGGACTCTTTCTCGCTTTTCAATATCCCCTGGCTATCCCGGGCGTGACGGTGGCTAATTTCCTCCGCACCGCATTGCAAGCTCACCGCGGCAAAGAGGCCGATATGTCCGATTTCCGCAAACTTTTGAAATCCGAAATGAAGGCTTTGTCGATTGACGAAGTATTCGCTACCCGTTACCTCAACGACGGGTTTTCCGGCGGTGAGAAAAAGAGAATCGAGATTCTTCAGATGGCGATTTTGAATCCCAAAATGGCCGTCCTCGACGAAACCGATTCCGGCCTCGATATCGATGCTTTAAAAACCGTTTCCACCGGCATCAATCGCTACCATAACGATGCTAATGCCATCCTCCTGGTGACCCATTACCAGCGGATGTTGAACTATGTCAAACCGGATTTCGTGCACGTCATGATGAGCGGCAAAATCGTCAAATCCGGCGGACCGGAAATCGCTCTCAAACTCGAGGACCTCGGGTACGAATGGGTCGAGGAAGAAGTCAATCACCGGGCGGGAGTGTAGTTATGTCGGAATCTCTGGACAAACAGAAAAAGGACCTCTCGCAACTCAACAACGATTATGCCACCAAGTACGGGTTCCATGACCCGGTGGACTATTTCCACCGGGGCGCCAAAGGGCTTTCCCATGAACTGGTAGAAATGATTTCGCGGTTGAAAAACGAACCCCAGTGGATGAGCGATATTCGCCACCGGGCGCTCGATGTCTACCTCTCCAAGCCTATGCCCCAATGGGCCAATACCAAAATGCTCAGCGAGATTGATTATAACGATATATATTATTTCATGAAACCGGTGGGTGAAAATTCCACTGATTGGAACGATGTTCCGGAATATATCAAGAAAACTTTCGACCGTCTGGGAATCCCCGAGGCGGAACAGAAATTCCTCGGCGGCGTCACCGCCCAGTATGAATCCGAGGTCGTTTACCATTCCATGAAGGAGGACCTCCAGAAGCAGGGCATTATTTTTCTCGGTATGGACGATGGTTTGCGCGAGCACGAAGATATCGTAAAAAAGTTTTTCGGTACCGTGATTCCCATGACGGACAACAAGTTCGCAGCCTTGAATACCTGCGTCTGGTCGGGCGGTTCGTTTATCTATGTCCCGCCGGGTATCGAGGTAAAAGTTCCCCTTCAGGCTTATTTCCGCATCAACGCCGAGAACATGGGCCAGTTCGAGCGAACGTTGATTATCGCCGATAAGGGTTCGCGGGTGCATTATATCGAGGGTTGCACAGCCCCGGTATATTCCACCGACTCCCTGCACTCAGCGGTCGTCGAGGTTATCGCTCTCGAGGACGCTTACATTCGTTACACCACCATACAGAACTGGTCCCACAATATCTTCAACCTGGTTACCAAGCGGGCCACGGCGTATAAAAATGCCACCATTGAATGGGTGGACGGCAACCTGGGCTCCCGCCTGAGCATGAAATACCCCTGCATCCAGCTGGTCGGCGAGGGCGCCAAAGGCGAGATTCTTTCGGTCGCTTTTGCCGGGCAGGACCAGCATCAGGACACCGGAGCGAAAGTTATTCACGCCGCCCCCAATACCTCCTCGCGGGTGACCTCGAAATCCATCTCCAAGGATAACGGCCGGGCTTCCTATCGCGGCCTGGCAAAAGTGCACAAGCACGCCGTCAACTCCAAAATATCGGTCGAGTGCGACGCTTTGCTGATCGGCAAGAACGCCCGCTCCGACACCTACCCGACAATGGAAATCGACTGCGAGCAGGTCCGGGTGGAACACGAGGCCCGGGTCTCGAAAGTCGCCGAGGAACAGCTTTACTACCTGACCTCGCGCGGCCTGACCGAGGATGATGCCCGTCTTTTGATTGTCAACGGGTTTATGGAACCGTTCACCAAGGAATTGCCGCTGGAATACGCGGTCGAGCTGAATCGTTTAATCGAATTAGAAATGGAAGGTTCGGTTGGCTGATATGAACGACAAAGAATCAAAATATACCATTCCGGAAATCTCCCCCGAACTGGAACGGGGTTCCGGCTGGCTCAAAGAAAAACGCTATACCTTCAGGGAAAGCTTCAATAATATGCCCCTCCCCCGCCGGGGTTTGCACCTCTGGCGTTATACCGACCCGAACGAGTTCATTTTCGAACAGGACAAGGCGAGCGATACGGCTTTTCACGAGGGTTATGATGAAATAGAGAAAATCGAACTGCAACACCTCGAGGCAGGGCGCCTGGCGGCAGTGGTCACCGACCTGGGCGGCCGGGAAATAAATTGTTTCGGAGCCGAACAACTGGCCGAAAAAGGCGTTATTATCTCATCCCTATCGGAAGCTCTGAAAAACCATTATGAACTGGTCGAGCGATATCTCTATCAGCTGGTTAACAACCAGACCGGCAAATTCGAGGCTCTTAACAGCGCCCTTTGGAACGACGGTATTTTCATATACGTTCCGAAGAACCGTACGGTCGAGCAGCCGATACACCTTCTGCGCGAAGCCGGTCTGGCCAATTCCCGCCAGTTTCACCGCCTGCTGGTGGTGGCGGGTAAAAGCGCCGGGTTGACCCTGGTTGATGAATACGGCGGCGGGGCGACCGATGAAAACGACGCTCCCAGTTTTGTCAACAGCGCCGTGGAAATTTTCGGCGAGGCTGACAGTCTGGTCCGTTATGTCTCTCTGCAGAGACAGGCGGTCAATAACCGCCTCTACCTGACCCACCGTGCCCGGATAGAAAAAAACGCCCTGATGTACACTATTCCGCTGGCTTTCGGAGCCGCCCTGTCCAAGCAGAATTTCGGCGTCACCCTCAACGAGCCCGGTGCCGAGAGCAATATGTACGGTCTTCTTTTCGGGACCGGTTATCAGCAATTCGACAATCACACCCTGCACCACCATGCCGCCGGGCAGACGATATCCAATATCGATTTCAAGGTGGTGCTGTGCGACAGTGCCCGCTCGGCCTACACCGGTTTGATTCGTATCGAGCAGGACGCTAAAACCTGCGAGGCTTATCAGGAAAACCGCAACCTCCTCTTGAACAAGGGAACCAGAGCCGAATCGATACCGGAGCTGGAGATTTTGAACGAGGACGTTCAGTGCAGCCACGGCGCCACGGTCGGGCCGATCGACCCCTTGCTGGTTTTCTTCCTGCAGAGCCGCGGTATTAATTATGAAGAGGCGGTGCGGATGATTGTCACCGGTTTCGTCGAATCAACCCTGAAACTGCTGCCGGCCGACATCAAAGACCGGCTCGTAGGATTCGTAACCCGTCGTCTGGAGGATATATAATCATGGCTGATTTCGTTAAAGTGGCAACGGTCGATGAAATTCCCGAAGGTACTTTCAAAGCTTTCAAGATGAAACACCACCAGTTTATCATAGCGCACATAACCGATGGTTTCTTCGCCGTAGCCGACGAGTGCTCCCATGACGCCGCCCCGATAAGCGAAGGCGAGCTTTACGGTGACGAAATCGTCTGCCCCCGCCATGGGGCGCGCTTCGACCTGACCGACGGCGCGGTTAAATCCCCGCCAGCTATCACCCCCATCGACACCTATGAAGTAAAGGTCGTGGGGCGGGACGTTTTAGTATTACTGGACTGACAAAACTGAAATA
>JAFGNW010000199.1 GCA_016926795.1 Candidatus Zixiibacteriota bacterium
CGGCGGCCTGGTGACCGCCCTGGCGCCGACGATGGCAAAATCCCGCGGCCTCTGGCTCGGCTGGCCGGGCTGCCCCCCAGAAGCGCCGGCTGCCGACCTGCTGATGAACTATAACAAGGATATCGAGTACGACCTTATCCCCATCCTCATAACTCGTGAAGAAATCGATAAATTTTATCTTGGTTTTTCGAACAATACTATCTGGCCGCTCTTTCACGACCTGCTGGGACATTTCTCCTTCGACCTGGACGAATGGAACACCTATGTCGAGGTCAACCACCGGTTCGCCGACTTAATCGCCAGCGTCATCCAACCGGACAGTATTATCTGGGTACACGATTACCACCTGCTGCTGGTGGGGCATTTTTTAAGGGAGTTGAACGTCACCAACTATCTCAATTTCTTTTTGCACATTCCTTTTCCCAGTTATGACCTCTTCCGCCGCCTGCCCTGGAAACACGAGGTGATGCAGGCCATCCTGGACTTTGACCATATTGGTTTTCAAACCCCCAGCGACCGGCGTAATTTCATTCAGTGCGTGAAATGGCTCCTTCCCGAATCCCAGCGTTCGGTGTACAAACGGCAATCCATTATCAATTACAACAAACGTAAAACCAAACTGGGTTATTATCCGATAAGTATCGATTTCAACGAGTTCAACGAAGGCGCCAAAGCCCGCGAGGTGGCCGAGGCGGCCTGGTATCTGCACGAAAACCTGAACAGTAAAATACTCGTTCTCGGTCTGGACCGTCTGGATTACACCAAGGGTATCCCCAACCGTTTCCTGGCTTTTGAGCGGCTGCTTGAAAAACACCCCGACTGTGTCGGCAACATCTGCCTCGTACAGATAGTGGTTCCCAGCCGTACCCAGGTGCCCGACTACAAAATATTGAAAAACGAACTCGATACGCTGGCCGGTCGTATCAACAGCCGCTTTTCCCGGCACGGCTGGATACCGATTCATTACCAGTTCCGCGAACTCGACCGCACCCAGCTTCTGGGGCACTATCGCGCCTGTGAAATCGCCCTGGTCACACCCCTAAGAGATGGTATGAACCTGGTCGCCAAAGAGTACTGCGCCAGTTCCATCGACAACAACGGCGTGCTGATTCTCTCCGAATTCGCCGGGGCGGCCGCACAGTTGAGCAAGGGCGCCCTGATGGTCAATCCCTATGACTTGGAAAGCACCGCTGATGCTATTTATGCCGCCTATATCATGAACATAGATGAGCGGCAGCGGCGCATGAAAATTCTCCGCAGCGAGGTTAAAAGAAACGATGTCAACCGCTGGGTCAACTGGTTTCTGGGGTCGGAAACGAACACCGCCGAGGAACACAGTTATTCCCCGGAATCCGGCGACCGCATTACCACCTGAGCCCGGTTTTCGAGGGCTAAAGACCGCTTCTTACAAGACGCTTCTCTAAAATCAGATTGTAAATCGTTTCGGCAATAAGCCGGTGGCCCTCGACGGTGGGATGACAATGGTCGATAAAAAGACCTTCCCCCCCGTTTTCTTCAAATACCCGCGGCAGGTCGATTATATAAACGTCCTTTTCATCGACCAGACCGTCAATCTGGGTCTGGTAACTTTGTTTAATCCTCAATGAAAAGAAATCAACCTGAAGGGCGGAATCGAGATATGCGAAAGCCGGGGTTTTACGGAATTCGAAAGTTTTGCTACGGGTGATTTCTTCCGTCAATAAATTGACACCGATATTGTAAAGAAACGGTGACCCGGCGGCCAGCCGTGTAATATCGGAGCCTTCACAATCGAAACCCCGACAATATAAATAACGCGCCCGGTGCAGGGTGCTGTCGGCGGAGCGGTAATTTTCGTCAGCCCAGTACGATACGCCGAGGTTGTTGTAAAGCACCGGGTTTTCGGCATCCGATGCGATTAATGCCGCATAGTATTTAACGGCATTTTCAGGAGAAAGAGAATCCGAATAAACCGAGGCGAACACTGCCCGGGTGAATTTGTCCCCCCTTCCGTAAAGACCGCGAAAGCGGTTTTCATCCAGACAGTATTTAAGCGGTCGGCCTAGTATATTTGACATTTCATCGGGGAGTATCAGCCGGCCTTCCGAACCCGTAACATGGGTGAAAATCTTAAATTGCAGGCCGGCCGGCCAGAGGTAAGGGACCGGCGGTTTTAAAACAATCACCGGACAATTTCTTTCCTGTGCCTGGCGCACCAGCCGGTTCAGGTTTTGACCGTATTCTTCCGGTTGTACCCGGACTTTCAGTTGCAGTCGGTCACCTGCGGAAGCCTCGGAATTACTCGTCAGAAGCGCCCGCATCAGGCGGTAAAGAGCCAGTCGGTTCAATGACCGCCGTAGAGCCGTCCATCGCTGGGCTTGAAAAAGCTCCCGGTCGGACAGCGGGCCAGAAATCGAGGCGTCGTTATTGCCACAGTAAACCAGTACCAGGTCCGGGTCATAAGCCCAGCCGCGAAGTTCCATAAAGCGCACCACCTGTTCGCTGGTGTAACCGGAAACCGCGGCGTTTATCAATTCTATCTTATAATCGATGAATTGTAAATTGAGATAAGAACGGAGGATCTCGCCGAATGTTTGCCGCCAGGATTCGAGACCGAGACCGACCGGTGAAGAATCTCCCAGTAACAGAATACGGAAAGCCCGCCGGTCTTTCCGGTCCGGAATATTTGAACCCAGCAGATGGTCCGTATTGGTGGTGATAAGCGGGTTTTGCAGGTTGGCTTTGAAGCGCCAGAGCAGGTCCGGGTCGGGTTCGTGCCAGTCAAAAAGGGAACTGAAAAAAGCCGTTTGCCAGCCCGAAAGTTCCGCCTCAACGGAATCGGGAGGCGTAAAATGTGACTCCGCCAGGCGTGCGGTTATTTCAAGCAGACCCAGCAGAACGATAAAAACAGCCGCTGAAAATATCACCTTTTTCAACATGGAATCAATTTATTACCTTTGGACCGGGTACGCAACCGAATTACTCCTCCCGGATTTTTTACTTATAGAGAAGGGCACCGTTTTTTTTCATTAATATTTTCACAATATGTCCCGCTGGAACGTGAATATAACGAGCGAAACGATAAAATATTCAAAGAGTTATTGCCAATTCGACCGCGAGGGTATAACTTAATAGGGTAACGATTTATTTTCGGGAAAATCTATGCGACTGAGCCCGTATAAAAACCGTATTATAATTTCTACCGTAATCACTATTTATATATTTATGCTTCCGGGGCCGTCGTTAATCAGAGCCCAGTCGGAATATTGCATCTACGACCGCAAGACTCCCATGGTGGAAAGCGCCCGGGAAAGCTTCCGAAACAAAGACTACGAATGCGCCCGGTGGGAACTGAGTGACCTTCTGGCGCAGAAAAAAGTCAAGCCCGAAATCCGGGCCGACGCCCTGGTCCTGCTGGCCCAGGTCAATTACCAGATGATCGAAGACAAGCAGGAAAAACGGAGCACGGTCAGAAAAAATCTCATCACCGCCTTCCGTAACTACCCCATCTGGGACGGGGAACTTGAAATAAGGAGCTCCGAGTTTTTTAACCTGATTAACGATTCGAAGGATATCGCCCGTCGGCTGGGACAGATTACGCCGGATACATTTGAGGAAGAGGAAGCGCTCATCGAAGAGGCGGCTTTCGAGGAACCTGAAAAGAAAGCCTGGTATAAAAAATGGTGGGTTTTCGGGTCCGGGGTGGGTGTCATGGCCCTGGCGGTAGTACTTCTTACCGGCGGTGAAGAAAAGACGGAGGAGATACCGGTCCTGGACACCCTGCCCGATTTCCCCCCTTCACCCGGGAACCAAAAATGAAAAAAATATCATGCCTTTTAGATAAATCTGCGAAAGGAGCACAACCGTGCGAAAACTCGTCTTTATAATATACCTGACAATAACAATAACCCTTGCCGGTACCTTGTTCGCCCAGGCACCGGGAACTTTTATTTACCAGGGCCGCATAACCGATATCGCCGGCGAACCCATTACCGATTCCACTACCGTCGTGTTCACAATTTATCCGGACAGCGTCGAAGGATTTCCGCTGTGGACGGAAATACTAACAGTGGTCCCCGATGCCGAGGGTGTCTTCACCATCGAGCTGGGAACCAAAACAGCACTATCGAGCACGATATTCAACGGTGAGAAACGATACCTGGCATTGAAGGTCGGTCTCGACCCGGAAATGCAACCGCGGCAATTATTATCCTCGGGACCGTACGCGCTCAACACCGCCGATATCGGCGATAACTCGGTTACCTCGGCCAAGATCGCCCCCGGCGCGGTCGGCGCCTCCGACCTGGCTCCCAATGCGGTCAACTCAAGTAACGTAATAAACGGCAGCCTGACCGATTTGGATTTGATGAACGAACCGGGGCTGGGATTTAAAGTATCGGTGCCGACCGCCACCTTTCGAAGCCTGCCGGCCGATACCTTGGCCCTTGATTCCATCAGCATGACGGTCCCCTCGGCCGGATTCGTACTCGTCTGGGCGCACACCAACGTCGCCGTGGACCATGCCAACGGCACCACCGACGAGATATATTTCCAGGTGGCGCCCTACCGGGATTCCATCCTGGCCAACGACAACGGCTTCGCCATCGTCAGCCTGCCCGCGGAACTCCCCACGCAGGCCACCGGCTGGTATATCCAGAGCGTCGACTTTCACCGACCTTTCACCGTGGCCGGGGCCGGCACCTATAAATATTATTTCAACGCCACTGTTCGCACCGGCAGCGGCAACGATGACAGTTTCTATAATTTGCAATTGACGGCGATGTTCTTCCCGACCTATTACGGCGGCACGCCTATCCCCTCGCCGGGCGACCTGCTCAACAACGAAACGACGGAACCCGATAACTGACGGTTTCGAGGTTGCCAAACGGAGATATACCCTTAGACGATGATCCGGGATATGATTGAGAAAGTAAAAAGATTAACGCCTGCCCTCCGTATGATAATCGGATATCTTCTCATAGGTGTCGTATCCCTCTCGGCTCAATCAGGAAGTGACAATTACAAACTGGAGGTGGGTAATATTGTCTGGGGAGGCGGTTACTCGGCATCGGAGAACCTGACCGTCACCGGAACGATACCCTTTCAGGGGGCCGGCCACTGCGCGGCCAAAGACCGGGTTATCACCGGCGGCGTCATTGCTAATCTATTCAGCAACGGCAACACCTTCCTTGCTTCTTATCTCGGTCGACAAATCGACACTGTGATAATAACCGACCACCACCTTGAAGTTATTTACGGCGGTGACACCGGCACCGTGACTGGTACCTTATACTACCGCATGAGCGGGCGGAAAGCCTACACCTCCGTAGCCCTGCAGCCTACGGGCGGCGATACCCTGTTCTATGATTTA
>JAFGNW010000200.1 GCA_016926795.1 Candidatus Zixiibacteriota bacterium
ATGCCCGTCCCCAGCGGTTTGGTCAAAAAGAGCCGGTCACCAACTTTCGCTCCGGCGTTGGTGATGACGGCGTGGGGGTCCACCAGGCCCGTGACGGCAAGACCGAATTTCAGCTCCTGGTCCTTGATGGAATGCCCGCCGACCACTATCGCCCCGGCTTCCTCGATTTTTTCGTTGGCTCCCCGGAGAATCTCGGTCAGGATTTCGGGCGGCATTTTTCCTTTGGGAAAACCGACGATATTGAGCGCCGTTAGCGGTCGTCCGCCCATGGCGAAAACGTCGGACAGGGCGTTAGCGGCGGCGATTTGCCCGAAATAATACGGGTCATCCACGATTGGCGGGAAAAAATCCACCGTCTGCACCAGCGCCTGGGTTTCGTTTATCAAAAACACCCCGGCGTCATCAGCCTTGTTGAAACCCACCAGCAGCGAAGGATGTTTCGATTGCGGCAGATTCTCGAGGACCTCGGCCAAAAACTTTGGCCCCAGTTTGGACGCTCACCCGGAACAGCTGACCTCGGCGGTCAGCCGGATTTCGTTCAGCTTACGTAAATCATCCATAAAGATAAAATAATACTTTTCATCTCCCATATCAATATACGCCGGGGATTATTATTTATCGGGCGTTCCGGGTCGCTGTTTAAAAATCGAACAGGGAAAAAACGATACCGCCCCTTTAAATCCGCGCATTTATACCGATTAAGATACAGTGCTGTGTTTTTTTTGGGATTTTTAAACTGATCTGTTCGGTTGCCGTCGCAATCAGAAGAAAGGCCTTGCTCTGGTCTGTGGGCTTTGCGGTTGTGGTCGTATATTCGCTGCCGCCGGTTCGCTGAATCAGGGATTGTATAAACGAGTTCCGCATGACAAGCGATTCATCACAGGGTAAAAAATCTACTAAGAGACTCGACCAGATTCTCATCGAGGAAGGGCTGGTATCCGAGGAGCAGGTCAGGGAAGCTCTGCACTCACAAAAAGAGTACAGCGGCAAAATCGGCTCCAATCTCATGCGTCACGGCTTTATCGACGAGGCAGCCCTGGTCAAAGCACTCTCGATTCAATATGAATGCGAGGGAGTGGTTCTCTCCGAAATTGAAATTCCCGAGGAAATAGTGAAATTCGTACCCGCGCGGGTAGCGGTAGCCCGGCGCGTCATGCCTTTCGATTACGATGTCGAGGAGAACGTTTTAAAGGTCGCCTGTGAAGATCCTCTCGACGAGGACTTGATTCACGAGTTGGATTTTGTCGCCCGGGGTAAAAAAGTGCAGTTGGTCGTCGCGGTGGAACTTTCTCTCAAAACAGCCATCGCTAACTACTATATGACCTCCGTTGATGGCGACAAAGAAATTAACGCCGACGAGAACAGTGAAACGCTTTCACAAAGCTCCGGCCTGGTTTTTGCCGCCGATGACAAAGCGGTTACACCAGAGGTGCCGCTCAACCAGGTTCTGCTGGTGACCGACGATGAAGATGACCGGCGGGTTATAAGCGATATTATGGGAAGGGAAAATTATGAAGTGACGGTGACCGATTCGGCCAACGACGCCATTGATATTATCGACGGCCGGCAGTTTCATACCGTCTTTATCCGGGACACCGTGTCGGGCGATTACCTCGATTTAATAGACCGCCTGCGTAAAATTTCACCCCGCACCCGGGTGCGCTATTACGAATCGTCAGCTAACCTCCTTCTGAACCAGAAAACCAACGAGGCGGCGATTGACCTGATAATAAGGAATCTCGACCTGTTCACTTCGCTTCTATCTTCGCGTCAGAACAACGAGGAAAATCACAGCGGAACGGTAGGCCAGTATGTGGACCGCCTTTGCCGCCGGATCGGCCTGCCCGATAAGGACCGCATGACCATCATCAACGCCGCCTATCTTCACGATATCGCCAAGTTTTATTACGGCAAGACCGACTCGTCGGAAAATCCCCGTTCCTTTATTGACCTGACCGTGAAACTTCTGGATTCGCTCAATTTTCCGCCCCTGATCGCGGAGGTCCTGCGCTCCATGTATATCAACCTGAGGCAGAAATATACCAAGCGGCTGCCGATTGAGGTTCTTGGGGGGAATATCCTGACGGTCGTGGATATTTTCTGTGATAATATCGCCGCCAATGAAAAACTCTCGCTGGATAAGTTCGATGCCATCAAGAAGAAATTCGAGGACCTGACCGGAAAACTCTTCCTGGCGGAGGTCGCCAAACCGTTTATTGCGATGATCAAGGAGGAGGTCTTTGAAGCCCAGACCGACGACAAGTACAACCAGGTAATGCTCTTCGGCGATATGCCCGAACTTACCTCTCATTTCGAACATCGTTTAAGGCAGGAGGGTTTCCGGACTCTGTCCATCAGCACGATTGATACCTTCGTGGAACTGTTCCGGCGCAGTCGTCCGGAAATGATGGTGCTGCTCAGTCAGGCCGAACCGACCGAAGTCATCAACCTTATTGATGAGCTGATTACCCAGGGAGTGAATTTCGCGGTCGTCCCCACCTTCCTGCTGACCAACTCGGCCGCTATATCCGATTTGACCGGCATGCTCGAAAAAGGTATTGAGGATATCATTCCGGTCAACGACAATCCCAACCTGTTAATTGTCAAGATGAAGAAGATACAGCAACGTCTGGGCGAAAAACCCGTCAGCGAAAACGGTTCTTTCGAGGAAAACGGCGCCCGGGGAAGGCTGGAAGACATGAACCTGATAGACCTTTTACAGGCCATGGGCCCCAGCCGCAAAACCGTCCGAATCGCGGTTAATTCCGGCGAACAGGAGCTGATTATATATCTCGATGAGGGCGCGATCGTTTATGCCAAATGTGACGTCCTGACTGGAGCCGAGGCCGTGTACGAGGGATTGTCTTGGAAAGACGGAACCTGGAGCGCGCAGCCGGTTTCGCCCGGTTCGATACCGGAACCGAACAACGATTATTCCAACGAGTCAATCCTGATGGAAGGCTGCCGGCTGCTCGACGAACGTACCCGCAACGATATCAGTACCCAGGAAATCCCGATCGAAGAGTAAAAAAACCGCCGGAACTTACGTCCGGGCGGCTCGTTTCAAATGCCCGATGTGCAGACGCAGTTTCCGGCGAATCTCACCCGGCACCTTATCCAGATAAGCCTTGAAATCGCGCGCTGCCCGGCGGGCTTCATCCGTCTTTCCCAGTTCATCGTAACACTGGTTGAGGTAAAAATCGCACTCGATAAGATTATAATAATTACCCGGCGCCGGGGCAATCATCGTGCGGAGCTTTTGATAGATTTCGAGCGCTGCGGTATAATCTTTCTTTTCATAATAAGCCTGGGCCAGCGGCCACAGAAATGATTTGCCCCCGGGAAATTTTTCCAGCACCTCCCGGGCGATGGTTATCACGGAGTCGTATTCCTCGCAGTCCAGCCAGACCCAGATCAGGGCGGCGCGGGCCGACTCGCGGGAGATGGTTGAACCGCGCCAGGCTTTGTATAGTTCTTCCAACCCCCGGTCTTTATCGTCTTTCAGTATTCCGAACCAGCGAAAAATACCCGCCCGGGCGGATTTCCAGTAATGATAGGACCCCAGGCCGAGATATAAATCGACCAGGGTGCTGTCCTGTTCGAGCCCCTCGTCGTAGTCCGCACGAGCCTTGAAAGCGGTTCGAACGGCGCTCAAGAGGGAACCGAAGCGGGCTTCCCAGAGCGACCGGTAAGCCCTGGCATGCCCCGAGAAAAGATACATCCAGGCTCGAACGCGGGGGTCTTCGCTATCGAGCCGTACGGCGGTCAGAAACTCGACCGTGTCCAGCAGGTGAATGAATTGTTCGGAATAGAGGTTCTCCTCGCGGTCGCTCATCTCACCCAGCAGGGCGGCCGCCTTGTAGAAATAACCGGCCGGGTCGTCGGGGTATTGCTCGATATAGACACTGTACAGCGAATCGGCCGCCTCGAACCGGTCGTTGAAGAGTACCCGTTGAGCTTCTATCAGAAAACCGGCTTTGACGCTGTCCATGTAGGCGTCGAAAGTTTGGGCAAGGATATTTCCCGCGCTGAAAAAAAGGGAGGAAATCAGAAGAGATAAAAAAATACCGGCCGATTTAATCATGCCGGTAATATTATCAGCCATCGGTCGCAATGGCAATATTAAAAAATCCTCTCGCTGTTCCTCAAATCGCCTGCTGGCCGGGAATGAACTCCAGGAGGTTAACCGACTTTTCCGTCGTGGCGGTAATGACTATCAAATCACCGACCCGGTGAAACACCAGCCGGCAGCCGCGACAGTTGTGGTCGTAAAAAACGATATCGTTGATGGTGACCTGGTGTTTTTTCAACTCTTCGTCGAGAATGAACTGTTCCGCGGGTACCACGAATACCGACACCAGCCGGGATTCTGTTCGGTCGGCTTTATCGGCATAAACGAAATGAGTCATATTGGCCTGCATGATTTCCTCCTGCTGGCCGCCGATAAGCTGATAATTATTAACGTCCTGGTTGATTTTGTAGTTCATATCTTTGGTGGTATGCGACAGGGCGGAGTATAGATGCTGGATGTTTTTGTAAGGGATCAGGTTTTCCCCGGCGTTCCAATGGGCGCGCTCCAGCGGAATATAGAATTCATCGTGATGGAAATATCCGGAGATGAGAAAACCGGCGCCGATGATAATAACGATCGCCGCCGCCGCCGCGAGAATTTTAGTAAAACCTAAAAAAGGGGGGCGTCTGGATTCGGAAGCGCCGTCGCCGGCACCGTCGGGGTTGATTTCGCAATCGATCTGGTCCAGCTGTTCGACTATTTTCATTCGGAGGGATTCGAGTTTCGGGCTGGGTTCGTTACGGGATTTGATTTTTTCCGAGATAAAATGCTGTAGAGCGCCTTCGACTTTATAAACGCCGAAACAATCTTTACAGTGTTTGAGGTGTTCTTGAACTTCCTTTACGTCGATTTCCGAAGCTTCCCGGTCGATAATGTCGTAAAGCAAATTCAATACTTCTTGGCAATTCATTGTGTCTTATCCTTGATGTATCCGTTCTTTATTGCATAGTCATATAGTTTCTTCTGCAAAAGTTTCCGACCGCGGTGGAGCCTCGATTTGACCGTGCCCAGCTGAAGGTCGGTAATTTCTGCAATCTCTTGATACGAAAATCCCTCCAAAAACGAAAGAATCACAACCATCTTGAAGTCATCGGGTAACTCTTCTATCGCTTTCTTTACGTCATCATCAAATATTTTGGAAAAGAGCACTTGTTCCGGGTCGCCGTCCTGGTCCAGACTGTCCATCTGCTTGTAAAGGTAATAGTCATCTATCTCATCGACGTTGACCGAAACCGGGGATCTTGATTTTGACCGATAATCATTAATGAAAATATTGGTCATTATTTTAAAAAGCCACGCTCGGCAGTTGGAACCGGGTTCAAACTTGTCCCAGAACCTGTAAGCTTTAGCAAACGCTTCCTGTACAAGATCCTCCGCGTCACTCTGGTTTTTCAACATACGCAAAGCCGTTCGATAAAGAGCGTCCATGTGCGGCAACGCCTCTTTTTCAAAAGCCTTACGCTTCTGTATTATCTCTGATTTCTGGTCGGCCATTTGAGATATCCTCAATTCTATCCGACCGGAAAATCACCTGGCTATTTAGCTAAAACAGGCTATCCGGTCTTAAAGTTCCCCTTTTTCAAGCTAAATAATATTAACCTGGGGAAACTGTGTTTACGTGAATATGGATTAAAAAATTACTTTTTAAATTATACAGACAATCGGGATAATAAACAAGAATTTTGAAGAAAAATCCACTGACTGACCATTCATATTATCCGTCTGCCTCGCCATTGTACATTAGATAATAAAAAGGTCAAAACGATTCAAAAAAATAAAAGCCCTTTAACCGGTTAAAATTAAAGAGCTTAAATTTAAGAAAAAAGATTATATCAGGCCTCTTTTGGTTCTTCCTCGACGAGCGTTTCCTCCAGGGTATTAGTCATACCCAGTTTCTCCCTGACCTTGTTCAAAATTTCCTCGGAAACTTCCGGGTTTTCCTCCAAAAAGCGCTTGGCGTTTTCCCGACCCTGGCCGAGCCGGTCGGCTCCGTAACTAAACCAGGAACCGGATTTTTCCACAATATTATAATTGGAAGCGATATCGATAAGCTCGCCGGATTTGGAAATTCCCTTGCCGTAAATAATATCAAATTCACATTCCCGGAACGGCGGGGCCACCTTGTTTTTCACCACTCTGACCCGCGTCCGCGAACCGATAACCTCGTTGTTATCCTTGATGGAGGCGATCCGGCGGATATCCAGGCGGACAGTCGAGTAAAATTTGAGGGCGTTGCCGCCGGTGGTGGTTTCCGGGTTGCCAAACATCACCCCGATTTTCATCCTTATCTGGTTGATGAAAAGAATCGCGGTATGGGATTTGGCCGTAATGGCGGTAAGTTTTCTGAGAGCCTGGGACATGAGCCGGGCTTGCAGACCCATATGGCTGTCACCCATCTCCCCCTCGATTTCCGAGCGGGGGGTGAGCGCCGCCACCGAGTCGATAACCACGACATCGACCGCGCTCGAACGCACCAGCGTCTCGGTGATTTCCAGCGCCTGCTCGCCGTTGTCCGGCTGGGAAATCAGCAGGTTATTGATATCCACCCCGAGATTGCGGGCGTATTTGGCGTCGAAAGCGTGCTCGGCGTCGATAAAAGCCGCCGTCCCGCCGACTTTCTGGGCCTCGGCGATAACGTGCAGGGTCAGGCTGGTTTTACCCGACGCTTCCGGGCCGAAAATCTCCGTCACCCGGCCGCGCGGAATACCCCATACCCCGAGAGCATGGTCCAGCCCGATCGACCCGGTCGGGATAACCTCGACTTCGAGTACCGTCTTGTCGCCCATCCGCATAATCGAACCCTTGCCAAAAGCCCGCTCAATCTGCCCCAGGGCGGCATCGAGGGCTTTTTGGCGGTCGGGCACTGTATTTGTAGCCATCTCTGACTTACCTTTCTTTATTTCGATTTTTTTGTTTTTCATCCGATAAATATCCTGAATTTAAACGATTGAGTATATCACTTTTTGCCGGGATTTACAACTTAATGTAAGTTGTACCCCTGACAGTCGGCGTCAGTACAAAATAAGTATTTTTGCTGTTTTTTATATAATAAGCTACAAAAACGCCCCAATCAAGCGATATATTTTTTGTCTTTTTTCCAAAATATAAGCAAATAATACTTGACAAAATGTACGATATGCCTTACATTATGTTATGTAAAGATAACAATAATAAAGGGAAAATCTGGTTTGAAACTTATAAATCACATCAAACAGCACCGGGCGCGGCTGGATTTGACCCAGCAGGACCTGGCCGAAAAAGTCGAGGTACGAAGGCAGACTATTATCGCTATCGAGAAAAACAAGTACGTACCCTCGGCGCTTTTGGCTTTTCGTATCGCCCGCGTGCTGGGTATGAAAGTCGATGAACTCTTTGAACTCATAGAGGAGGGTGAACAATGAAAAACGAAATGGACGCTCTGGGTATGGACGAACGCCAGCGCCAGAGCTGGCTTCTGGCCAACCGGGCGACGCTGATGATTGTCGGGCTGGTCTGGCTATTCATGATTGCGCGGGATTTGTATTATGAAGAGGTGCCGTATTTTTTGATTATCATGGTGCCGGTGTTCGCGACGGTGCGCTTTATGGCTTACAAGTATTATAACCGGAAATAATTATATTCTTGTCGATGATATTTAAATCCTGATAATTATTGTTATACAAAAGCTATTTTGAATAATATAGGCGGAACCGCTCCGGGTTCCGCCGATTGCTGGCGGCGCTGGGTATAGGCAATATCGCCCAGTCCAACACGGTGGCGCACTCGCTGGTCGAGGCGTTTTCCGTCTCTCCCGAAAGCGAAGGTCTGGCGCGCTGGATTATCGGCGTCGCGATCACCGGCCTGGTGGGGATGGTCATTATCGGCGGCATCAAGCGCATCGGCACGGTGGCTTCCTACCTGGTGCCGTTCATGTCGGTCTTGTATGTCGGCTCGGCCCTGATTATTATTTTGATTCATGTCGAGAAGGTAATCCCCGCGATACAGCTGATTTTCTATCATGCTTTCAACCCGACCGCGGCCACCGGCGGATTCGCCGGGGCGACCGTCTGGTTCACCATCACCCACGGTTTGCGGCGGGGGTTGTTCTCGAACGAATCGGGACTGGGGTCGGCGCCGATGGCGCATTCGGCAGCCAAGGTCGCCGAGCCGGTTCGCGAGGGACTGGTGGCTATGCTGGGACCGTTTATCGACACCATCGTTATCTGCACCATGACGGCGCTGGTTATACTTATAGCCGGGGCCTGGGACAAGGGCGTCAACGGCGCGCCTATGACTATGATGGCTTTCAACGACGCCCTGCCTGTTTACGGCCGCTGGATGGTGGTGGTGGGGATAATGCTCTTCGCTTACTCGACTATTTTGAGTTGGTCATATTACGGCGAGAAGGGGTTCGAGTATATGTTCGGCAGTTCCTCCAAGATTTTCTACCGCTGGTTTTTCCTGGTCTTTACGCTTCTGGGAGCGCGGCTGGAACTGGAGATTGTCTGGAAATCGGCCGATATCGCCAACGCTTTCATGGCCGTACCTAATTTAGTAGCTCTTTTGGGACTGTCTGGGGTGGTAGTGGCTTATACGAAAAAGTACATGGACGAAAAAGCGCGCGGCCTGCACAAACCGTTCAAGTAAGTAACGTCATTTTTACAGATTCTAAAGTCGACATATCTAAGGAATTGGCTTTTTTTAAAACCCATAACTTGACAGAGTAGGGAGAGTGGCATAACTTACTTATAAATTTAAAGCATTACAGGAAGAGTTCAATAAATGAAAAGTAAATTATTATCGTCACAGAATCTCATACTCGGATTTTTGATTCTTATCGCGGCTGGTTTTATAATCGCCGAGACAGTCGCTTACGACATTACCTGGGATGACAGCTTGATTTTTTATCGTTATGCCGAAAATTTTGTCAACGGTCATGGTTTGGTTTACAATCCGGGTGAATTCGTCGAAGGATACTCTTCGTTCCTGTGGACCCTGCTTCTGGCGCTGGGCGGTTTTATCGGTTTTGAAATTTCGGTGGTGGCTCGCTGGCTGGGCGTGCTTTTAGCTATCGGTTCGGTAATAATCGTTTTCAATCTCGGGCGGAGATTTATGCCCCACACTATCCTGGCGGGAGTTATTGCCGTTCTACTGCTGGCTTTCAGATTTGATTTCGGGCTTTATGCCCACTCCGGCATGGAGACGGCCCTGGCGACTTTTCTGGTGTCATTGACATACTTTTTATATATAAAAAAAATTGATATTAATCGCACGCTGTGGACGGTCGGTATTATCGCCGGACTTATCAGTCTGACCCGACCGGAAGGCATTATCGTGATGGCGGCGTTCACAGTTACGGAACTCACCCGATATAAATCGGAAAAATATTAAAAGGTTATTGGTCAGGTTAGTATCGTTAATAGTACCGGTAATCGCATTATTCGGCGGCTTAATTATCTGGCGTTTACTTTACTATAACGATTTCTTCCCCAACACTTATTATGTTAAGATTTCCAGCCTCGACCCGGTCTTTCTTGCCCGCGGTGTGTTCCATTTGATGAAGTTTTTCATCTACGGCGGGGGTTTCGTGTATTTTATTCCCCTTCTTATCTTCGGGGTGTTGACCTGGAAAAAAATCGAGACCCGCGCCATTTTTTCCCTTTTTGTGATACTATCCGCTTTCACAATTTACACGACCGGAGACTGGTTCCCTTATGGACGTTTTATGCAACCTATATTACCGATGCTTATTGCCGGGGTGGCGGCGGGTATAGTTATCATAAAGGAAAAACTTCAATTAAAAAAATTCGCTTTAATAATCATAATCGCCTTTTTCCTTTTTTCCGGTTACCAGAACGCTCTCCAGCAAAACATGGAGCCGACAGTAGACGCTTTTGACCATAATAGCGCTGTCAGGCTTTTATCCAACCTGGGCCAATTTTTCGGCGAGATGCAAAAAGAGGTTCCTGATATGAGCATCGCCGCTTACCCTATCGGGGCTATCGGTTATTATTCTCATGCCCGGGTAATCGATATGTATGGCTTGACCGATTATTATATCGCCCGCAACGGCGTTCAACTTCGCGGTTTTGTCGGCCATGAACGGACACATACCGCTTATGCATTGGAGCAAAAACCCGATATCGTTTTTGTTGGTGCGAATAAAAAGGATTCGCTGGGCAGGTTAATACCCCTGTTTATCGAGCTCAATCCCAAGGTGAGCACTTATGACCTGCCTTATTCGATGGAAGAGATAATCGAGTCTTTTATTCGAGAGTATGAATACATTGATTTACCAGATTATGTGGGCTTCTGGTGCCGTAAGGATTCGCCCTGTATGCGGTATTGTATTTGATTTAGTAAAGAAGGTCGGAAGGGCAGGACTTTTGACCTGCATCAACTGGGATTGCCACGCTCCAGCGCGAGGCGCTTCCGCTCGCAACGACGATACCTCATTTTCGCTATTTTCGTTCCGTCAGGTCCTGCGACCCCGGAGGGGGCGTGTGACCTGACGGTATCTTAAAGTGTCAGTTCACGCTCGCACGACCCGGCGCACCTTCGGCCTGCGGCGAGTAAGAATTGATACAACTGTTCAAAAATTTTATTTGCCAAACTTTTCAACAAGCCTTATCTAATGCTCATCAATGGAACAGCTTGAAAGTATATTACAATCGATTTCCAACGTCGTCTGGGGATGGCCG
>JAFGNW010000201.1 GCA_016926795.1 Candidatus Zixiibacteriota bacterium
CTGATGGCTCTGCTGTCGATTAATCTGGCTGTGCTCAACGTCCTGCCGATTCCAATTCTCGACGGCGGCCACCTGGTCTTTCTCATCTGTGAAAAGATTAAGGGTTCGCCCCTGTCGATAAAAACCCGGGCTATCGCCCAGCAGGTGGGATTATTGCTTCTGTTGCTGGTTATTGTCATGGTTACTTATAACGATATCCTGAGACTCTTTTAATAGTTGCCAGAGGTTGTAATGAAATCGAAAGACTTAATTTGAAACATTTGGTCAATATATAAGTAGAATATTTGAAAAGACTTAATACAACCGGTCGCCGGTTTAACATCTAGGTGAAAGTGGAAAAATGGCAGTAGCTGAAACTATATGGGATAATGTAAAACAAGTTTTTGTGGCCGTTGTTCTGGCCCTGATTATCAAAACCTCAATTGTCGAGGCGTATAAAATACCGACTTCCTCTATGGAGGATACCCTCCTGGTCGGTGATTTCCTGCTGGCCAATAAATTTATCTACGGCGCCCGCGTTCCGCTGGTAAACTGGCGCCTGCCTGCTATTCGGGAGCCCGAACGAGGGGATGTTATTATTTTCACCTTCCCCGGTGACGGTGTTACCAAATATATCAAACGGTGTATCGGTTTACCCGGCGACACAATCGAGGTAAAGGATAAAGTCCTTTATGTCAACCGGGAGGAATTCCCACTGCCGGAACACGCCAAATTCGTGGATACGAGTATGAATGGGAACCAGAATGTCAAACCACGCGGATTCGGGGGGATGAACAGTCGGGATAATTTTGGCCCCTATGTCGTGCCGCCCAACAGTTATTTCATGATGGGGGATAATCGCGATAATTCCTACGACTCCCGCTTCTGGAATTCCGTACCCAAGGATTTGATCCTGGGCGAGGCGATTATGATACACTGGTCCTGGGATGATGAAAAATATCAATCACCGGAGGTTTCGGTCTCCGACCCCCTGTCGGTACCCCGACTGTTTATATATAACGCCGTGCATTTCGTCCAGAAGGTGCGCTGGGTACGATTATTTGACCTGATTTCTTAAATTCTTTTTCAATTTAATGTAATGTGAGGGAATATTGATGTCTTTGTTAAAAAACTATATCGGAATATTTTTGACCCTGTCGGTTTTCATTTTAGGTCTGCTGTCATTGTCTGCAATATCCGTCCAGGCCGGGCCGAAAGTGGAAATACCCAACCATGAATTCAATTTTGGCAAGACCGTCCAGCGGGTCGGCCTGACCCATACCTTCTGGGTGAAGTCGGTTGGCGATGACACCCTGCGCATCACCAAAATCGTCCCCGGCTGCGGTTGCACTCAGGCGCCCATCGGTGATTCCGTGCTAGCCCCCGGCGACAGCACCCGCCTTGATATAACTCTCTCAACCGGCAGCTACCGTGGTTTTCTGTCCAAAAAACCTTACCTTCTGACCAATGCCGGTGAAGAGAAGGTTTATGTCAAAATCCACGCCCAGATTTTCCCCAATCCCGATGAAATCGGTCCGATAAAAATTTATCCCCTGGCGGTGGATATATCCCAGGTCGAGAAAGATGTGGTATGCCGCGAGGGTCGCTTCCATATCCAGAATTTACAGGACCGGGATTTCGAAATCGCTCTGGAAGATATCTCCACCAATAATTTCGATGTCAAGCTGCCCAAAAAAGTAAAAGCCGGCGAGACTATCGACGGTATCGTCACCGTCCACGGGGACGCCCTGGATAAGGCTTTTTTCGAGTCGATCACTTTCCGCATCGACGACAATGAAATGTCCACCTTTTCAATCGCGGTCGGCCGCCGTCTGATTTACAAAGAAAATCCCAACGCTTCACAGGAGCCTACGGTTGACCGGTAAACGAGGGTAAAGATAATAAACGGCTCCCCGGTTTGATAAAACGGGGAGTTTTTTTTAATTTGATTTGAACCGATTTCTGATTTAATTTATGACCATGTACAGCCTGAGCGCCGTAAACCTGGCCAAACGATTCGGGACTCGAAAAGTATTCAACGATATCTCGTTCGAGCTGGAAACCGGTCGGTCGCTGGCGGTGGTCGGTCCCAACGGCTCCGGCAAAACCACCCTGTTACTGACCCTTCTGGGCGGCTATCTGCCCAGCAAGGGGGAGATTGTCTTCTCTGAAAACGCCCAAGTACTGTCCCCCGATACAATCCGCGATAAAACCGCCCTGGTGGCGCCCTATCTCAATCTCTATGACAGCCTGACCGCCGAGGAAAACCTGGTTTTCTTCACGGCCGTATCCGGCGGCCGCGTCACCGGTAAAGAACTAAACAGCCTGTTCGAGCGGGTCGGCCTGGCGGGTCGGGCCGATGACCCGGTCGGGTCGTATTCTTCCGGCATGAAACAGCGACTCAAATACGCCGCCGCCATATTGAAAAGTCCAGAGTTTCTTTTCCTTGACGAACCGACCGCGAATCTCGATGACGATGGCAAAAAAATAGTGTTCGATATAATCGAAGAATTCAAACGGAAAAGCATAGTGGTAATCGCCACCAACGAAAAAGAGGAGCGGGATTTTGCCGAACAAATCTGCCGGGTTGACCAGTAGAGCGCTGGCTGTGTTCTCGAAGGACCTTCGTGTCGAACTGCGCAGCAAGTACGCCTTCAACGCCATCCTCATGTTCGGTATTACGACCTTGGCGGTCGTTTCCTTTACGTTGGGTCAAACTGGTTTGTCGGAACGGCTGCTGGCGGCTTTGTTCTGGATAATCATGTTTTTTGCCGCCATGGCCGGGCTGGCGCAGGTATTCATCCGCGAGGAAGAAACCGGGACTGTCCTGGCCCTCAAACTCTCCGCAGACCCGACCGCCGTATATATAGGCAAGCTGTTATTCAATTTTTCGCTCATGGCTCTTATCTCAGCCGTTATCACGCCGGTCTTTTTTATTTTCACCGACGCCCCGGTGGATAATATCCTGCTCTTTGTGCTGGTGCTCATTCTCGGCGTGGTCGGCCTGTGCGCGGCGACCACTATCGTGGCGGCCATTATTTCCAAAGCCGGTATCAAGGGAGCGTTATTTGCGGTGCTGTCGTTTCCGATTCTGTTCGTGCTGTTGCTGCTTCTGGTCAATGCTTCGGCCAGAGTACTCGAAGGCGCGACCATCGGCGGTATCGGCACCGAACTGCAGGGTCTGATCGCTTATGCCGGGGTGATGATTGTCGCCTCGCTGATGCTGTTTAAATTTGTCTGGCAGGAATAATTTTGAACTTAATTTGGTAGATTTGGTATTGTATATTGTCTAATGATATAAAAAAGATTTCGAGAATTTGATATCATGTGGTGGAAAGTAATTTTATTTCTTGGGCTGGCGGCGGTTATCGTCTTCAGTTTCATAACGCCCGCGCCCCAGCAGGTAATCGGTGAGGCCAGCCGGATTTTTTATTATCATATCCCGATGGCCTGGATCGCGGTGCTGGCGTTCGCTATGGCCGCCGTTTATTCCATCCGTTACCTGCGCTCAAAGAAATTCATCGAGGACATCCGCGCCAAAAGCGCCGCCGCGCTGGGGCTGTTGTTCAGTATCCTGGCCACGATATCAGGTTCGATTTTCGCCAAAATAACCTGGGGCTCGTTCTGGAACTGGGACCCGCGCGAGACCTCGATTTTTATCCTGCTGTTGATTTACGGCGCCTATTTCGCCCTGCGGGGAGCGGTGGCGGTCGAGGAAAAGCGCGCCTCGCTTTCGGCCGTGTACGCCGTGTTCGCTTTCGTGACCGTGCCGTTTCTGGTGTTCGTGGTGCCCCGCGCGGTGCCCTCGCTGCACCCGACCGACTCTATTATGGACGCAGACCTGAAATTCACCATGGGCGC
>JAFGNW010000202.1 GCA_016926795.1 Candidatus Zixiibacteriota bacterium
ATTCCTTTTTTAGATAAGAACTTAATAGTAATATTGGACTGTCGGAAAATCCCGGTCGACTATCGGGGAGGAGTATTTATTATGGATTCAAGGGGGTTTACCCAATAAAAGTCTTGCAAAAATGAGCATATCTTTCTATTAATAAGGCTTGTATTTTCAGAAGAAGAACAAGAAATGTGATAAAAGACTAAGGAACTAAACCGAAGTATAACTGGTTTTTGGAAATAATCTGAATTCTTATGCTCAGCCGCCGTTTCCGGTTTTGTGATTCCTTATTTAATGACAATCTTTAACCTGTGTCCGCACGAAAAAAGACGGCTGAGTAAAAAAAGCGGACTGAATGATGTAATTGGTATGATAGGTAAAACAACAAATCTGATTCTGCTCGGGATTTTAACGGGTGTTATCCTGGGCGGACTGCTGGGCTTCTACGCCTCTGATTTCATGCTGGCGATAAGTATTATCGGCACGCTTTTCTTAAACGCCCTGACCCTGCTGGCTCTTCCCCTGATAATTACCGCCCTGGTGGTCGGTGTGACGGCGTTAGGCGACTATAGGAAACTGGCTCGGGTGGGAGGTAAAACAATCTGGTATTTTTCACTTATCGGGCTTATCGCGGTGATAATCGGTATCGCCGTCACCCAGATTAATTTCGGTGGTGTGCTGTCTTTTGACCCATTGGCTTCGAGAGAACTCGCTGTTGACAGCCCTTATCTTAACTATTCGAAACTGATGAATGAGGGAAGCCTTTTCTTCGGGTTACTGAATTACGGTCAATATCTGGCATTCATTTTTCTGGTCGTTTTCTTCGGAGGTGCTCTCACCGGTTTGGGAGTGAGGAACAGTAAAAATATCAGGGATTTATTCAGGGATGTACACGAAGGACTTTTAAAACTGTTTTCTTTCATGCTCTACCTGGCTCCGGTGGGTATTTTCTCACTGGTGGGAACAGCGGTGGCGCTGCAGGCTCCCCGGCTGGATAATCTTTTTGCTCAGTTGGGTTGGTACCTGCTTCTTGTGACGGGAGCTTTCCTGGTTATGGGAATAATTATCCTGCCGCTTTTTCTGAAACTGTCGGGTCACCAGTCGCCGGGGCGATATTTTTACGGAATGCTCCCGGCCTTGTTAACCGCTCTGGGCACGGGTTCCTCGACAGCAGCCCTGCCGGTGTCCTACGAAGGAGTGGTTAGCCGCAATAATATCGACCAGCGAGCAGCGGGTTTGGTTCTGCCGCTGGGTACGATATTCAACATCGGCGCCACGGCTATGTGGCTGGTAATGACTATAATCTTTCTATCACAGGGTGTCGAAGGTGCCGGTTTGACGATTTTGCAAATCATTGTCGTGGCGGTTCTATCTCTGCTGGTTTCGATAGGTCTGGCGGGGGCGCCGCTGGTTGCCCCGGCTCTGGCGGTGATGATCGCGGCCGCCGGTCTGCCGTCGTATATGCTGGCCGGGATGGTTGTCTTTGCGGTTGTTCCCCTGTTTACGGACCGCCTGCGCGCCTGCCTGAATGTCTGGGGTGACGCTGTCGGAGCGGCGGTTATATCGGAATCGCTGGAGTTTAAAGCGGTCGGTCGGGTCAAGAAAACTATCCCCCGTGAAACGCGGCCCAGAGGTCCTCGCCGGGGACGTCCGGATACGGGCGGCGACCGTCGTAAAACCGATTCTCGTCAAAGGAGCAAAGGAGATCCCCGGCGAAGGGATGGGCACGGCTCCGTCCCCCGTACCGAGAACCGTCCGGATATCCCTCCCCGGAGGGATGTACCGACCGGGCAATTTCAAAAAAGTGAGAAACGTTCGCCTTTTGAAATGAAAGCATCCACCATGCCCGATTTTGATAAGGAACCGGAGGTTGATAAACCGAAAAAAGAAGTCACCGGTTACAAACCGGAATACCGGAAGCCGACTCCGCCGCCATCGAGAGATAGAGTTCCCGAAGCGAAATCGTTCGAGAGAAGAATGCCCCCGCCGCCGGCGGAACAGGGCAGCGGGACTTTAAAAAAGGACAAAAAAGAAGCCCGGGTTGACCTCCTCGATAACGAAGTTTTCAAAAAAGAACTGGCCCGGGTCTCGGCTCACCTTCAGGATATCGATAAGAAGCATGTAGAAATGGCTTCGGAAAAGCAGGCCGTGAGCGAAACCGGTGATGAAATCACCTCGACTTCCCAACCTGAAGAAACTGAAAGAGAGAGCGGCGGTATTACACCGAATATCGATTTCCTGAAATCGGTTAAAAGAGAAGCTTCAGAAGAAGCCTCCGCAGCCGAGGTTGAGACTTCCGACACCACACCCGCAGAGGAGGAAGCTCCGGCTGCAGAAGAGCCGATAGCTCTTGAATACGGCCGGTCTCGTTATCGCCGCCCGGATAAATCCCGAAGTGATGATTTTCCAGCGCCGCAGCCCGTCAGCGAAGAAAAGGCGCCAAAGGCGGAGGACAGTTTTTCCAACGAGAACATATCTTTTGGGCGCACCAAAAAGAAAAAGACCCGGTAAAATACGACCTGTCACAAAAGCCGGACTGATTCCGGCTTTTGTGTTTTTAAAAGGAGTTTTTTTTAAAACTTTTAAAACGGTGAACCGGTAAAATATATTGATTTTAAATTGCTATTGTACTTAAATTTATTTTGAGGCATAAAAATGAATACGTTAAAAGTCAGCATATTGATGCTCCTCCTGATGGCGCTGTTTATGTCGCTGGGCTATGCGTTCGGCGGGCAGAACGGTATGGTCATGGCTTTTATCCTGGCTTCCGTCATGAATTTCTTTACCTACTGGTACTCGGACAAAGTGGTTCTGAAGCTGTATCGAGCCCGTCCGGTTCAGGAAAAAGACTACCCGAGACTTTACCGGGTGGTCAGCCGGGTGGCCACCAACGCCTTGATACCGATGCCTCAAGTGTATATTGTTCCTTTGAAAGCCCCCAATGCTTTTGCCACCGGCCGTAACAAGGAACACGCCGCAGTAGCGGTCACGGAAGGAATCCTGGAAATCCTGACCGAGGAGGAACTTGAGGGCGTGATCGGACATGAAATCGCCCACATTCAAAACCGGGATATGCTCCTGGGTACGATTGCGGCAACTTTTGTGGGCGCGATTGGCATCCTGGCTTCGATTGCCCGCTGGGGCGCTATTTTGGGCGGTTTCAGCCGGGACAATGACCGTGGCGGGGGAGGCATCGCGCTTCTCGTGACGGCTATTGTTGCTCCCCTGATGGCGGTGATACTCCAGACAGCCATTTCAAGGCAGCGGGAGTATAAAGCCGACGCCGAGGGCGGCCGTATCACCGGCAAACATCTGGCCCTGGCTTCGGCCCTGGAAAAACTGCACCGCGCACCGATTCGCTTGAATCTCAATGACCGCCCCGCCACGGCCAACCTGATGATTGCCAACCCCCTGTCGGGAAGAGGCCTGAGTTCGCTGTTCTCTACCCATCCACCGGTCGAGAAAAGAATTGAACGGCTGAAAAAACTGGCCCAGGATCAGTTTTATCAGGGAATCGCCGGATAAATAAGGAATTGAAACGATAGAAAACCCATCGTTAACAAGTAAGGTTATTATAATTCATGGATAGCCACCTGATTCTCGAATTGCTGGCTATCCTGCTGTTAGTCCTGGCTAACGGTTTTTTCGCCCTATCCGAATTTTCAATCATAGCCAGTCGAACGAGTAAGCTCCGCCAGAAAGCCCAGGAGGGTAAAATCGGGGCGCGTACCGCCGAGAGGATACGCAAAAAACCGGAACGATTCCTGGCCACCATCCAGGTCGGCATAACCCTCGTCGGTTCCCTGGTGGGTGTTTTCAGCGGTGTTACGATTGTCAGTAAAGTCGAACAGCTCATCGCTAAAATTCCCGTGGCACAAATTGCCGATGCCGCTACGCCGATTGCCGTTGCTATCGTCGTTATTTTTATTACCGTCCTTTCGGTGGTCCTGGGTGAACTGGTACCCAAATACCTCGCCCTTTCTTTCCCGGAACGCTTCGCCCGCTACGTAGCCCGCCCCATCAGGATTTTCATAAAAATCACCTCGGTTTTTTCCCGTTTTTTAAGCGATCTGGCCAACCTGATTATCCGGTTGCTGGGGGTCCGGCGCGATTCCACCCAGGGAACCATTACCGAAGATGAAATCAACCAGATGATTCTGGAAGGCCGGGATAAGGGTGTGTTCGACGAAACCGAGGAAGAGTTCGTCCGCTCCGTTTTCGAGTTCGCCGACTCCACCGTTCGGCGAGCGCTGAAACCGCGACCCGACGTGATCGCCTTCGATATCAACGCGCGTTCGGAAGATATCGTCCGAACCATTACCGAGGAGGGGT
This sequence comes from Candidatus Zixiibacteriota bacterium, assembly GCA_016926795.1. GTDB lineage: Bacteria > Zixibacteria > MSB-5A5 > GN15 > FEB-12 > JAFGNW01. The sequence continues at coordinate 4,318 of JAFGNW010000202.1, forward strand.
ACAGCCGCTACCCGATTTACGAGGGCGCGATTGACAAAGTGGTGGGCATTATTTACACAAAAGATTTGATATTCAAACAGGTTGATTTGAAAAAAATCGTCCTCGCCGATATCCTCCGCGAACCGTTTTTCGTGCCGGACTCCATGCCCCTGTCGAAACTGCTGCGGGAATTCCAGAAGGGAAAAAATCACATGGCCATCGTGCTCGATGAGTTCGGCGGTACGGCCGGGATTATCACGATGGAGGATATCCTCGAGGAACTGGTAGGTGAGATTCAGGACGAGTACGATGACGGCGAAACAGCCCCCCTGGTAAAACATGCCGATAATATCGCCTTTGCCGACGGTTCGGTATGGCCGGGGGAAATCAACGAATTGCTGGGCGGGCACCTTCCCGAAGACGATGTCGATACCCTGGCCGGTCTGTTTATAGATACCCTGGGACGCCTGCCGGACAAACTCGAGTCCATCCAGATTGCCGACATCAAGATGACCATCCTGGAAAAAGATGAAAACCGGATTTTGCGGCTGCGTCTGGAAAAAATTCCGCCGGATAAACCCGTCAACCGATGAAATTCTGAGAGGATATGAATAAAATCTTACAGATGCCTTTCCAATGGAGCCGCGCCCTGTACGACTGGGTGCTCGGCTGGGGGAAATCGAAACACGGACCGACTGCCCTCTTTTTCCTTTCGCTGGCCGAGGCCTCGTTTTTTCCCGTACCACCCGACGCCCTCCTGATTGCCCTCTGTATGGGGGCGCCCCGGAGATGGGTAAGGTTCGCCCTGTATTGTTCAGTCGGCTCGGTTATCGGGGGAGTTATAGGCTATCTCATCGGTTTCGCCGCTTTTGATTTAATCGGTCAGAAAATACTCGCTTTTGTCGCTTCGCTATTTGGGAGCGACCCCGAGGATATGCTCCGGGTAGCCCGCTACTGGTTCAACGAAAAGGAATTTATGGGTATGCATTTCGGCGCCTGGGCGGTCGGAATTGCCGGTTTTACCCCCATTCCTTACAAAGTGTTTACTATCGCCGCCGGCTTTTTCAAGATGAGTTTCGTCATTTTCGTTATTGCCTCGACCATCAGCCGCTCCCTGCGCTTTTTTGTCGTGGCGGGGTTGATCGGCCTGCTGTTCGAAAAATACGGCGAACGCATCAAAAATTTTATCGACCGCTATTTCAACCTCCTGGCGGTCGCTTTTGTAGGGCTGCTCATCCTGGGTTTTATGGCCCTGAGTCTGATGGGTAATGATTAAAAAATAAAGCGGTCTTGAGTCCGGTAATGAGACCGCTGATTATTAATTGAAACGGATATGGTTTCGCAAGGTTATAAATAACTATGCCGCACGTTCACGCACAAAGCGGAGTTTCCAGCCGGAAGCTTCTCTGGAGTATCGTTTTAAATCTCGGTATCACTCTGGCGGAGTTTATCGGTGGCCTGTTGTCGGGCTATCTGGCCCTGCTGGCCGACGCCGTGCACAATTTATCCGACGTGGCGTCCCTGATCCTGGCCTGGCTGGGAGTCAAAGCCGCCCGGCTGCCGGCCACCAAAAAATCCACTTACGGCTATAAACGGGTGGAGGTCATGACCGCCTTTATCTCGGCTATCGCCCTAGTGGTTATCGCTGTTTTTATTTTACAGGAAGCTTACGACCGATTCGTCAATCCCCGCGTTATCTCCTATCCCTGGCTCTTTATGACCGTGGCGGTTATCGGTCTTCTGGGGAATTTCTTCTCCATCTGGCTGTTGCATTCGGAGCGCGGCAAATCGCTGAATATGAAAACCGCTTTCCTGCATCTGGCCTTTGACACCCTTTCTTCGCTGGCCGTTATCGCCGGCGGTATCATTATTTTATTTACCGGTTGGGAGCTGCTCGACGTCATCCTCTCGTGCATTATCGCCCTGATGATTCTCTGGTCGTCGTACGGCGTTATTAAAGAAGCGGTTCTGATTTTTCTCGAGGCTGTCCCCGAGAGAATAGATTTTGACCGGGTACACGAAAAGATTCTCGATGTCGAGCGGGTCAGGGAAGTTCATGATTTGCATATCTGGTCGCTCTCCTCCAACGAAATCGCCCTCTCCTGCCATATCTGTGTGGCCGAGGCCGACTACCCGGCCGGACAGGAGATACTCGGCGCCGTCAATGACCGGCTGGAAAAAGAGTTCGGCATCCGGCACAGCACCATTCAGGTCGGCACCGGCACCTGCCCGCGCCCTGATTTGCTCTGCTGCAATAACGAGCACGGAAGGAAGCCACAGTGAGTCCGAAACTGGTGGAGCTGGAAATTATCGACCTGGCCAACGAGGGCAAGGCGGTGGCGCACCTCGACGGCAAGGTGTGTTTCTTGAAAGGCGGTCTGCCGGGTGAGCGGGTGCTGGCCGAAATTACCCGCCGTAAACCCCGTTATAACGAGGGGGTGGTGCGGGAGATTTTGAAAAAATCGGACCAGCGCATAGCCGCCCAGTGTGTCCATTTTAACAGTTGCGGCGGCTGCACCTGGCAGGATTTGGCCTATAACAGCCAGCTCGAATTTAAAAGAAAGCACGTCGTTGATTGTATCGAGCGCATCGGCGGTCTGGAAGAGGTCAGAGTCGGTGATATCGTGCCCTCGAAAGAGGTTTTCTACTATCGTAACAAAATGGAATTTTCTTTCCATACCGGCGGCACCGCGGGTTTTACCCTGGGCCTGCACCGCCGGGGACATTTCGATGAAATTTTCGATGTCGAACAATGCCTGCTTCAATCGGAGCTGTCCAACCGCCTGATAACCTGGTTCAGGAAGTACGCGACCGGGGAGAATATCCCCGTGTACGATGTCAAAGAACACGTCGGGTATTTGCGTTTTCTCATGATTCGGGAAGGGAAAAATACCGGTCAGACGATGGTCAATATCGTCACTAATTACGGTGATTTCCCCGACGAGGAAAAGATGATCGGGGCATTAAATGCGGCAATCCCTGAAGTAACCACGGTCGTCCACAACCAGAACGGGAAAAAATCCAACATCGCTGCGGGTGAGATAGAAAAGGTGCTTTACGGACCGGGGTATATCGAGGAAACGCTTTCAGATTTTAAGTTCCGGATTAGGGCTAATTCCTTTTTCCAGACCAATCCCCGCCAGGCGGAAGTATTGTACGAGACGGCTTTTGACCTGCTTCAGCCGGGTAACGACGACCGCCTGCTGGACCTTTATTGCGGTGCCGGTTCGATTGGAATCCTGGCCTCGCGTCGGGTGGCCGAAGTAGCCGGGGTGGAACTGGTCGGCGAGGCCGTCCGGGCCGCCCGTGAAAACGCGGCTTTGAACGATATCGAAAATATCAACTTTCACGAGGGGGATGTTAAAGACTTTCTTAACCGGACAGAAGTTGACAATAATATTTTTAATATAATTTGTATCGACCCGCCCCGGGCCGGCTTGCACCCCAAAGCGTTGAAAAGGCTGGCCCTTTTAAAGCCGGAGAAAATCCTGTATATATCCTGCAATCCGGCGACTTTCGCCCGGGATGCCGCCGCTCTGGTCGAAGCGGGTTATTGCCTGCCGGAAGTGATTCCGGTGGATATGTTCCCTCATACCACCCATGTTGAATTGACGGGGATTTTTTACGCCCGGTAACAGTACTTGCGGGGGGTGGGGATTTTTATTATTTTGGCCGATTTATTAAGGACAACCAAGGAGGCTCAATGTTGAGTAAGAATTTTGCCGGTATTTTGATTTTAATCGTTTTAATCGGTATTAGCGGTGGGAACACCCTCGCCGCCCGGCAGACTTTTGATGAATTTTGCCTGGAGATTCTGGATAGCATCCAATCTTTCTATCCCGTTAAATCAACCGAGATGGGCATCCACAGTTATGACCACCGCCTGACGGATTATTCCTCTAATGCCGTCAATAAAATGATGAAAAATCTCGACGAGTACGAGAAGAAGCTTTATAAGTACCGTAATGCCGAGATGTCCCTGTCTCAGAAAATTAATTACAAGCTGGTTAAGTCGAATGTCGATATCGCCCTTCTGAATTTGAAACAGATTGCCTGGCACAAGAAATCGCCGCAACTTTACGCCGAGGAAGCGATAAACGGTATCTATTTCCTGATGCTGTCGCAGCACGCGCCGCTTTCGGAGAAAATCCTTTCGCTGATCAGCCGGATGAAGGCCGTGCCGGATTTCTTCGCTGTAGCCCGGAAAAACATCAAAAATCCGCCGCCGATTTATATTGCATCCGCCACCACCGCCCTGGAGGGAGCGATTGAATTTTATCACGAGGTAGCCTCTGAGTTAATGAACAAGTTTCCAGAAAGGGCTGACGAGATTTTGAAGGTCTCAACCCAGGCTCGCGAAGCCATGGGAGATTTTATCAATTTCCTGGCGACGGTTAAGACCGGGGATGAGAAAAGCTTTGCCATCGGTAAGACCAATTTCGATTATAAATTGAGCCATGAATATTTTCTCGATTTCGACGCTGATTCACTTTTGAAAATCGGGGAAAATCTTCTGGAAGAGGCGCTGGTCGCCTATGAGGAATATGAACTGTACGTCGAGACCGACCACCAGAACGGCAAGGATTCGGTTTTTGTGCCGGCCAGCTTTACCCGGCAGGATATTCTCGATTATTACAACTGGGAGACGGAACAGGAAAAGATATTTCTCGAAGTTAACGATATCATAACCATCCCGGAGGATATCGCCCCGCTGGAGGTTATTGAGACGCCGCCCTATCTGCGCAGTATGGTCAACAGCATTGCCTATCAGCCGGCGGGACCGTTTGACCAGGTTCAGAAGGGTTATTTTTATGTCCGGTCCATTCCGGATGACCTGGATTCCAGGCAACTGGCCGCGCGCTATCGTTATGTCCATCGCCGCGGTTTCCGGGGTTCGGTGGTGCACGAGGCTTATCCCGGTCATCACTTGCAACTGCAGCTGGCCAGTCGCCATGAGGACCCGGTCCGCAAATGGCAGTTCAACACCATGTTTATCGAGGGCTGGGCGCTGTACTGCGAGGAAATGATGTACTCCGCCGGTCTGTACGGCTCGGAAGACCCGACCCAGTGGCTGGGTATCCTGGGCGGTATCAAGTTCCGAGCCGCCCGGATTGTAGCCGATGTCAAGCTGCATACCGGACAATTTACCCCTCAGGAATGTATCGACTGGATGATTGAGGTCCTCGATGTCGGGACGGAGTCGGGAAAAGAATATATCAAAAATGAGGTGCGCAGTTACACCCATGAACCCACTTACCGCATGTCGTACCTGATGGGCAAAAGGGAAATACAACGTCTGCGCGACGCCGCCATGGAGCGTGATGGTGACAGTTTCTCCGACAAGGAATTCAACGACGCCCTTTTAGCCGAGGGTTCCATTCCGTTGGCCCTCATGTGGGAGATTATGGGGCTGAAATAAATCCGCTAATTCGATGGTTGGCGGTAACCGTCGAGCCATTCCTCCAGAGTAGTCAGGTTGGGACTGAGCAAACGGTCGGCCTCTCCGCCGTCAACGTCTTCTTCGGTTTCATCGAAATGCCTGAAAAAAGGCAACATCGGTTTCAACCGCTTCATCCCCGGCATCAGGCTCAGCAAACGAGCGGTGAAAAACGATATTGAACCGGGTTTAAGCTCCGGGTAAAAACGCTCGCAGAAACGGGTCAGGGCAACCAGCATGGTCAGTTTCTCCGGTCCCAGGCTATAAAAGCATTTATTCAAAGCTTCGTCTTTTTGAAAGGCGTTGGATACCTGCCGGGCATAATCGGACGCGGCCAACCAATTCAGGGGATAAGGCTGTTTACCGATTATAGATGCCCTGCCGGATCTTATGAATAATGGCAGCGATTCGAAAAACCACGACGGCCGCATGATGATATATGGAATACCGCTATCCATAAGCGCCTTTTCAGCCCTGACTTTGGCATCGAGAAACGGTACTCCCTTTTCAACACCTTTTGAAGATGCTCCGCTGATCATGCCGATTTTTTTAATTCCCAGCTCTTTGGCCGCCCGAGCGGCATTGGCTGTCCCTTCGACTTCAATTTTCTGATAGCCTTCCGGTGTATGCCCGGATGCGAGGTTAATGAAGATATACTCCTGGTTCTCAAACGCTCTCCTAAGTGATTGTATGTCAGTGACATCGCCGGGGACGAGCCTAAATTTATCGCCGAGTAATTCTTTCGCCCGAACGGGATTGGAGGACATTACGGTGACCTTGAAGTCGTCTTCCTTCAACTTCTCGGCCACTGGCCGGCCCAGCATGCCGGTCCCCCCTACAATCAGGATTTTTTCGTTCATATAGATATCCAATGTTAAAATATTCTAATTACTTAACAATAATGTACCTGTAAGTATAATTACAATAATATTTTAACAAATGAGG
>JAFGNW010000203.1 GCA_016926795.1 Candidatus Zixiibacteriota bacterium
AAGCGGCTTGAATGTAATATCTTGAAAGAAACCGGAAATAAGCTATGGACTCAGACATAAAGATAGAGAAAATCAAACCGGCCGGGAAAAATTTTATCCTGACCGTCACCGGTCTTGAAAATCCCCTCCCGGTCTCCGAGGAGCTGGTTTACAAGTACCGGCTCAAGGCGGGAATAATCATCACCGCCTCGCAGCTCGAGCAGCTTAAAACCGAGGCTGAACGAATCGAGTGCGACCGGCAGGTCTCGCAATTTCTGGGGGTGCGCGAGCATTCGGTCGGGGAGCTTAAAGCCAAGCTGGCGAGACGGCGGTTCGACGGGGAGTTGATAAATAAAACCGTTCGGAAATATGTCGATATGGGGCTGGTCGATGATGCCCGGTTCGCTAAGAAACTGGCCGAACAGACGATGGAAAGAAATCCTTCCGGCCGGGTTTACCTGACAGCCGTTTTGCGCCGCAAGAAAATCAGCCGCGAGCTGGCCGAGCAGGTAGCCGATATGGTTTTAAGCGGACGGGATGAAAACGAACTGGCCGTTGACGCCCTCAAAAAAAGATGGCACGTCTTCTGTCACTTTGAACTTGAAAGAGCCCGAAGGAAAGCGTATAATTATCTTTCCCGAAGAGGAATTGGTTATGCTGCGGCGAAAGCCGCGTTTGAGAGACTTTATAATTTGCAAAAAGAGGTAGGCGAAGATTAATACTTCCGAGATCAGACAATCGTTTCTGGACTACTTTAAGAGATACGACCACCGGGTGGTGCCATCGTCGCCGGTGATACCGTTTGACGACCCGACGATACTGTTCACCAACGCCGGGATGAATCAGTTTAAGGAGGTCTTTACCGGCCAACGGACGCTGGAGTACAAGCGGGCCACCAGCTCGCAGAAGTGCATGCGGGCCGGCGGCAAGCACAACGACCTGGACAACGTCGGGTTCACCGCCCGCCATCATACTTTTTTCGAGATGCTGGGCAATTTTTCGTTCGGCGACTATTACAAGGAAGAGGCGATTTTTTACTGCTGGGAATGGATAACCCGCGATTTGAAACTGCCCAAAGACCGGCTTTACGCCACCGTGTACGAGACCGACGACGACGCTTTCGAGTTGTGGGCTAAAATCGCTCCCGAGCTCAAAAACGGCCGTATATTGCGGTTCGGTAAGAAAGACAATTTCTGGTCGATGGGTGAGATAGGACCGTGCGGACCCTGCTCGGAACTTCATTTCGATCGCGGCGAAAAATACGGCAGCGGTCCCGACGACGTCGTCAACGGCGAATCCGAGCGCTTCGTGGAAATATGGAACCTGGTCTTCATGCAGGACGACCAGCTGCCCGATGGCCGCACGGTGCCCCTGCCCAAACCGTCGGTGGACACCGGCGCCGGGCTGGAGCGCATCGCGGCCATCATCCAGAATGTCGAAACTAATTACGGTATCGACCTGTTCAGGAATGTCATCGCGGCCATTTCCGATATAACGAAATCTAAATATGAAGACAACGCCGCTTCGCATCATGTCATCGCCGACCATCTGCGGGCGCTGACTTTCTGTATCGCCGACGGCGCGGGGATATCCAACGAGGGACGCGGTTATGTCCTGCGGCGGATACTGCGGCGGGCCGCCCGCCACGGCCGTTTGCTGGGCGCCGAGGAACCGTTCATCTACAAACTCGTGCCGGTGCTGGTGAAAGAAATGGGCAAGGCTTACCCGGAAATAAAAGAAAAAGAAAAACACGTCCAGAACGTGCTCAAGCTTGAGGAAGAATCTTTCGGCCGCACGCTGGCCACCGGTCTGGAAATGATAGACCGTATCGCCCGCAAGGTGAAAGTTGAACATCGTACCGTCATCGACGGTGAGGAGGTTTTCCGCCTGTATGACACCTATGGTTTCCCCTATGATTTAACCGAGATAATAGCCGGTGAGAAGGGTTTGACGTTAGATAAAGCGGGTTTCGACCGGGCGATGAAGCAGCAGCAGGAAAGGTCAAGAGCAAATTCAGAATTTAATGTTGTTATTGATTCGAGGGTCAGGAGCGTGATCGACGGGATAGAGAGTGGTAGAATACCAGGTGATAAACCTAAAAAGTCATTTGATCCCGATAACAAAAATATGTCTAAACCAACCAAAATAATCCTTAGTTCTGGATTTAATGAACTACCTAGTTTTGCTGTTGTACTAGACGATACTCCTTTTTATGTAGAAGCTGGAGGACAAATCAGTGATACAGGATATATAGATTTTTCAGAGGATAGAAAAATATGGTCGATGCGTGTTAATTTTGTAGTAAGATACAAAGACTATTATATACATTTTGGTACAATTGTAGAAGGCGATGTTGAATCTACTGCAAGTGATCTATATACTAAAAAAGTAATCGCCCGTATTGACTCCGAGCGCCGCTGGGATATCATGCGCAACCATACCGCCACCCACCTTATGCACGCCGCCCTGCGGGAGGTGCTGGGCGACCATGTCCGGCAGTCCGGCTCCTATGTCGGCCCGGACCGGCTGCGGTTCGACTTTTCGCACCATCAGCCGATGACCGATGAGGAAATCAACCGCATCGAGGAAATCGTCAACGCCGAGATATTAAACCGCCGGGATGTAAAAACCGAGGAGATGGATATCGACGAAGCCAAAAAAACCGGTGCGATGGCGCTTTTCGGAGAAAAATACGGCGATAAAGTGCGGGTGGTTTCGGTGCCGGGCTTTTCGAAAGAATTGTGCGGCGGCACCCATGTCGATAACGTTTCTGAAATCGGGCTGTTTTTCATAGTGCTTGAAACGGGGATAGCCTCCGGCGTGCGGCGTATCGAGGCCATCACTGGCCGGGAAGCGATAAAGTACGCGATGGCGAACAAGCGGTTCCGCCGTGAGGCCGCCGAGCTGATCGGTCGCCCGGAAGCGGAAGCCCTGGCGGGGTTGGAACAACTCAGGGAAGATTACCTGGCGTTGCAGAAAGAACTCAAACGTACGAAAGAAGC
>JAFGNW010000204.1 GCA_016926795.1 Candidatus Zixiibacteriota bacterium
ATTATCGGTGAAGCTCCGTCGCATAAAATACCGGGAGCATCGGTGGTATAGAGAACCGAAAAACCGTCGAGAAGGCACAGCCGGCTTTCCCCCGATGCAAACGTCACCACCGGTAGGGTCGGGTCGAGCGGTTTGACGAAAGTAAGCTCCGGGCCGTCAATAGCCTGCACCAGCAGGTCTTTGCCCGAGAAATCTATATTTTCAAGGTAAGCACCGGGTTCGACCCAGACGGTGTCACCGTCGGCAGCTGTTTCAATAGCGTGCTGGATTGAGGCGAAAGGGTCATCCGCCGCGCCGGTTCCTTTGAGGTCGCTGCCCGAAACCGACACATGGTATTCAGCCGCCGTCAATGATAACGGCAAGCCTATTAAAACCAACAGTAAAAGACTGGTTAAGCGTTTCATATTTCCTCCTTTCCCGAGGATTGAAACCGTTATCCGCTTTTGTAAGCGGATATTAAATCTCCGGTCTTTCGCTGTTCGGTATCGACCGCCCAAACAGCCGCTATTGACCTATAATAAGTATATCAATTGGTATGCCGAACGTAACTTATTATGGGACAATGGGAATTGTTATTTATAACCTGCTGGATGACAACCTGGTAACCCGGAAAAAAGGGAATGACTGATATTTTTTCAGCGGAAAATATTTTTTCCGGAGATTATTTTCTGTTCAAAAGTTAGAATTTTGTTCTAATTTTGAACAATGCCGGAACTGGATTTTTTCGGCCGCAGACCCGATATCACCAACCGAGGAACCGGATAAAAGATCGCCAACTGACAAAAATTACCGCATACGAGTCACACTTTACAACCGGGATTTTCGAGCGACTATCGGGATAGTTGATACTCTTTGATACAAATTGTTACATTATAATGACTTAAAAAGCGCAAGCTATCTGCTTATATCCCCGAAACAAATTATAAGAGATGGGTTGGCAGAGACCGACCCGAGTGATGCATGTTTTTAATTACAGGAGGTAAACATGATTAGCGGAATTCAGGGGAATGTGAATATATCCTCTGATATGATGCTGCAAATGCGCGAAAAGATGTTCTCCAAAACCGATGTGAACGGAGACGGTCAGATTGACCAATCCGAAATGTCATCTTTCGCCGACCAGATGGCCAAACGTGCCGAAGGAAAATTCAATGTCGAGGATGTTTTCACTCAGGGAGACACCGACGGCGATGGGGTGTTAAGCAAAGAAGAGTTCATGGCTTTACGCCCGCCCCAACCGAGGAAACCGGAAGTATCCTCTGAAGAAATGCAGCAGAAACAGGCGGAGCTTTTCGCAGCCATCGACCAGAACGGCGATGGCAGTATCGACGAATCCGAGATGGAAGAATTTGCATCGGAAATGGCTGCCCGAACCGGACAGTCCGACAATATCGAGAATTTCTTCCTTGAGGGTGACACCAATGGCGATGGTGTCATAAGCGAAGATGAGTTTATGGCTATGAAACCGCCCAAACCGCCGGAAACGGAAGCTACCCTCGCTTACAAAGCCGACTCTCAGGCCGCTATAGGAGCCGAATTGACCGGTTCTTTACTGGATGTGATGAGTTAGCGGCATCTATCTTACTTTCAATAACCAGGCAGGATGATTTTTAAATCATTCTGTCTTTTTTTTTAATACTGATTAATCTTTTTCCGGGGGCAAACTGTCTCAACATAACTAACAGGAGTATTTTGACTAAAAGCCTATGAATAATAAAATCTTAAGCATTCTGACTTCTGACCGGCTCCCCAATATAAAAGAAGACTATTCCGACCATTTCAAGATTAAGATTTCGCGAGAGATATCTTTCGACAAACTTTTAAAAGAACTCCGGGTTTTTAAACCGCAGCTTGTAATAATCGAATGTGATGCCTGCGATTTAAAAGAAATCTCTCTCTGTTCCAGAGTACGACGTAATTTCCACGGCCCGATTATTGTCATTATTCCCGCCAAATCAAATCTTTTCGAAAACGCCTTAAGAGAATGCGGCGCTGATGATATATTTTATGATTCTCCCGATGAACATATTCTGGTGTCGAGGGTTGAGGTTCTCATCCGTCAATACCACCAGGTTTCGGTCGAGAAGATAAACCAAACCGACTTCCAGCCACTTCAGGTTGGTGAATTGTTAATCAAAAGAAACCTTCGCTCGGTATATTACAACGGTCAGGAAATTCCCCTGACAACATCCGAATTTGACCTGCTGTGGTTTTTGGCGAAAAATAAAAACCGGACCGTGTCCCGTGAGGAGATGTACCGGGAACTTTTAAACATCGAATTCGATGGTCTGGATCGATGTATCGACAACCGGGTAGCCCGTTTGAGAAAAAAACTCGTTTCTGTCGCACCCAAAAGTCTTCTGATCAAATCCATTCGTAGTGTGGGGTATCTGCTCGCTGAAAAATAATATGATCACTCCCCCTGCGGTCATTGAAAAAACCCATTCTTTTAAACATATTGGGTTTTATTTTTCACGTTACATACGACAGGAAAACCATATCCGGGGATTTATAAAATAGCGATTACAATTCATTGAACCAGACTTCGCACGAACCACCCTCAAAGTTGGAGATGAACAGGTCCCGGTCGCCGTCGCCGTCCAGGTCGCCCACGGCGCTGACCATATTACCGGCGTTGCCGCCCAGGCGCAATCCGGAGTCATATAAAAGACCCTTACCGTCGTTGAGAAATATATAGTTGGGCAGCCGGAAATTCGTGACCAGGGCATCGGTGTAACCGTCGTTGTTGAGGTCGCCGAAAGCAACGTTACCCCATTTGGTCCGGGGCAGGTCATCGCGAATCACCATAAATTTCCCCGTGCCGTCGTTAAACAGTAACAGGGTCGGGTAGAGATTATCGTTGCCGCCGTTGGTCACGACCGCATCCTTGTCGCCGTCTTTGTCCAGGTCGTGGAAATAAACAAAGCCGTAATCGATACTGCTGTCCGCCAGGCGCCAGTGTTCGGTAAACGAATTGTTACCCTCGTTGAGCATCACCCTATAGGCGGCGCCCCGCTCCCTGACAAAGAAATCCACATCTCCGTCGTTATCCATATCGCACAGGCTTGAACTGGGGAGTATTATATCCGAGACCGTAAAATGCCCGGCGCCGTCGTTGATATAGGTCACATTGGAATCATTACCGTAAAAAGCCGCCACATCCGGGTAGCTATCCGAATTAAAATTACAAAGAAAGACATGAAACGCTCCATTTGTACTGTCGCCGACTGTACCGTAGGGAGTAAAACCAGCCTTGCCGTCATTTAAGTAAATGATATTGGAACGGCCCGCTAATATTATATCAGCATCGCCATCACCATCGATATCCCCAACATCCAGACCGTGACCGCGAAATACCATGTTATCCTGCTTCAAGGAGAAATTGCCCCGGCCGTCGTTCAACCATACCTGACCTTTGGAAAAAACGGCATCCAGGTCACCGTCGGCGTCAAGGTCCTCGAGGTTAACTTTCCGGGAATTACTCAACCCGAAATCCTGCCCGCTTTGAACCAGATTTAAGGGTACTTTGGCGATTGAATCGGGCGATAAAACAACACTCTTCAAATCCTCAACCACTTGCGTCGAAAACCAGTAATAATTGTCGCCGTTCAGATAGATTATGTATTTCCCCTCAGACGTAATGTGGGGATGCCAGGCGTGACCCGAATTAACCGATTGTCCGAAAGGTGCCGGGTCGGTCCAGCCGTCGTCTCTTGTTCTGAAACAGATGTAAAGGTTCAGGCCAGGATCGGCCAAGGGGCGGTCGGAGGCAAATACAAGATAACTTCCGTCCGGGGCAATAATCGGGTTGAGTTCGTGCTGCGGGCTGTTTATTTTCTCGCCCAGGTTGCGGGGAGCGATGTACTTTCCGTCAATAAATTCACAGACATATATATCCCCCGTACCGTAACTGTCTTCATATCCTTCGCCGATAAAATATATATTGCCGTCCTTATCGATAAAGGGGGCGTATTCGTTCCGCTCCGAATTGACGGGCGCGCCTGCATTAACGGGTTCGCCCCATGCCCCCCCTTCTTTTTGAACATACCAGATATCGGAGTCCTCCCTGCGGTCCTGCCCAACCCCTGTCGGGCGGTGCGAATGATAATAAATTCGATTACCGTCCGCGGAAAAACAGGGACTGCCATCCCAGTAATTGGTCGCCGGGTCCGTAAAGGGGGCAATTTGCGGTTTTGACCAGACTCCGTTAGACTCTTTCATATGCCATACGGCCTGAATCGGCATGGCATGATGGCACCAGATCACCTCGCGGCCGTCGGGGGAAAAGGCAATCTTACCATGCGGCGAGAAAGGAGTCAGAAGCAGATTCTCGGCAAACGCCTGCGGTTTCTTTCCGGGCGGTGTCTGACCGAGATATATACCTTTAAACGGTTGAACCTTTTTTTCGTTGCTGATGGCGCCTTTATCCTTCAGGTATTCGACAGTGGCATCGTGTCCCCATAACAATGCGTAATCCAGTGCGGTTCTTTTGTTGATATCGAGTGCGTTGATATCGATACCCTTTTCAATCAGCTTTTCGACCTGGTCCGTAAAACCCCGGGCGGCGGCAAAATGAAGC
>JAFGNW010000205.1 GCA_016926795.1 Candidatus Zixiibacteriota bacterium
CTTCCTCGAAGGGTACAGTCAGCTGCACCACCACCAGACCGGCGGCAACCAGATACCAGAACCAGTGATATCCTTTGAGCATAAGACGCAGTTCCGCGGCGAGCATGGTCGTCAACCGGTAGCGGATCGCGGGCGCGATAATCCGGTCATAAGCGGGAGCCGGTAAAGCAGACTTTAACGGCTGTTCAGCCGTAAAGTCTTTTTTCTTTTTTTCCTTTCGGACAGTGCGCCGGGTGTTTCTGGTGCGGTCGAAACGGTCGAAAAAGGGCACGGTTATCAAAACCAAAATAAAACCCACGCCCACCCATATCAAACGTGGCAACAGCGTGACCGCTGTCCAGTTAATTCCGTTCCAGGGAAAGGTTATCACTTCCCTGGACAGGTATTCGTCGAATTTGACAAAGCCGACCAGCAACCCCAGTCTGGCGTCGGGATAAAACTGTCGGGCGGCTTCGTACCCGCTCTGGATAAATACGTTGATACCCGACAGGTCGAAAAAATGTATGTCCTGAATCGAGGTAATCAGGATGCCCTCGATTACCATCAGGTAGAGAATATTTCCGATACTGCCGCTTAACGGTCGGATGCCCTCGAACATGACCGCCGCGGCGGCCGTGAAAACCATGGCCGGCAGGGAGAGAAACAGAAACGGCGCGGTCAGGGCCCACAGGTCAAAACCGCCCCGGGCGCCGTAAAGTAGATACATCACCGTGGCGGCGGCTTCGAGAATCGCCATCATCAGGGCCAGCACGAGAAAGTTACTGAGAAATTTGGAAATAATATAATTTAGGCGGTCCAGGGGGGTGGCGGCGAGTATCTGCCCCACGTTGGTGAGGCGATCGCGCTTGATGGAATTTTTGACGAGGTAGAAACCGACTATGCTGAGCAGGATGGTGCTGGCCACCGCCATCAGGGTGCCGGTCCAGGCTGAATTTATCTCACCGCGATAAACGCCGAAGCGGATGGTGTACTGGTCGGTGATGACCAGGTAACCGAAAAACATAATCGCCATCAACGTCACCAGGAAACTGTAACGGCGGGTGCGTTCCCTGAAGTCGGCTAATATAAGCTGCTTTGTGATTTGAAGAAATTTCATGATTCGGTATTGCCGCGAGCCTTGTTCAAAAGGTAAAGAAAAGCATCCTCCAGGGTGGGGGTCAGCGGTTGGGCGGATTCGGTTGGGGGATTATCCGCCACCACCCGGACCCGTACCCCCGCGCTGGTTTTCATGGAACTGCCCACAATGTGATTTTTTTTCAACTCCATAAAGCGGTCGCTGGAGACGACTACCTCCCAGGCCTTACCCTCGACCCGGCCCAGCAGGTCCTCGGGAGTGGTGTGAATCAGCAGTTGTCCCTTGTTAATCAGGGCGATGGAAGTCGCCGCGGCCTCGACATCGGATACGATATGGGTCGAAAGAATAACAATTCGCTCGTCAGCCAGCTCCGAGAGCAGATTGCGGAACCGAACCCGTTCTTCCGGGTCGAGCCCGGCGGTGGGTTCATCGACGATCAGCAATTCGGGATTGTTGAGGAGCGCCTGGGCTATGCCCACTCGCTGTTTCATCCCCCCGGAAAGGGCACCGAGCCGTCTTTTTCGGGCGTCGCCGAGATTAACTATATCCAGCAACTGTTCTATTCGCCGCCGAGCCGGGGGACCACAAATTCCCCGCGCCGCCGCCAGGTAGGTCAAAAATTCCATTGCGTTCAAATGGGGGTAGATACCAAAATCCTGGGGAAGATAACCGAGAATCAGGCGCACCCGGTTGGGCGAGCCGACCAGGTCATGACCCTTCCAGGATACCCTGCCCTCGGTGGGTTTGGTGACGGTGGCCAGGATACGCATCAGGGTTGATTTCCCGGCTCCGTTGGGTCCCAGCAGGCCGAGCACCCCCGAATTTATTTTTAAACTGAAATTTCTTAAACCCCAGACGTTTCTCTTATAAAGCTTGCCGACATCGTTTATCTCGAGATTCAATCTAAGTCTCCTTATGGTAAATACTTATTTCCCTTATTATCAGACGGGTGGTCAGAAAGAAGGTTGCAGGAAGTTTTTATCAGTTTTAAAGTCACTAGCCTCCCGGAACGATATAAGTCGCTAATCTGCAGCGAGTTAATGTGTTATCAATAAAAAAGTCAATTTCGTTTAATTTCACCGAAACAAAATTAGCCTCATTTTCGTCTATTTAGGTAAGTGCTTACATATTTTTTTAGGTTCTTACTTTTAGGCTGTAAGAAATCAATAATTTGTGACACTACACTATATAAGGTAGATAGAGAAGAAAGGAAATAGGAGTTTATCATGTTGGGCATAATTACCGCTTTCTGGATGATGATAAATCTGATGGTGCACCCCCCGGACTTTTACTCTACGGTACCCGATGATTTGAGCATAAACGGGGCGGGGTTGTCCGTCCGGTCCGGGTATATTAATGTCGACGGGGGAAAGCTCTTTTACGAGGAAGCCGGTCAGGGTGAGGCGTTTGTTTTTATTCACGACGGGATGGTTCACTGCGAGACCTGGAACGAGCAGTTCCCCTATTTTGCCGAACATTTCCGGGTGATACGATATGACCGGCGCGGTTACGGTCGGTCGGAGCCGCCCTCGGCAAGCTACAGTAATATTGAGGATTTACATCAATTATTCGAGCAGTTGGGGATTTCATCGGCGCATTTGATGGGTTGCTCGGCGGGAAGCAGGCTGGCGATTGATTTTACCCTGGCTTATCCGGAGAGGGTCAAATCTTTAGTGCTGGTCGGACCGGTAGTCAGCGGGTACGGCTTTACCGAACATTTATACACCCGGGGCGGGCATTTCAAGCAGGTGGACCTCAGCGACGCTGATGCCGCCATAAAATACTTTACCGAGGAAGACCCCTATGAAACGGCGCCTGGCAGTACTTCCGTAAGAGAATGTCTCCGCGAACTGTTAAATAAAAACCGACAGAATTTTAACTCCCAGAATAATGCTTTTTTGAAGGAAACCGTTCCTTCCGCCAAAGGCCGACTGGCTGAAATAAAAGTCCCCGTTCTCGTTCTGGTCGGGGAGTATGACCTGCAGGATGTACATGCTCATTCGGGCATTATCTCCGGCGGTGTAACGGAGTCCCGGCGGATGGTCATAAACAACGCCGGACACCTGGCGCACATGGAGCAGCCGCAGATTTTTAACCGCCTGGTCCGGCAGTTTCTCATGAACGATGATTTTGTTACCGTAGTCAGGCGGAACGGCGCCCAAAAAGCTGTTGATTTGTATCGTGAAATCAGCCGGGAGGAGCCGGGTATGATACCGTTTTCGGAACTGACCGTCAATATCCTCGGTTACGAATATCTTCAGGCCGGGCAAACCAAGGAGGCGCTGTTGCTTTTCAAATTGAATACGGAAGCATACCCGGAATCGTACAATGTCTATGACAGTTATGCCGAGGCGCTGCTGCAACACGGGGATACCGCCCGGTCGATTGAAAATTATGAAAAATCTCTGCAGTTAAATCCCAACAATAACAATGCTTCGACGGTACTCAAGAGCCTGGGCAGGAATAACTAAAAGGGTATTTCTTATCAGTCGTCTCCCGAGCTTTTCAGGGGTAGCAGACCGGCAAGCGAGATACGGAGATTGTAATCGCTGCCGAGTTGCACGCCGTTGAAACGCTGGTACAGCGGCAGCTCATAGAAGAACTGAAGCCTCAGATAATTCGGTATAATCGCGAACTGCACCCCCGGCGAGAACCAGAGCTGGCGCCGCCCGGTGGCGCAGACCGGTTCACCGTCAACTTTATCTTTTCCCCTTACAATGCCGGTGAGCGAGGCCGTTAAATCCAGTCGCTGATGCGGGTGGAAATTGGCCGTGACCAGGTATGAGAACTGATTGCCGAATTTATATTTATATTCACGCTCGGTATTTTCATAGGTGGTGGTCAAAAGATAAGTGCCGCTGACGATAAAATCGACCGTTTCATAACCCTGGTAGAAGGCCGCCGAGGCGTTGAAGTCCCAGGTGCCGGTGCCCGGCTGCAGTTCCTCGCTCAGGAGCACACCATAATTTCGTTTACCGGTCGAACCGGTGGGGAGTTTTACACCCAGGCCCAGGGTCAGTTCGCGAAAGGTGACGTAACTTCGCGGCAGCAGACTGTAACGGAACAAAACCGTCAAATCGCCGAAACCCGCCGAACTGTTTTTGGACGATGTCCCGTCGATAAGGTTTTTGGTCTTTTCTTTCCAGGTATAGGGCATGATGGCGCTGACGCTGAGGCGTTCGAGAAGACCGTACGAGACCGCCAGGGTGGCTCGTTTCCAGATGGTTTTAGTGTCGGCCGGGTCATCGATTTCCTCGGAGCCGTCATATAAACCGTACGAGCGCAGGTACTCATAATGGAACCCGACTTCCAGAGTATGCGGTAAAGCAACCGTTTCCCCGAGGACACCCAGCTGGGGTACCGCCGGGGCGCAGCAGTTCTGCGCCTTTACGGCTGACGGCCAAACAAGTAAAAAAACTGCCAGGATAAAGGATGTAGTTCGCATGGTCATTCGATTTAATACTGAACCCATATCCGAATGCTGTCACGGACCGAGCCGCCCTGGTTGTCGCTGACGTCGATAACCACATAACCGGTGCTTAGCCCGCTGCCGGAACAGCAGTTTCTAATTTGCCTGATTGAGCCCGACCCGCCCAGCACCTCCATCCAGATTTCACGCAGGATCCAGCTGTAGCTAAGGGCGTCGTCGTCGGGGTCGTGAGCCGTTACCATAACAATCGTCGAACTCCCGGCAACGAAGGTATCAGGCTCAGCGGTAATCGAATCGATTACCGGTGGATTGTTGTCCGGGTTATTAACCCTCTCGTCGTCGTCGCCGCAACTTAAACCGATAACGACAGCGAGCGACAGGGTCGCGATAATCAATTTTAAACGGGATATATTAACCACGTTGTAACCTCTTTGTTTTAATCAGTTTTTTATTTCAAGCGGCACGGTTACGCGGGTGGTATCCGCGCCAATAAAAGCCAGCGTTAGCGACAAACCTTCCGGTTTCACGGTAATTGTCTTCGACAATACTTCAAGGACGAGGTTGACCGTTTGGCCCGGCGCAATATCGCCCGGTACGGTTATTGTTTCAAACAGTTCTTCGGGATAATGCTCGACGGCTATTTGCATGTTCCGGTCGCCGCGATTCACGATGTGCAGGGTGTCGGCGATCGGGGATATCACGGACTTCTCGTTTTTCCATTTCAAAACGGCGGGCGTCAACGAGACGGAACCCGTTTCCTCACCTTTTTTGAAAACGAAAGCGGTTATTCGAAGGTGCCTGACCGGCGCGATGGTGTCGTTGGTGTAAACTTTAGTGGTCTTGCTCACCCGGTGATGGTAGCGGCCCGATTTGAAAATTACTTTAACCGCGGCGCTGTCGCCGGGGGGAATGGGACGCTCGATTTTGGAAACGCTGGTGCAGGAACAGCCGGATTCTATCCGGTTGACCCGTAAGGAATCGGAATCGGTATTATAAACAAAGAAGGTGTGACCGACCTCGGCATTCTGAGGAAGATACCCGAAATCCCGGAACGCGTACGGTTTGACAGGGGAATTTTCATCGGAAAACGAAACCCGGCCGAATAGAACGAGCAGGACGAGCAGGCCGGTTAAAAAAATATTGCGGTAATCAGGTGTAAGGTTTATGAGCGGAGCAAAAATCCGGTACCGTGATTTGACAGGTGTTCTTTTCATAATCCGGTGAACTCAGTTAAAAGCGATGATACAATAATAATAATACATAAAGTAAGATGAATTAAAAATGCATACTTACGAGCCTTAAGCATATTCTTGATAATTGAAAGTTCTTTCATAGACAGGCTGATTATTTTCAGCGCAAAGCCTATTGAAAGCAGCGCTGTCAGTGATAGCGGGTTTAATGAAGAACGACCGAAGACAGCCAACACCAGCGACAAATATATTAGAACAGTCAAAATAGTCGTGACAAAACGTCCGGCAAAAGGAACCGAAAAAAGCATAACCATTGTTTTATGCCCGGAATTTTCATCGTCTGACCTGCTTATTAATTCAGATATCCATACCCACAATCCCGTTGAAACAACAATCGGAAGCGAAGCCAAATAAACTGTGCGTGTAAGGTCACTGGCCTGTATAATGTAGGCGCCGAGGACAGGCATCATCCCGAGACCAACGCAAAGAATCGTTTCTCCGCCCATTCGTCTGAAAAAACTGAAAGGCACCACATAAAGTGCCCCAATGAAAATTGCAGAAAAACCATAAATAATAAAAATGCTTTTATGAACATATTTATTCAATTCCAAATTATTATTTATGTTCAAGCCGATAAGAATTGCTGTTAATAAGCAAAAGATGCCAATCAATAAAAGTTGTGACTTTGATCGTATCGTAGCTGTCTTATTTTCGAAATGGGCATACAAGAAAGAGATTCCGGTATGGAAAAACAGGATTGCTATCAAAAACTCTATCGCTTCAAACGCTTTAAAGGAAAATCCCGGTGGTTTGAGCCAGAAAGGAAGGGTCGTACCCACAAGAGCCGGA
>JAFGNW010000021.1 GCA_016926795.1 Candidatus Zixiibacteriota bacterium
AAGAACGCCCGCTATGCTTATTTGAACGCGAAAGCCTCGTACGAGGCTATGCAGGCCCAGTCCCGGCAATTGGAATCGCGCTATGAGAAGCAGCTCGACAACCTGAGCAAGACCAAAATCAGGGCGCCCATGTCCGGGATTATCACTTATCTTGACTGTGAGGTCGGTGAAATCGCGGCCGCCCAGACTTCGTTCACCCAGGGTAAAACCCTGATGACCATATCCAACCTGAACGTCTTCGAGGTTGAGGTGGAGGTGGATGAAACCGAAATCAGCAAGATTAAAAACGGCCAGCAGGCGAAAATCTCGGTTGACGCTTTTCCGGACTCTACTTTCTCCGGGGAGGTGGTCGAGATCGGCAACACCGCTATTTACGCGAGCAGCGCCTCGCAGGACCAGTCCACCAACTTCCGGGTGAAAGTAATTTTCAAAGATACCGAGGTTAATATCCGACCCGGTATGTCGGCCGATGTCGATATCACGACCAACCGACGGGAAAAAGTAGTCACGGTACCTTTCAGCGCGGTGGTGATGCGGTCGCTGGATATGGATTCTCTCGAACTGGCTCGCCTGAAGGCTGAGGAAGCTCCCGGCTCGACCGTCGTAAGTGAGGTTCAGGCCGCCGAAACCGAGGGGCAACCGGAAGTCAAGCCCACCGATAGCCTGGCTGACTCAAGCAGTGAAGAAATCGAACGCGAGGATGTTAAGGGCATATTTGTAGTGCGCGAAGGCCTCGCCCGGTTCCTGCCCGTCAAGACCGGTATCGCTGACCAGAAAGATATCGAGGTGATAGAAGGTCTCAAAATCGGGGATTCCGTTATATCGGGTCCGTATCGCACGCTGAGAACCATAAAGGACGGCGACCTCGTAAATATCGTGAAAAAACAAGAAACAGGTAGAACTTAACCATGCCGCTTATTGAAACCAGAAATTTAAGCAAGACCTATGTGATGGGAGCGGAGAACGTACATGCTCTCCAGGATGTCTCGATGACTATCGAAAAGGGAGAGTATGTGGCTATTATGGGACCTTCCGGTTCGGGCAAATCGACCCTGATGAACCTGATCGGCTGTCTGGATACCCCCACTAAAGGGGAATATTATCTCAACAGCAAGAAAGTCAGCCAGATGAACGACAACGAACTGGCCAATATCCGGAACCGTGAAATCGGTTTTGTCTTCCAGACTTTCAACCTGTTGCCCCGGGCGACAGCGTTGCACAATGTGGAACTGCCGCTTATTTATAACGGCACACCCACCCGGGACCGCCAGGACATGGCCAAACTGGCCCTGACCAAAGTCCAGCTGGAGGACCGTATGGACCACAAGCCGAGCGAACTGTCCGGCGGACAGAGGCAGCGGGTGGCGATCGCCCGCGCCCTGGTCAACAACCCCTCGCTGATTCTGGCCGACGAACCGACCGGAAACCTGGACAGTAAAACCTCCGAGGATATTATGGTTCTGCTCAACGACCTCCACCGCCAGGGAAACACCATTATCATCGTTACCCATGAAAGGAATGTTGCCCGCCATGCGAAGCGTATCCTTTCCATCCTGGACGGTCGGATTGCTGAGGACCAGATTATCAAAGAATCGGATAGAAACGGTGTGCATTAAAAAATGATAGCCGGCTCCCTTTTCAAAATCAGTTTTGACGCGCTCATAGCCAACAAGTTGCGCTCGAGCCTGACTTTTCTGGGCATTATGATCGGCGTGACCTCGGTCATGACCATCATATCCGCCCTGGAGGGCATGATGGGGGCGGTTGCGGAAGACCTGTCGGCTCTCGGACCGTCAACCTTTTTTGTCCAGCGTATGGGCATGATTACCTCCGAGGAACAGTTTCTGGAAATGATAAAACGCAAACCCCTGGATCTGGAAATGGAGGAGTTCATCGTAAACGGCTGTCCCGACTGTGATAAAGTCACGCCGCGTTCGGGCACCCAGGCTAAAGTGAAACGAGGCAACGAAGCCCTGAATCAGGTATCTATTCGCGCCGCCCGGGCCAATATGATCGATATTGTCGATGTTCAGGTCGAACAGGGACGGTTTTATACTTCCGAGGAAGAGCTATACCACCAGAAGGTAGCCTTCATCGGAGACAAAATCAGGGAAGTCCTGTTTGCGGGGGTTGACCCGATCGGCAAGGATATAAAAATTAATAACCAGAAATACACCGTCATCGGCATCTCCAAAAAAAGAGGCAGTCCCTTCGGCGGCGAAAACGAGGACAACTTTGTATATATCCCGTTCGCCACTTATATGAAGCAGTTCGGGCGACCGGGTCGATACCTCTCATATATCATTAAGGCCAAATCCGTGGAGAAACTCGAGGACGCCATGGACCAGGTGCGGGTTATTTTACGTTCTTACCGGCACGTACCCTACAACGAACCCGACGATTTTTCCCTTCTGACGGCCGATATGATTCTCGACTTTTTGAACCAGATAACCCGGGTCTTCCGGCTGGGCTTAATCGGTATTTCGTCCATCTCGCTGGTGGTCGGCGGTATCGTGGTTATGAACATCATGATGGTGTCGGTAACCGAACGAACGCGCGAGATAGGTATCCGCAAATCTCTCGGTGCCAAACAGAAACACATTCTGGTCCAATTTCTTTTCGAATCCCTGATACTGACCATGACCGGGGGGATTATGGGTATAGTGCTGGGCTATATCATCGCGAAAAGCCTGATGGGCATGATTGACATGAACATATCGCCGTCGGCGCTGGCCATTATCTCCGGGGTCTCCATTTCCACCGGCATCGGCCTGATATTCGGAATTTATCCAGCCATGAAAGCCGCCCGGCTCGACCCGATCAAGGCTTTAAGTTACGAGTAAATTATTATGTTATTGACCGCCGTTGAAATAAAAGACAGTATCCTGATGGCGCTGGGTTCCATCAGGGCCAATAAGTTTCGCGCCAGCTTGACGATTCTGGGCGTCATGGTCGGAGTCAGTTCGGTAATCGGTATGGCTGCCATTATCGACGGTCTCAACGGTGCTGCCGAAGAAGAGATTGATAAAATCGGCTCCAATGTCATTATTGTGAGTCGGTTCGAGGACGGGGTCGATTACGACCGCCTTTCCGAGGAGGAGCGCAACCGGCCGCCCATCACGGTCGGTGAGGCTCTGGCCATCAAGGAAAATTGTCCCTCGGTGGACGGGGTATCCCCCCAGGATTTTTATTTCAAGCCCGGCGGCAACGAGATCAAATATAAAAATATCAAGTTCAGTAATGGTTATGTTTTCGGCACCTGGCCGGATTTCGTTCGCGTCCGCGACCGGAACATGGCGGAGGGTCGTTTTCTCTCCGAGGTAGATGAAAAATACCGGTTGATGAATTGTGTTTTGGGTGCCGATGTGGCGGAAACGCTCTTCGAAGGAAAGCCGGCCGTGGATAAGGAAATCAGGGTCAACGGCTATAAATTTACCGTGGTCGGGGTGGTCGAGAAACTGCAATCTAATTTCGGCAATAATCAGGAAAATCGGCTGGTTATGATACCCCTGTCCACGTTTCTTAAAATGTACCCCTGGGAAGAGGAACTGGGGCTGATTGCCCGGGCGGCTTCCTATGACAAAATCGAACAGGCCAAGGAAGAAATGACCACCGCGTTACGGATATATCGCAAGGTTCCCTTTAACAAAAAAGACAATTTTGCCCTGTCCACCCAGGACCAGTTTAAAGAGACTATCGGGAATATCACCAAATATATCTACCTGGCCATGATTATTATAACCTCGGTCGGCCTGATGGTCGGTGGTATCGGAGTGATGAATATCATGCTGGTGTCGGTGACCGAGCGGACCCGGGAAATAGGCGTCCGCAAGGCTATTGGGGCCAAACGAATGAACATAATTCTGCAGTTTTTGACCGAGGCTATGTCCCTTTCGGCCACCGGCGGAGTAATCGGGGTGGTATTCGGTGTCCTGATCGGGATGCTTATAAACAACCTCCTGAGTTTCCCCATTACTATTCCGATTTTCTGGATTGTTATCGGTTTTGTAGTCTCCGTTTCGGTGGGGCTGATATCCGGGGTTTATCCGGCTATCAAGGCTTCCCTTTTGGACCCCATTGAAGCTCTCCGGTACGAATAATTTGTTCGTTATTTTAATTGCCCTTTTAAATCCGCGAATATAAATTTCAACAAAACAGGAATAATATGGTTATAAGTAATATGATGGATTATTTAATGAAAATTATAACTGCGG
Source organism: Candidatus Zixiibacteriota bacterium (assembly GCA_016926795.1). GTDB lineage: Bacteria > Zixibacteria > MSB-5A5 > GN15 > FEB-12 > JAFGNW01. Next base: position 4,215 of record JAFGNW010000021.1, read on the forward strand.
GCCTTTTATTGTGCCTGATTTTTGCGGGCGGCGCCGTCGCCCAGTTTAATTTTTACGACAATTCCCGGTCGATCGAGCAACCCCGACTGCTTCTGGATTATGCCGGTTTTAAATCGCCGGATTCCGGGAAGGTAAGGTTTGAAATCTATTATCAGGTGTTTAATTTCACTTTCGAATTTAAAAAACAGGGTATCGACTATGTCGCCGAGTACGAGCTGATGGTGACCGTAAACGATGATAACGGCAAGCTGGCGGCGTCGGAAATTAAGGATAAGCGCATTATCGTGCCCGACGAGGAGAAAACCCGTTCACGGACGGATTATCGCACCAGCCAGATAAATTTCGACCTTAATCCCGGAAAATACGTCGTAAAATTTTCCATAAGGGATAAGTTTTCTGAGAACACTTATACTACCGATTTCAGCATCAAGTTGAAAGACTTCGGCGGGGGCGAACCCAGCCTGTCGGATATCGAGTTTGTCCGCACGGTCGAGGCTCTCAAGGAAGAGGCCGGGGTTTTTGACAAGGGGAATATCCTGGTGGTGCCGTCGGTAGCGCGCTCGTACGGCGGTGACGACAACACCCGCCTCTTTTATTATTTCGAAATATATCGCGGGAACGACAGCACGGCCAAAGTCGATATTGAAACCAAAATACGCAAAAAGAGCGGTACCATGGTTTATCGGGACACCCTCAATGATATTTTGAACGGACCCATGGAGTTGCAGTTGCGCGAGATATCGGTGGAAGACTTTTCCCCCGGTGA
>JAFGNW010000206.1 GCA_016926795.1 Candidatus Zixiibacteriota bacterium
CTGCCCGGTAAAAGCCAGCTTTTTACCGTCGGGGGAGAATTTGGGAAACATTTCCAAGCCCTCATGGCTGGTGAGCCGAACGGCTTGCCCACCGGCGCGCGGTGCGATATAGATATCGCCGGCGTACACGAAAGCCATTTTATCCCCGTTGACATCGGGAAAACGAAGCAGGCGGGCTTCTCCGGCTGACAGTGACGTAAACAATATCAGCGTAAAAAAGAAAACCAGAACCAGACCTTTTCTCATATGACCTCCAGAAAATAGATTTGATAATTGGATAAAATGTATTTTCGACGCCCAAGTCAAAGAAATTACGAGCGGTTTATTTCACTTTTGCAGGAGAAAATAATTTCTTATAATCACTGAAATAATACAAAATCAGAAACCGAGGATACGATATGACCGAACTCCGATTCGAACCCATCGGTATAATTCACACTCCTTTCAAAACAACCGCCGAGGCACCGATTCAACCCCGATACTCCGGCGGCAGGGCTGGGACGGTCGAAATTTACAGCCGGTTCGAGGAAGGTCTGGCTGACCTGGACGGTTTTTCGCACGTGATTTTAATTTATCACCTGCACCTTTCAGAGGGCTTTGCGCTAAAGGTAAAGCCGTATATGGACGACCGTCTCAGGGGGGTTTTCGCCACCCGTGCCCCGCGACGGCCGAACCCGCTCGGCCTATCGGTGGTGCGGCTGGATAAAATTGAGAAAAACATCCTGTACGTGACAAATGTCGATATGGTCGACGGTACCCCGCTTCTCGATATCAAGCCGTATGTGCCGGAATTCGATAAAGCTGAGAAGATTGAAATCGGGTGGCTGAAAGATAAAATAAAAAAAGGGTCGGAAAAGTAATAAGTCGGTGGGTTTTTTTTCAGCGGATATTTATAACTGTTTATTGTTGCTCAAAATACTTGAAAGAGCATATATTTACCGGATATGAGCGAAGAATTTATCGGCAACTACAAGATTCTGAAGAAAATCGGTGCCGGGGGGATGGCCAAGGTTTATCTGGCGGTGCACAAGGACGTCCCCAACCTTCGGGTGGTTCTGAAAATCCTTTCCGACTCGAGGCTGGTCGAGCGTTTCAAGCAGGAAGCCGACAAGCTGGCGCTTTTGGACGGCAACCCGCACATTTGTCAGATTAAGCATTTTTTCAATATCGGCGACGATTTCGCGATTGCCATGGAATATATCGACGGCGCCACGCTGGAAGATATCATCAAGACCCGGGAGAGGCTGCCGGTCGATGAATCGATAAAGATAATTGGCGATATCCTGAACATCCTCGGTTTCGCTCACCAGAAAAAGATATTCCACCGCGATATCAAGCCGGGCAATATCATGCTCGACAAGAGCGGCCTGGTAAAAATAATCGATTTCGGCATCGCCAAGGCCGAAAGTGACCCCAACCTGACCCTGGCCGGGACGGCCTGCGGTACGCCGGCCTATATGGCCCCGGAGCAGTTCACTCCCACCGAACGGGTCGATTATGCTCTGGTGGATGTTTATGCGGTCGCCACCACGCTTTATTTCATGCTGACCGGCGAGTTGCCTTTCAAGGGGGACAATGAATTCGCTCTGCGTGACGCCAAACTGTTCAATAAGCCCGAAAAACTGAGCAAGCTTAATCCCGCTCTTCCCCGCGAACTGGATGTAATTATCCTCAAGGCGCTGGAGAAAAACCCCGAGGACCGGTACGCCTCCTGTTCCGAAATGCTACAAGCTCTGCAGCCGTTCATAAAGAAAATCCGGTCGCCCTCGATTACCGCCGACGCCGTCTTGCAGGAAACGCGCCCCGCGGTAACGCGAAAGAAGCGGCGCTTAATGCCCTTCGTAATCGGCGGCCTGGCGATCGTTATAATCGCGGCGCTGGCATATAAAATATTTTTCACGGGCGAGAGAGAGGAAACTCCGGTCATCATACCCAAAACGGTCGGACTGACGTCACCGATACCCCTTTCCCCGCCGACCGGAACCGTCGTGGAGAATGCGATACCGTCGTTTGTGTGGGAAAAATCGGCCCTGCCCGGGGCGGTTTACAATCTGCAATACGATCGGGACTCGGCGTTCTCGAACGCCGTCAACGTCACCTATATAACCGACAGCCTGTACACCCCGATTGAACCGCTGGCGGAAGGACTTTATTTCTGGCGGGTCCAGACCGAGGACACCGCTGGAAACCAGAGTGATTACTGCCGCCTGCAAACTTTTACGGTCGCGCCTGCCGAAATTGTCATACCTCGGGGTATTCTGGAAATCAAGGTCACGCCCGCAGGGGATATCTATGTTGATAATCAACTCAAGGGGCGCGATAAAACAAACCTTGAGCTGTCACTTGATACCGGTCGGCATAAAATAAGGGTGGCCAACCAAAAGAGCGTCGAAAAAAGTTTCGACCGGGATATCGATTTAACCGAAAACGCGCGCCTGGCGGAGAATTTTAAATTCACTTTCCCGTCCCTGGAAAATATTGTAAAGGTCAAAATCGGCACTCGTTTAAACGATGTTAGCCTGAGAAACGCAACGATTGAAATCGACGGCGATGAACACGACCTGAAGACGCCCAGCACTTACGAATTCTCGCCCGGCCAGCATACCGTAAAAGCCTACATAACCTTACAGGACGGCACTTTCCTGGAAAAGGATACCACCTTGATTATCGATAATCACACCGAAAAGCTCTTTATCGATTTTTACCGGTAATTTTTTTTATTGTTGCTCGAGCGTAATTATATTTTTTTATAAGCAGATATATTAAAAACATTATCCTGAAAGGAATCAGTCATGAAACATCAAAAGTTTTACGCGGGTTTCGTATTTTTCATACTCCCGCTACTGTTTTTCTCCCTGGTAAGCGTTGACGGTCTTTTCGCCCAGGGGAATACGAAAGTTTCCGCCCAGCTCGAGAAAGCCATCCAGTTCTACAACGAACTGGAGTTCGAAAAAGGCCTGTCGATGACCCGGGAACTGCTTAATGAAGAGGGCATCAACGACCAGGACAGTATCGCCATCTACTCGGTCATGAGCATGCTGACTTATGCGATGGGAACGGACTATTTGCGGCAGGCGTTTCAGTATCTTGACAAAATAGCCCAGATCGGCCCGTGCAAGGTGCCGCTGCCGAACCAATTCTGGCCCCAGCAGCTTCGCGACCAGTGGTACGACCTGGCTCATGCCCGTAACGCCCTTATGTGC
>JAFGNW010000207.1 GCA_016926795.1 Candidatus Zixiibacteriota bacterium
CTGACTAAAACCAACCGGGAACTCGAAGCTGAAAGAGAAGCCCTGCAGCAAAAAAACTTTGCCCTGAAAGAAATACTCAATCAGATCGAAGATGAAAAAAAGAATATGGCAAAACAAATCCAGTTGAACATTGATCGGGTGGCTCTACCCATTTTCAATATCCTGGAGGAAAGAATTCCGACCACCGAGCGGCATTATATCAGCCTTCTCAAAAACTGTGTAAGTGAGCTGAGTTCACCCTTTATAAGTTGCCTAGAGACAAAATACACCAAACTGACACCCCGGGAGACGGAAATCTGCCAGATGATAAAAAACGGTTTCAGTTCGAAACAGATTGCCAAATCATTCAATAATTCGCTGCTAACCATATTAAAACAGCGCAAAGTCATACGCAAAAAATTAAAAATAGCCCACAAGAAAATCAACCTGGCTTCATATCTGAAATCTCTGAAATAGACGACCGTCAAAAGTATCAGGTCAAGTTCAAGCCATTAAACTATAATATATTAAAGAGCGTTTAGGGTAAAATACATACCCTAAATCACCCCCAAAATAGTATCTCATTATCCAACCGAAAAAAACGATTTAATAAAGGAAACTTTGTTTTCAGCGTTGATTTGACATCGGGATAAAATAAAATCGCATTATTACATATAAAAGGAGAGGTTTATGCAAGGTACAAAAGTAATCTTTACGGTACTTTTTCTGCTCGTGAGTCTTCTTTTGTCGACCGGTATCGCAAAAGAAAACAGTTCCCTGGAAACGGATCTGTATGGCTATGTCAAGCTCGATGGAGCTTATGAGCAAAACCACAGCAGTCACGGTAACTTTATCATGTGGGTCAATCCCCAGTTAAACAGCGCCGATGACGCTCAGTTCAACATGACCGCCAACGAAACCCGTTTCGGGATCAAAATTACCGAAAAAGGATACGAAAAATTTGTGGTTTCGGGAAAGGTTGAATTCGACCTGTACGCCGGGGTAACCGGGGCCACGGTCGCCCAGAACAAGGCAATGCTGCAGTTGCGCCACGCTTACTTTACGGTTGAATCGGGCAACTTCAAGCTTCTGGCCGGCCAGAGCTGGGATATAATTTCACCATTAAATCCTTCGACTCTTAACTATCCGGTTCTGTGGGGTTGCGGCAACATCGGCTATCGACGTCCCCAGATAAGTTTCTTTTACACTCCCGCCGGTTCCGGTAACACTAAAGTCACCCTGGGGACGGGTTTCTTCCGCACCATCGGCAACGACCTTACTCCAACCCTTACACTGGCGGTTGCCGACGCCGACAAGACAGACGGCGACGATGACGGTACCGACGCCGCCGTACCCACCGTGCAGGGAATTGTCGACATCAACCATAAACTCGACAACCAATATAAACTCCGTATGGGTGTTTCAGGACTCTGGGGCAAGATGAACGCCGAGGACAAACTGGGAGTCCGGGAAGAATATGAAAGCTGGGGCGTTGTCGGCCATCTGGCTTTCGAATCGGGCGCATCTTTCGGCCTGCTCGGTGAATATTATTCCGGCTCCAACCTGGGCAGCTATTTCGGGGGGATTTCCAACTCCAGCATCGTTGACGGCTTGGAATCTTCAGGCGGCTGGGCCTCGTTATGGTTCAAGGCGGCGCCGAAAGTGAAGTTTTCCACCGGTTATGGTTTTGACGACCCGGACGACAGCGAGCTGAACGACAACCAGCGTTCGAAAAACCAGTGTCTGTTCGGCAATGTGAGATACACGATCGTGCCTCAGGTTACTCTGGGACTGGAAGTTTCACAATGGAAAACGACCTATAAAAACGTGGATACGGTGGATGATTTGAGAGTACAAAGCTCCTTCATCTTCAGTTTCTAAATTAATTTTGAATAAGCAATAATTAAAATAAAGGAATTCATCATGTTTAAGAAATCACTCAAAATTATGCTGACCCTGACGGTCCTGTTCCTTTTATCAATAACGATATCTTTCGCCGACAACACCGTCAAAATCGGTTTCAACTATCCCGAAACCGGACCGTACTCGGTTGAGGGTCTGGACCAGTACCGCGCGGCTACTTTAGCGGTTGAAGAAATAAATGCCGCCGGAGGAATCCTGGGAAACCGGGTGGAACTGGTGATAAGGGATTCTAAATCCAATGTTGACGCAACCAAGGCCAACGTGGTCGAACTTATCGACCAGCATAAAGTTAAAATGGTCTTTGGCGGTTCCTCGAGCGCGGTAGCTATCGCTACCGGCGATATCTGCCAGCAGAAAGGCGTGCCCTTCTTCGGTACGCTGACTTATTCCACCTCTACCACAGGTAACAACGGCCACCGTAATACTTTCCGGGAATGCTATGATTCCTGGATGGCCGCCAAAGCCCTCGCCGATTATCTCAACAGCAACTTTGCCGGCAAGAAATATATGTATATAACTTCCGATTACACCTGGGGCTGGACGACGGAAGCCTCGGTCAGGAAACTCACCAAAACCGAGGACAAGGAGACGTACAAGGGGCTGCTGACGCCGCTCGGCACCACCGATTACAACAAGGAACTCTCGCTGGCCAAGATGATCAAGCCGGATGTTTTGGTGCTGGTTCTTTTCGGTAACGACATGGTGAGCGCCATTCGTCAGGCGACCTCGCTGGGTCTTAAGACCACCACCCAGATCGTGGTTCCCAACATCACCCTGGGCATGGCTGACGGCGGCGGGCCCAAGGTCATGGAAGGGGTAATCGGAGCCCTGCCCTGGTGCTGGAGCGTTCCCTACCAGTACAATTACCCGCGCGGCAAGAAATTCGTCGAAGATTTCGAGAAAAAATACAATCGCTATCCCAGCACTTCGGGAGCCTCGGCTTATACGATCCTTTATGAATACAAGGACGCTGTCGAACGAGCCAAGGGTTTTGAGGCTGCCAAAGTCATTCAGGCTCTGGAAGGTCATACCTACCAGCTTTTAAAAGACCCCCAGACCTGGCGGGCTTTTGACCACCAGTCAATTCAGACCGTCTTTGCGGTCAAGTGCAAACCCCAGGCGGAGGTGCTTAAGGACAAATACAAACTCGATTATTTTGAAATTATAAGTAAAATCGGTGGTGAGCAGGCAGCCATTTCCAAAGAAGAATGGATAGCCGCCAGAAAAGCCGCCAACCTGTCCGCGCAGCTTGAACCGCTGGAGGTGATGGCTGAGAAATAAGGCGCTGGTTACTCATATGCAACCGGCCCCGTCGTTAACGGCCGGGCCGGTTTTAATATTATAATCAATATGCCTTTTAAGAACTTAACCAACCCTGTAAAATGGGGATATTAATCGCATGTTTAAATGGAATATTCGTAATCAGATTCTTTGTTCCGGTTTCATAAGCCTCGCTATGCTCGTCGGCTTGATAATCTATTTCTATAGTTTTACCAAGAGTGAATTTACGAAAAACAACGAAAATCTCATTCAATTGACCGGTAAGCAATTTGCCGATGAAATCAACAGGGAATTTGAGAACAACGCAAAAGTATTTGACGCCTGGGTAAAAGACGATGTCTTTGGTCTGGCCATAGAATTCAACACCACCAGCGAACTGGGTGTTGAACTCGAGAAATGGCTTTCCGGTAATCCGGGTTTTGCCCTCCTGGCGTTAATAGACAAAAAGGGGCAAATATTAGAAATTGCCAAGGCACCTTCTATCGATGGTAACCACCGGCAGCTTAAGGGGCAGCTGTTGCCGGATTTTAACATGTTGAGAATAGACGGCGGTAAAAATGTCTTTTTCACGGTAAGCAAGACCCTGTCACAACTTAACAAGAAATACGATAAAACCTATATTTTCTATCAACCGGCGAAAAGCAGTTCCGGTGAAACCAACGGTGCCCTGGTCGCTTTCTCCGATTGGACAAACATAAACAAACTGATTGATGCCTGCCAGAACGAATTTGCCGGTTATGGTTTTACCGGGGCCGCGACCTTTCTGATTTATCCCAGGAAAAATCTCATGACCTCAAATTCAAGTACCGGCAGCGAGCAGTCTTTTTCCTCCGAACTGATCGCGTTCGCCGCCGGTACCTCTGATAACAATGTAACGATATGCGATATTAACGGTCAGTCCACTTTCGTCGGCAGCAACCTCCTGACCCCACCGGCTGCGGACAAACAAAATATCTCGCAGCTTGAACGGCCGGTTCTTCTTAATCTAATTTCCGAAGACAAGGTCATGGCGATTTTAAATAAACAATTGTTAAAAATCATCATACTGGGTATCGCCGGTTCATTGCTGGTATTGTTCATCAGCTACATAATCGCCATGAAAATCTCTCGACGAATATCCCAGGTAGCCCGGGTTGCTCAGGCGATGGCTACCGGTGATATTGACCAGACACTCGATATAAAAAGCAATGATGAAACCGGGGTCCTGGCCAACGCGTTCATGGAACTCTCGGAATATGTCAGGGAAATGGCTATTGCGGCGAAAAAGATTGCCGATGGCGACCTTTCAATTGAAGTCACGCCGCGAACGGAAAAAGACTTGCTGGGCTCCTCTTTTAAAAACATGATTGAGAAACTCTCGGATATAATCAGGAAAATAAAAGACAACGCCCGCAGCCTGGCCACCGCCGGCTCCCAGATTTCATCGACCTCCGAGCATATGTCGAAAGGCGTGAAAGATCAGGTTGAAAAAATCAACCAGATTTCATCGGCCGTTGAGGAAATGACGACCAATATCGTTACTTCGTCCAAAAACTCGGTCGAAGCCTCCAAAGTCTCCAAGAACGCGTCCGATTTCGCCAACACCGGCGGAGAAATAGTCAGCGAGACTATCCAGGGTATGCAGAAAATAACCAGTGTAGTCGGTCAGTCCGCAGAGTCGATCAGCAAGCTGGCCCGTTCCGCTGACCAGATCGGAGAAATAATCAGCGTCATTGATGAAATCGCCGACCAGACCAACCTGTTAGCCCTTAACGCAGCTATTGAAGCTGCGCGGGCGGGGGAACAGGGTCGCGGTTTCGCCGTGGTGGCTGATGAAGTCAGAAAACTCGCCGAGCGGACCGGAAAGGCCACCGGTGAAATAACGGAAATGATCAAGGGCATTCAGAATGAAACCGAGGACGCCGTCCAGTCCATGGAAGCCGGGGTTCAGGAAGTCGATAAGGGTCGGACCCTGGTTGATAAAGCCGGGAACAACCTGAACGAAATCGTCAATATGTCCCAACAGGTATCCCAGATGATACAACAGATAGCCCGGGCTTCAGAAGAGCAATCGGTTGCCGCCGAGCAAATTTCAAAAAACATTGAAAGAATATCCGAGGTTTCGAAAGAAACAGCCTCCGGTTCGGAACAGTCCGCTAAAGCCGCCGAGGAGATGAATCACCAGGCGGAAATATTGGAAGAGATGGTTAGCCATTTCACGATGAAGGGAGCGAGTTCGAAATAAAATTAAAGGATTTATAAAAAGGGACCATTGTTTGGTAACATCTTTATTTAAGCGTGTGAATTAGACTTCATAATTCATGCGCTTATTTTATTAATGACTTTTTGGCAATAATTTGTGTCGTATTCTTTAATAAGTATCATAACAATAAGTCATTATATATTCTGCCTTCGAACTTTTTTATCAGTAAATTTCTATAATAAAAAAAGCCCATCTACATTTGCAAATGGGCATGAATGAAATCTTTTAAAATCTTGCAAGCTTACGGACACGGCGCTAATGGGGTATGTGAAAGATATAAATAATCAATTAATCTCGTAATATCCGAAATATCCGGCTCACCGCCGCTGGCATCGGCGTCGGCTTCCTCGAGACAGCACAATGGGGCATGGCTGATATAAAGGTAATCAATCAACCGGGTGATGTCCGAGATATCGGGCTCTTCCGGTTCCGAACAGTCAGCGTTGCCGGTGTAATCGAGACAGCACGACGGTGATTTGATAGTGCGCACGACCGGTCCGAAATCCGGCGCCATCAACCAGGAGTTGTAATCGAACCTTATCCAGGCAGTGTTGGAAATTTCCACCCCCGGTTCGAGATTCTTTTTCGGCGACACGGAATAAATGAAATACCCCTCACCCTCGGGCGGAGTGTGATTGGGCGGCAGCATGATACTGTCGCAGAACCACTCGATTACCCCGGTATACGGGTTGAAATCCCAGTCACATTTATCCGGATGGCTCATCGCCCCCACCGACAGCATTCCCCAGTCAAGATCCGAATCGAGAGTATCCACCACCCGTACATAGATCGCCTCAGCCGTGGCCGCCGGCAAGTTCTCAAATTGAATCAGGTAAGTCAGCCTTTGCGACACGGTAACGGCTTTGTTTATGCCTTCCCCGGCCGGAACGGCCTTTTTGTCGTTGGGATCAATCGAACCCACCACCGAATCGATATAGCGAACATAATTATCTCCCATGTCGTACTCGAGGGAACTGCTGGTTAACCACATTTCGGATATCAGGGAGTCGCCGATTATCGCCGTTTCCGGGAGGTAGCACTTTAATTCCAGCATGCCGCCGTAAAAGCCTGACGGGGCAATATTCTGCAAGCTGATTGAAATCGTATCGCCTAAGTATACAAAGCCGGAATAAGTACCCATATAAACACAGGTATCGATAATTTCATTTAAAACGACCTCATCGGGCAACAGGATTTTCAAGTAACCGTTGTAAGCGGAATCGGTGCCGGTGTTGGTCCAGGTACAAAAATAAGAGAAATCGAAACCGGGTCGGGCCTGGGTTTGTGACATCTCCCCTTCCAGGTCAGTGTAGGCGGTGTCCAGATGAATATAATTCATTCTTAACAAGCTGTCTTTTATTGGGCCGTCGCTTACCCGTAGTTTGACGCTGAAGAGACCGGCGGTATCGTACTGGTGACCTGGATTCTGCGATGTGTTGGTTTGGCCGTCACCGAAATCCCAGAACCAGGAATCGGGATTGCCGCTACTGGTATCGGTAAACTGCACCCAGGTCGGTGCCAGACCGGCTCTCGGTGCGGCGGTAAAGAGAGCTTTCAGGTCACTGACCGTAATATAATCGAGCTTGATAACCGAATCCTCATAGTGGCAGTCATCCAGGTCAAGGCTGACTGTCAGTTTAACGATATACTGGCCGACGCCTTGATAAACGTGAATGGGATTCCTTTCCGTGCTGCTGTTACCATCACCGAAATCCCAGTAATAATCGGTCGCGATACCTTCCAGCAAAGGTTCGAATACCACCGTCAACGGTACTTTACCGCAAGTCGGCAAACCGATGAATTGCGCGGAGATAGTGTCCTGGGTAGTGATGTAATCGTATTTAACCAGAGTATCGAACGAAGTACCGTCGGAAATGACCAGCATGACATCGAACACGCCCGTTTCGGTATATTCGTGCTGGGGATTCTGACTTTCATCGGTCGCGCCGTCGCCAAAATCCCAGAACCACGACGTTATGGTCGTAAAGGGAATCGAAAGGTCGGTGAAACCGATGTTCAAAGGCAACGAACCGCATCGGTAATCGGCAGCAAAATCGACCTCACCGGGGTCACAGGCGTCCCCCTTACCGTCGAAATCCAAATCTATCTGATCGTCATTGACGACACCGGGGCAATTGTCGCACAAATCCCCGTAAAGGTCTTCGTCGGCATTGGTCTGGAGGGGGTTATATAAATCCGTACAGTTGTCACAGGCGTCCCCTTTTAAATCGGCGTCGGTATCGGTCTGCAAGGGGTTACCGACCAGCGGGCAGTTGTCACAAGCATCGCCTTTCAAATCGGCGTCGGTATCGGCCTGGTCGAGGTTGACAACATTCGGGCAGTTGTCACACAAGTCGCCGAGAAGGTCACCGTCGGTATCGGTCTGCAAAGGATTGTCAATCAGGATACAGTTATCGCAGCTATCGCCGAAAGGATCGGTGTCACTGTTTTCCTGGCCGGGATTATAGGTGAAAGGACAGTTATCCGCGATATTAAATAACCCGTCACCGTCACTGTCCACCGGTTCTGTCATAAAAACAGGCAGATAACCACGGCAACCCTCCGTTACAGACACCCGGGACAACACCAGGGTATGGCTGGGCGGGTAAGCGGTCGTATCGATTATGATTTCCTGAAGCTGCACCGAGGGTTCGACCGTAAAATGCAGGGTGGCAATTTTATATGTCCCGGCGGCATAATCATTGAAGATTCCGCCACAACCGAATATCGCGCCTTTGCCGGTTTCAGCTCCTTTATGAGCATACCAATCCGCAGAATGAAGTTCAATGTTACTCAAG
>JAFGNW010000208.1 GCA_016926795.1 Candidatus Zixiibacteriota bacterium
GCCTTCGGGTGAGATAATATCAGCCGCAGTTTAATATAAATATCTTTGCGCCTGTTCTGTCAGGTCCTGAGCTCCCGCCTCGGTTCGCCGTAGGCGAATTACCTGACGGCACATTGATTTATATGAAACTCGTAAACTTCCCCTTCGTAATAATAATCAGCTTAAACACAAATTATCGAAAATTTTAATTCTGAAAAGTGGAGATAACCATGTCTATTAATAACGGCAGAAAGTTTTTTTTAAGACTGTTCTTTAGCCTGCTATTCGTCGGTATCATTTTTTCCGCTCTTTCAGCCGAACCTGGTAACAGGCATGAAGCTGTCAAACCCGTTCTGGAAAATTTGCCGGAGCGGGTAACCGCCGCCATCGAACGCGACCGCCTTGTCAGCGTATCCATGGCGGTCGTTCTTGATACCGAAATAATTTTTTCGCAGGCCTTCGGCTTGGCCGATATAGCCGCTAAAGGACCCGCCTCCCCTGAGACTATCTACCCCGTCGGCTCCATTACCAAAGTCTTCACAGCCACCATGCTGGCCCGACTGTGCGAACAGGGTGTCGTTAATCTTGAGGACCCGGTAGAGAAATACCTACCGGAATACCGCCCGCATTCGCCGTTCCCCGGCACCCGGCCCACCACCTTGAGACAGCTGGCCGCTCATACGGCAGGACTTCCCCAGGACGCCCCGGTCAATTTCTGGTGCGATTTCACCGGCTTTACCTGGCTCGTCACCGGCGGCCGGACGCCGATGACCTGGTACGCGGACTGCGAGAGTCTGCTCCAATCGCTCGGTCAACTGGAGCTGGTTTATCCACCGGAGGTCCATGCCCATTATTCGAACCTCGGTATGCAGATATTGGGTGCGGCGCTGGTACGCGCCGGTGGGGAATCTTTTACTGACTATATCGAGTCACAGATACTCAAGCCGCTGGAGATGAACAACAGCGGTTTTAATCTCGACAGCGCCCAAAAGGCCTGCCTGGCTCGCGGCTATGTCTGCACTGGTCCCGATGCCCCCATGCTGGACGCCCCGCCTTATGAGCTTGGCTGCGCCATCTATTCCGGGGGGCTCTTTTCGACCACCGGGGACCTGGCGAAATTTTTGATGTTTCAATTCCGCGATGAAAACAACCGGGACGCTCAAATTCTGTCAATCGGCGCCCGGCGGCGGATGCGCACGCCGCAATCAATCCATCTCCCCGGCGTTCACAGCAGTTACGGTCTGGGTTGGGGGATCGTTCAGATCGGCGGCTATGAAGCGATTGAACACAACGGCGCCCTGATTGGCTATCATGCTCACGTCAGTGCCATCCCCGATTTGAAACTGGGTATTATTGCTTTCAGCAACACCAAAAACTTCCTGTGGAAACCGGATGCCTGCAAGACCCTCGCCCGTTCAATCCTGGCCGACCTGGCCAACGCCATCTACGCCTCTTCACCGGAGCCGGTTTTTGAAGCCAACGCCGTCAATCTTGAGCTCTACACGGGAAACTACGCCTTGCCGGGTGAAGCGGCTCATTTCAAGGTGAGTACAGACCACGACCGGCTGTTGTTGAAATTAATGGAAGTCGATGATTTCACGGAATTGTTTGAACCGGTTGGCCGGGACATGTTCTGCTTCACCTCCGACCCGCAGCGGACGCCGGTGCTTCATTTCGAACCCGGCCTCGATGGCCGCATCGGCAGTCTGACTTTCCTCCAGCACACTTTCCAGAGGCAAAGGAAATAAAGATAAATTCCTTGTTCCCACACTCAGCGTTGAAACACACTCCGGAACTCTCAGCATTCACAATTTTATTGTCGAAACCATAAAGATTTCGACAAATCTGACCGGCAACGCCGGCATCGAAACTCTACGAGATTTCGACCTACAAAATCCGCCAACTTGAGGTCACAATTTGTAATCTCAAGATGTTGCTTTACTCAATGCTGTATTCCCTGTATTATAAGATAATAATAACCACATCGGTGGGATTTGTCAAGAGGCGATTGGGCAGAATATAGGGCCGGGCAGCCCGCCTCGTGGCACAGGGAAAGATGGACAATCAGGAGCAGGTATTTGTGAAATTATAGGATATATTAAGGGCAGTCGGCCAGCGGCAGATGATCAAGATACAGAAAATCTATCATTCGAGTAATATCTGAAATGTCGGGAATGCCGCCGCTGCCGTCGGCGTCCGCTTCTTCGGGACAGCACAACGGATTGTGACTCAGATAAAGATAGTCGATGATCCTGGTAATATCGGAAATATCGGGCTCTTCTGATTCGGAACAGTCAGCGTTTCCCGTCACACCGAGGCAGCAATCCGAGTTCCATCCAAAATCCAGTAAGCTGCACGTGTACTGATACTTTGCCGTTACCACCAGCTCCACCCCGACAATACGAACCGCACTGGTCTTATTCGAAATATTCAAACACATCCCGAACATCTCGGTGGCACTGAAAAAACCGGTAGGTCTCGGCTGATGATAAATGGTCGTGATGTTCCAAACGCCGTTTTCAAGAACCGCATACCGAATATTACCCACGTTAGCACACTGATTTAAGACCGGCCAATGGGTTGCGGCGATATCCGAAAATATTATGTGGGGCGTATTGTTCTTATCGAAAACAAGATGAGTAAGGCCGCCGGTGAAATTTCTGCCGTCACTTCCATAATAGCCGTCATCATGTTCGGCGACTATTTCAGTGAGCCAGTTACCGGCACTCAGTCTCTTGAGCAACAGCAAGTTACAGGATGTGGCCGAATACGTGTAAACCCTGTCAACGTACATACAGGAAATGTAGGGTACGCCGTTGTTATCGAGGCACAACGAGGGAAACCAACCCGCGTCGTCTCTTGACCCGTAGTCATAATTCAGGGCTACCTCGATTTGCCAGGACCCGGTTTTGTTGGTTGCATACAGCAGCCGCGAAGGGTCGTCGGCGCCGGTCATTTGCTCCGAAAAGGTCACATGCACAAAACCGGAATCATCCACCTTTATGTCCTGGCGACAGGACGACTTGATATACATATCATACGTATAGGCCATATTATAGTTATGAATCAACTCATCTTCCCATTCACCGGTCGCATTTGTCAGGTGGTACAAATTAGAGTTGATCCAGGCATTCATGAAATCATCCGAATCAATGTCGGAACGCGTCTTCAACAGCAGCAGATGGAAAGAATAATCGGGGCCCGTATCGGCGGAGAGTTCGTATATGAATTTGCCCCCCCTGTTGTAAAAGTGTATTATTGTCTCGCTTTCCCACTGGTCGCTCATGTTTTCATAATAATGATTAATGACCTGATCGGCGTCATTTGAACTTGCGACAAAAATGTGGGGGTTGGATGAGGAATCATACAATAATACCGATTTTTCGAGCCGTTCACCGGTAGTGACAGTGTCTAAATTGACCGAGCCGTCGGGATAAATTGTTTTGTAAATAAGAACACCCTCGTTATAATTACCTTCAAAACGCTGAAAGTACGAGATACCTACGACTCCATCACTATTTTCCTGAACCCAGCTTTTGCTGTGACTGTCGTTCAGGCCATAATGGATTACGATATCGTAATAAGATATTTCTTTCGCGATTAACTGGCCGTGAACGCAAATCAGGCTCGTCAGCAGCAGGAAACAGAGTCTTTTCATCAATTCGCTCCTTTTCATATGGGCGCTAATATGACGAAAATCGTGCCCCTCCTGTTTACTCGATATTGTCAATAAAGCCAGGTCAGGGCCTGAATCCGCCGGCGTGCTCGAGGCCCTGACAGCGCAAATCAGCTACCGGATTACCCCTCTTTGCCCGGGTAGCCCGTCTGTTTAGAGGCGGGATTCTATCTATCCCACCGCTGAAACAGTGGGCCACCCACCGGGAGGTATTTGATAATTGGTGCCCCATACCTTGGTGTGGGATTTCTTGAGTGCAGGCCCCTACAGTCCGCCCAAGGCGGATGGGCCACCCATAAGAGCGGACTTCAGACCTTGCGGGAGAGATATAAAAAGGGAACCCCTGAAAATAACAAAACGAACCCGTTTCGCCGCAACACCCACTCCCGTTATATCCTACAGGGAACTTATTAAGGAAGTTCCGTCAGGTCCTGAGCTCCCGCCTCAGCGGGGGATTGTGACCTGACGGCCTAAAAACAATAATTTCTGTCGAAACTCTGCGAGATTTCGACCTACGAAATACTATGTTTGGAAGAAAATACCGTTATGCAGGCGGTAGAAAGCCGTACTCCCGTAGCCATTCAATCGCACGGGGCATTCTTTCCAACCTGCATTCCAGCGCCCAGACGGCATCAGGGGCGTGTTCGTTCAGCGCCGCGCAGACCTCGTGCATGGGCAATGTCCCCTCCTCCAGCCCGGCGTGCTGGTCGCTTATACCGTCGTTGTTGTGCAGATGGACCCAGCCGATTTTATCCCCCAGCACCCGGAGCCACTCCAGCGCCCTCCCCCCCGCATGGCAATTGATATGGCCGAGGTCAAGACAGATATCCACCCGCGGGTCGTCGATAGCCGCAAGCACCTCGGCCATAAATTGCGGGTCGGTCTCAAAAAGGTTCTCCAGATGAATTCGCAATCCCTCCGGCTTGTTATCGAGAAACTCGCACCAGAAATCCCGGTTAAGCTCAATCCATTTTTGCGGTAAGCTCGTTCCGGGAATGTAACCATGGTGGAGGATTACATGCGAGACGTTCAGTTTACCGGCGATTTCCACGGCCTGCTCGAACCGTTTCCGGGCGACCTCCCGCACCAGCGGGTCCATACCGCCGGGATACAAATCCGCGAACGGGCCATGCATCGCGCAGAGCGGTAGTTTCGAGACGAGCTTACGGTATTTTGCCGCCTCATCGTCCACCCGCACGAAAGCGGCCGGGTCGTAAAAGGTCTGGAACTCGATGCCGAGATTATTCTTCGTGGCCAGGGCTGTCACCGAGGCTAAATTGGCGTTATCGCACAAAAGCAAATTTCTCATCCCGGTCGATATTCCTTTCAATAGATAAAATCAAGCCGAAGGCACCTGCCACACCCGGTAGGTCCAAATCTCCTCCCCTTCTTTGCCCGAGAAACCGGCCTCGGCCATCACTGTTATATCTTTCGGCACCACCACATTGACAACCTCCTCGTACCTCGCACCCGGCTCCAGCCAGTAGTCGTCTTCGATATATTCCTCGTAATGGTTCGGATTGGCTTTGATGATGACATCGTATTTGTCCAGGATAGTCTCTCCCTCGTTCCAGTGCGGCGTGCTGCCGGCAGCACTGTCCTCCGGTAATTTCTTCAACGAAAACCAGCAACCGTTTTTTATGGGCAACAGCCGCACCTGTCCGATATTACTCAGCAATATGTAAACCGTCAGGAGTTGCAAATTATCCCCGTAGGGAGCGAAAGAGGGTTTGCAATCTATCTGAAGATTCCATACATTTTCTCTTCTTCGTAAAAAACGGTACCAGGCCCAGACAGCGCCGACGATAATAGCCAGAATCGTCATCAGGTCTGCTGTAGCCGACATTAATTTCATTAACGTATCAAGGTTCATACGCCGGGTCCTCATTATTTTTGTGGTGACGACCAAAATATCACTGCCGGGAACTAAAAAGCAATAAAAATTGTCGGCAGATTCAATATCGGTAACTTGTCAGGGGAAAAAATATTATTCGCACCGCAAAGAATCCACCGGGTTGGCCAGGGCCGCCCGAAGGGCCTGGTAGCCGGCGGTTATTAGAGCGAAAAAGACGGCGACAAGGCCGGTCATAACAAACGTCCCGAAGCCGATGCTCACCTTGAAAGGATAATATTGAAGCATATCATCGACCAGCAGATAAGCGAACGGAAAAGCAATTACATTGGAAATCAAAATCAGGAGGATGAATTCCTTTGACAGCAAGGTCACGATACTTTTCACCGTGGCGCCGAGTACTTTGCGAATTCCGATTTCCTTGGTCTTACGCTGAGCGGTATAGGAGACCAGCCCGAAAATCCCCATGCAGGCGATAAGAATCGCCAGCCCCGACAGGACCAGAAACACGAGGGCATGGCCGCGGTCCTCATCATAGTAGCGGTCTATTTCATCGTCAAGGAAAGAATACTCGAACTGCATGTCGGGAAAAGTATTCTGCCAGGTGTTTCGCAGCCCGGCCAGCGAAGCCTGAACATTATCCGGTGGTATCTTCACCGCTAAGGTGGTGACGCGCCCCGGGTTCAGGACAATGATTGTCGTGCTGGAGTAAAAGAAGTCCAGGGTCGAACCGTAGAAATCTTTGACCACCCCGATAATGTCATAGAATTTATCACCCTCGCCGTATAAGCGATGTCCTACCGGCTCCTTCAAATCAAGTTCCTTAACCATTGACTCGTTTATCATGACGGCATGATGAGCGTCCGAAGCCACGTCTTCGGAGAAGGCTCTGCCCCGGGTTACCTCCAGACCAAAACTGGAGACGAAATCATAATCGACACAAAACATGTCCGCGAGATAGAAATCTCCATCCCGTTTTGTTTGTTCATCGGAGTAGTACAACATATACGGCACGCCCTTGCACCCGGGAGCGTTATTGAAAGCGGTGGCAGACAGCACCCGGTTGTTTTTTAAAATCTCGCGCTTCAAAAGCTGAGTGTTTTTGGCAGCATCAGCGCCCGAGAATCCCAGAAGTACCGTATTCTTGCGTTCGAATCCGAGGTCCATCGAAGTAATCAAATTGACCTGGCGATAAAGAGTGACGCAGACAAACACAAAAACAATGGCGACGGTGAATTGAAAAACCACCAGGATTTTGCGAAGCAGGGAACGCGAAGATTTGAAACCGGCTTTATTCTGCAGAATGGCAATGGGTTTCAAACGCGAAAGATACAGCGCCGGGTAAAAACCCGCCAGCAGCCCTATCACGAGAATAAAAACGACAATAGAAATGATTACCCAAGGGCTGGAATAAAAATCCGAAATCATCTGGCGGGGTGAGATTCCCTGCAAATATTTATCGAATAGCTCATAGAGAATCAGACTCAACAACCCTGATATGGAAACGATGATGAGCGATTCACCCAGGTACTGTTTGACGAGATGCGACCGAAAAGCTCCCAGCACCTTGCGTACCCCGATCTCCTTCATACGGTCGGCGTAACGCGCCGTGGCCAGGTTGATGAAATTGGCGATTGCCAGAATCATGACGAACAGAGCCACCACGGCCATGGAAATTATCATCGACATCTCCCCCACCGGCGGCAGGATACCGGAGTATCCGGAAAAAATATCGAAGTATATATTCTTCAGGGGATTGAGCCGGAAGCTGTATTTTCCCGCCTTTGCCGAAGGTATGTTTTGATTGACAATCGACGTTATTTTTGACACGACCAGGGCCGAGTCGGCTTTTTCACGCATCAACAGGTAGGTATAGTCGGTGCCCAGTTCTTCCCAGGAATCCGTCCGTTCTCCGATTCTCTCCAGGGTGGAGTATGAAACGAAGAAGTCGGCATAGAGCTGGGTGGTGTTAGGGATCTCCTCTGCAATCCCCGTCACCCGGCATACGATACTGTCGTTGATTTCAATGGTTTCGCCCATCGGCTTCTTACCGGCGAAATATTTGTCGACTATTTTGGGAGTAATCACGACCGTGTTCGGCTCAGCCAGGGCTGTCCCCGGGTTGCCTTCGCTCAGAGGAAAGGTAAAGACATTGAAATAGTCCGAATCGGTAAAGAAGATGTAATTCTTATGAGTTGTCAGGGAGTTCGGGTTTTCGTCCTCAGTGCGGAATGTCTTGTTTCCAATTTTCAGAGTATTATATTTTTTTAACCGAAACCGGGCTACATTCTCAACTTCAGGCAGTTGTTCCTTGAGCGCTGGTCCCAGCGGGCTCATCACCGGAATCCGGGCCTGAAGGGTGTCGGTTGAAGTATACTTGCCCTCGACCCTGTAAATGCGGTCCTTATTGACCTGGAAATCCTCATAGCTGAATTCATAAAAGACATTTCCGATGACGACAAAACACATCGCCAGGCCGATTGCGAGTCCGAAGATGTTTATTATCGTATAAAGTTTGTGCTTGAATAAAATTCGTACGGCAGTTTTTAAATAGTGCTTTAACATGACTCTTCACAATTATTATTCATACATTGAAAAGGAACAAAATTTCCAAAATCACAGGTTTTATCTCAATACCACGCATATTACTTTTTATTTGCAGAGCCATATAAATTTTACTCGCACCTCAAAGAATCCACCGGGTTGGCCAGGGCCGCCCGCAGGGCCTGGTAGCCGGCGGTCAGGAGGGTAAACAAAACGGCAATAAAGCCGGTCATGAGAAAAGTCTCCACCCCCACGTTTACCCGGAACGGGAACTCCTGCAAAAGCTGGCTTATGAACATATAGCCCAGCGGCCAGGCAATGGCGTTGGCGATAACTATCAGGATAATAAATTCCTTCGACAACAAACGGACAATCCCGGTCACCGTCGCGCCCATCACCTTGCGGATGCCGATTTCCTTAGTCTTTTGCTCGGCCGTGAACGACACCAGGCCGAAGATCCCCATACAAGCGATTGTAATAGCCAGGAACGACAGGATGAAAAACATCTTCGCCTGGCTGCGCCCCTCGCCAAAACTTTTCTCGACCTCGTCATCGAGGAAGGAATACTCGAAATGAAGACCGGGGAAGGTACTCTGCCAGGTCTCCCTTATCGCCGCGATTGAGGCATTGATATTTTCCGGGGGAAGCTTGACCGCCAGGGTGTTATAACCTTCGCGA
>JAFGNW010000209.1 GCA_016926795.1 Candidatus Zixiibacteriota bacterium
ACCGTACACGAGCGTGTAATAGGTATCTTTACGGTTTTCCCGTACCCCGCAATACCCGCGCTCGAGGTCGGTAATAAAGCAATGCCGGGGACAAAGCTCGCATTCAATCCCGCCGCCTTCGATTTTTTTATAATAGCGGGCTTCGACCGAGGACAGCTTCTCGGCATAATCGAAAGCGAAAGCGTTCTGAACACCGCCTATGAATTCGGGCAGGAGTTCACTGCCCGGAGCAACCGCCAGGGCCGCGCCGCAACCAAGGCAGCGTATGAACGTTCGGCGCCTCATCACAAAAGCTCCCCGCTGTGAACGGTTCCGTTTTGGTCAACGTTTATGACCGACAAGTCGATTTTACTCATATCGGCCGTACCCAGCCCGATATCCTCCCCGATTTGCAGATACCCGACCGGCCGCCCGGCCTGCTCGAGAGACGGCAGGTTGTTTTTCGAACGCAGCCGCTCGATTATTTCCAGCCCGATCCGGTCGGCGCTGATAGGGTCAACGGATAATATTATTCCGCCGAAGTCCGTCAGGTACTCGCTCAGGTAACCCGGGCCGCCGTTGTACTGCACCCGTGCGGCGTCAATCAGGGTCAGGCGGTTTTTTCGTTTTATCGTTTCCAAAGCGGAGACATGGGCGGCGTAAGGAGTGCAATGGTTGTCGTGAAACTTATTGGGGTTGCATATCGCCCCGTACATGTTTTTCAGCCCGGCCGATAGCCCGGCCAGGGAATGGTCCTTCAGGACCGGTATATTGATATTTATATCGACCGTCTCGCTCATTATCCGGCTCAAACGGGTGCTCACCTCGCCGTAGGTTTCGAAATTGGAGCTATAACCGACGCCGTAGGTATCGGTTCCCAGACAGCGCCTTCCGAAAGAAGAAGCGTTAAGTTCGTATCCGGCTTCTTTGAGCTCCCGGTTAGTTCGCTCCCAGACAACCAGCTGGTTCTCTTTGATATGGTTGTTGGTCGTCAAAAGGTCCGCCAGGGCATCGATTAACTCCGGGGGAGTCGAAAAAAAACGTCCCGTCAGGCAGTTCGTTTTCATACCGATTATCCCGTTCGGAACGGTCCTTTTCACCGCCTGGTAAACGCTCGTTTCTCCGGTTAGCTGTTTCAGCCCGGCCTGGAGCATCAGCCGGTATTCTTCACGATTAAAACGACCCTTGTTCTCGGCCTCCGGATATTTGACAATCACTACCTTGCTCATACTTATATTATACTATTTTTTTAGGAGAAGCTGTCAACTCTTTTATACTTGCATCACTTCCGGTTGTATAGTATCGTAAAGAGTATGAAGGTAATCGGCACAAAAGTAATAATATTCACCGTTATAATTTTAATCCTTTTTATGGCAGACAGTTACGCTGAAATAAGGAAACCGGCCGTAGCCGGTGCGTTTTATCCCGGAACGGCTGGTGAACTGAGACAGATGATCGAGAGACACCTGGCTGGAGTCAGCGATTTACCCGATATAGACGGTCAAATAATGGCGCTCATTGTACCCCATGCCGGGCTGGTTTATTCCGGTCAGATCGCCGCCCATGCTTACAAACTGCTCGAAAACTCCCCGGTCTGCAAAGTTATCCTCTGCGGGCCGACACACCGCTATCGTTTCGACGGCCTGTCGGTTTACGGTCCCGGTGTTGAATGGGAAACTCCGCTGGGTGAGTTAACCTGCGACGATGACCTCTGCAGCCGGCTTTTGAAGTTCAGCGACAGGATAAATATAGTCCCCGAGGCTCACCTTCAGGAGCATTGTCTCGAAGTACAGCTGCCGTACCTTCAGTCCGTGCTGGACGATTTCAAAATTGTCCCGGTCATCATGGGGCCGCAGGATCCCTCCAATATAAAGTTGTTGGCTGACGCCCTGGCGTCCCTGGATTTGGATTCAACCGCGGTTATGGTGGCCTCGACCGACTGGCAGCATTACCGACCCGCTTCCGAGGGCTGGAAATACGATTCGACCGGAATACAATGTCTGGAGGATATGGACCCCGACCGATTGGAGAAGTATTTACACACCGGCAAGGTGGAGATGTGCGGTGGCGGTGCGGCAGTTGCGGTTCTCAAAGCTGCCATGGACAGGGGTGCTGACCGGGTCAAGATACTTAAATATGGCGATTCCGGCGATGTCTCCGGCGATAAAACCGCTGTGGTGGGGTATGTGGCGGCGGTGGTTTATAAAGCCTCCAAAACTGAGAACGATGGCAACAAAGAGAAAAAAGAAAAAGCAACCGACATGAAGGAAGAGCTGGAGAAGTTCGAACTCTCAGACAGCGACAAAACCAGGCTTTTACAGATAGCCCGTGAGACTATACAAAAATATCTGGCCGACGGGAAGATTCCGGAATTCGAGGTTCCGGATAATCTCAAAATCCCCGGTGCGGCATTCGTGACGCTTGAAGAACACGACAACCTGCGTGGCTGTATTGGCCATGTAGTGGCGGTGGAGCCGCTTTATAAGACCGTCGCTGTCTGCGCCGTCCAGGCGGCAGTGTCCGACCCGAGATTTCCTTCCGTCCGCCCCGAAGAACTCAAGGATATTCATATCGAGATTTCTGTCCTGACGCCCCAGCAGAAGGTTGAGTCACTGGATGAAATCGAGGTCGGCCGCGACGGTTTGGTGATTGCCCAGGGCGACCGGCGCGGGTTGTTACTGCCGCAGGTGGCCGTCGAATACGGCTGGAACCGGACTGAGTTTTTGCAGCATACCTGCCGCAAGGCGGGCCTGCCCGTAAACGCCTATCAATTTCCCGGGACGGAGATTTACAAATTCCAGGCGCTGATATTCGGCGAATAGCTTTTTTAATTATTAATTAAGTTATCGTAGGTCGGGTTCAGAATCCGCCGAAGGCGGGTGAAAAACCCGACATCATTATTGTTCACTTATTCGTCGGGTTTCTCACTGCGCTTCGCTTCGTTCGG
>JAFGNW010000210.1 GCA_016926795.1 Candidatus Zixiibacteriota bacterium
AGCTGGGATAGTTTTCATGAAAAAGGCAAAGATATCTATCGAGTAACCAAGATTTGGAGAAAAGGTGAAGTCAGCCACTATGCCACAACACCAGCTGCCCTTGGGCCGGCCTTAGGTCAAGAAGTCCCGGGTGTTGTTAATTTCGCAAGGTTTTTTCCCGCTGGGAATATTAGTGTCAAAGCGGCAAATGAAACATTTACGGAATCGGGTATCGGTTTTGCAGACCCCACCCTGTTGGATTTGTTTACCTTTCCCGCGATTATGGGTGACCGGGATCGTTTTCTGTCTGATCCGTCATCGGCTCTGATTACGGAAGAAACAGCTCATCGATACTTCGGTGATAGCGACCCCATAGGTAAGACGATACGTTTGAATGACCAGTTTGACTTCTGGGTATCCGGGGTATTAGCCGATGTTCCGAGTAACTCACATCTTCGCTTCTCAATATTACTACCATTTGAAAGCCTGGGAGAAAAAGTCATTTCCGATTGGCACAACAACTCTTTCTATACTTATGTACTGTTCAGCCCCATGGAAAACCCCGCCTCCATACCCGATAAGATGACTGACTGTCTCAATCGTCACGTTCCCGAATCCACTTCATCGTTGTTTCTTCAACCGCTGAAGGATATACATCTGTACTCATCGCATATGCGAATGAGGCTTGACAGCTCCGGTGATATAAGGGTGCTGCTCGGCGTTGCGGCTCTGGCTTTTGTGATTCTTTTTATTGCAGCAGCCAACTTCATTAATCTCGGCACGGCTCAGATTATGGGGAAGTGCAAAGAAGTCTGGGTTCGCAAATGGCTGGGTGCTCGAAGGTGGGATATATTCTACCGTTATATGACGGAATCTTTCCTTATTATTGTATGCGCCGCCCTTATGGCGGCTTGCATAATGGAAATCGGATTTGATTCCTTCAGCTCACTGATAGGCCGCGATCTATCGAGGTTTAATCCAACCGATCAACCGAGTTTGATTCTTGGTATAGCGGGCTTGACTCTATTCACATACGCGTTGGCCGCCACTTACCCCGCTCTTGTACTCTCGGGACTTAATCCTGTCGCTATACAGGGAATCTGGCGTCCGGTCGGAAAAAGGAAGCATTTTCTCCGCCAGGTTCTCGTGATACTACAGTTTTCTCTTGCAAGTTTTTCCATCCTTACCGCCACGATCGCTATCAACCAGTACCGATTTATGGATAGTCGGAATCCCGGATACGATGAGAAAAACCTTGTTTATATCCAACTTCCCGGACAAACGCGGGATCTTTACCCTGCGTTCCGAGAGTCACTTTTATCGGATGCATCGATTCAGGCGGTGGCGGGTTCTGCCAATCTTCCTTCAAGGGGCATGGATATTTCTACCGAGGACATAACCTGGGAAGGCAAGCAGGAGGGAGAGGAACTTTTGATACGAGGTTTGGGGGTAGATTATTCTTATATAGAAACGCTTCGCATACCGGTGATCGCCGGCAGGGATTTTGATGAGAATATGAGCACGGATAGTAATAACTATATCATAAATGAAGCCGCGGCGGCTGCAATGGGAATGGAATCGCCGATCGGCCAAAGCCTGAAACTCTGGGACAAGTCGGGAACGATTATAGGACTTGTGGCGGATTATCATTACCGAAGTCTCCGGAATCCAATACAGCCTTTGTTACTGAGGATATATCCGTCTCAGTGGCTTCGTTTCGCTCTGGTGCGGATCGGATCCGGGGACATAGAGGGAGCCGTTCAGCGCCTGAAGCGGATATGGAGTGAAATTTATCCGGACACCCCGATTCAATACGGTTTCGTCGATGACCTGCTTCACCAGATGTATACACCTGAGAAAAAGGTCAGTTTGCTGTTTAGTCTTCTCGCTTTATTTGCCACCATCGTGGGTTGTCTGGGGATATTCGGTCTTGTTCTTTTCCTGAGCGAGCAAAAAACAAAAGAAATCGGTATCCGTAAAGTGTTAGGGGCTTCAACCCGCCATGTGATGGGAATATTATTGTCTGAGACCATTGTTTGCATGCTCTTCTCTCAAATCCTGGCCTGGCCTGTTGCCTATTTGCTGACAGATAAACTGTTAAATAACTACGCCTACAGAATCCAACTAAATTTTGCCACATTCTTTTGCACCACCTTTATGATTTTCGGTGCAGCCCTGGCTATAGTGGGTTTTCAAGTAATCAAAACGGTCAGAACGAATCTGGTTGAATCTATCAAATACGAATAACAACAATAAAACCAGATTGGGTTCTGAAGCCGCCGCAAGCGGCTGACTGACCCAACAACTATGATGAAACGTAATGGCGGGGAGGCCGCCGAAAGCTGATGACGCAGTTTACTCATTGTCGGGGTCATTGTTCCTTGTCACCCACTTCGAAACGGGTATCCCGCCTCTTTAAAGGTGGGTCTTTCTTTACGACCCCACCATCCGCCTCCGGTGGATGGGGCACCCAGCAGCATGGCATCTGTTATTTTTCAAGCGTAAAAACCACTTCGTAAGATACCCAGCAGTTCACCGGCCGGTTGTTCTGGATGCCGGGGGTGAATTTGTTCTTGAAAGCCGCCTTAAGAGCCGCGTCGTCCAGCGATTCCGTCCCTGAGGATTTGTATATCTCCGCCTCGAGCACCTTCCCCTCCTTGCTGACCAGGACACTGACCCACAGCGACCCCTCGATACCGGCCATTCTCGCCAGTTTGGGATATTCCGGCTGGTGCTGATAGACGAACTCGGGGAGTTTTTCGACCGGGTTGAATTCGCCGCGTTCGGGGAGATAATCGACCGTATCGACAAACTCGAACCGGCTCGTCCCCTCACCGTCGCCTATCCCTTCCCCGCTCCGGTCCACAAAGTCGGCCAGTTCCTGCCGGGTGGGGATGACCACGTTATCGTCGATTACTTCGCTGTCGGGCAGCGGGGTGGGGATGGTTCCCCGAAGGTCCATGCCGGCATCGCGGTTCGTTTGGGGATTGAATTCGAACTCTTGTTTAATCGGCGGGGGTGGCGGGATTTCGACTATTGACCGGATTTTAATCGGCTCGCTTTTCACTGCCGGTTGATAAGAACTGAAAAATATTTGTAATACTGTAACTGCCGTGACAACCAGAAAAAAAACCGTCAGGGAAGCAAGGAAAAGGTTTCTCTGGTAGCAGGCTTTCAACTCGTATGCCCCATAAGCCGGATAGCCCGGGGAATTATAGATTGCGGCCGCCATAATCGTTCTCCTTTCTTAAAAGGTTAACGTCACAACTCCCGTCTCGAAGTTGTTATATGGCGTCAGTACGAGTCAAGTACCGCAGGGGAAACTCTTTTCCTTTCTCCGCACAAGACAGTTTTTCAGGTTCGCCGGTTACTGATTCAGCTCGAAAGCGACCCTATACGTAACCCAGCAGGCAATCGGTCGGCCGTTCTGGATACCCGGCTTGAAGCGGTTTTTAAAAGCCGCTTTGACCGCTGCGTCATCGAGCGAGGCCGTCCCGGAGGATTTTTCCACAACGGCATCGAGGACCTTGCCTTCCTTGCTGACGAGGGCACGGACATAGACGATACCTTCGATACCGGCCTGTTCGGCCAACCGGGGATAATCCGGTTTCTCCTCGTAAATCATTTCCGGATAGATTTCCACCGGAGTGAATTCCTTGACATCGGGCAGGTAATCATCCTCAATTTCAATCTTGATATCGTCGCCGCTCATGTCGGTTATGTCTCGAACATCGGGGGCCACGATTTGAGCCAGTTCATCACGGGTGGCCAGGACCA
Source organism: Candidatus Zixiibacteriota bacterium (assembly GCA_016926795.1). Taxonomy (GTDB): domain Bacteria; phylum Zixibacteria; class MSB-5A5; order GN15; family FEB-12; genus JAFGNW01. Next base: position 3,757 of record JAFGNW010000210.1, read on the forward strand.
CATCGTCGTCAATCACTTCATCGTCGGCAACCGGTTTGGGGATACCCACTTTTGGGGCCACCACGTTGGGTTGGCTGACCGCTACCTGAGGTGGTTTTTTGGCGATCGTCGGCGGCGGCCCGAGTTCGGCGATGGTCTTGATAACCACCACCGGGGCATCGATGACTTCTTCCTTACCCAGGTTGGTTATAACCCAGGAGATCACGAGAATTAGGACGACGAAAGTCAGGGTAGCCAGGGTGCCCATGAAGAAATTACGCTGATACTTCGCTTTCAGCTCATATGCGCCGTACGGTGAATAAAGAGAAGATGAAAAGATATTAGCCATTATAATTCTCCTCTCCCGACGGCTTGCTCCATAGCCGAGCTGATAATTTTATCATCGCGCTCTTCCCAATCGCCGATAGCGTACCGATATGAAAATTTATCTTCCTTGGTCAATTCGTCGACTTTAACGCCCTTCTGACGGGCGGTATAATCGTTCCAGGACCGTTCAATCAGGTCGATTTCGTCCAGGATATTGACCATATCGGCGTAATTGGCATCGCGATGAATCAGGATCAGGGTATTGAGCTTGCTGTTCGCCCGGTTTTGTTCCAGAAGAAGGTTGCGCAGGGTATCGGCATTCACTACATATAAAACCGAATCAGGTTTGTTGATTTCGCTGGGCAACAGAAGCGGAAGGTTTTCTGGGGTCGGTGTTTTCAGGTTCCACCAGTACCGGCCCTCCTGATCCACCCTGATAGTCAGCAAGTTGGATTCCTTGACCTCAACCTCATTGGTATCCTCGACCGGGGGCAGGTTAATCTCCATGGCCTGGGGCATCGAGAAAACCGTAGAAACCATATAGAAAATCAGAAGCAGGAAGGCAATATCCACCATCGGAGTCATATCAATCCTGATAGCAATCCGCCGTTTTGGGCGTCTGACACCTTTCTTCGAACCTTTAGCTGCGCGTTCTACTACATCACCAGCCATTTATTTATTCACACTCCTTTCGCAGGTCCACCCGAGGTCACGAGGCGGGGGCAATATCACTATCGACCTTCTCCACTTCATGATCGGTAATAATCAGGAAGCGTTCCAGATGGTTCTCCTGCATAGATTTCATAACATCCTGCATAACGCCGAAACTTGCCCGCCGGTCAGCCTTAATGACAATCAGGGCCTTGAAATTCTTTTTTCGGGCGTTGTTAATCTCGGCGGATACGCTGTATTTATCGCAAGTACGAACAATGCGGCCGGTAGTATTGACATCGGCGCCGTCGATATTGACGGTGATTTTTTGCAGATAATCGACATATATCGAGTCGAACTTGGTAACGGTAATGTTGATAATGTCTTTATCCGGCAATTCAATCATCGAATGCGACGAAGGCAGTTCCACCGCCCTTGCTTCGGGTGGTTTGAATTGCGTCGTAGTCATATAGAAAATCAACAACAGAAACGCAATATCCACCATCGGCGTCATGTCGATCCTGATACTGAGCCGCCGTTTCTTTTTAATTGCCATCGGTTACTTACCTTCTTTTGCTTTCATCAGCTGAAGTACTTCAAAAGTGGCTTCATCGGTGGTGTAGTTAAAAGCGTCCACCTTGTTAACAAAAAAGTTATAGAAAAAGATACCCAGGATACCGGACAGCAGACCGCCGGCGGTATTAACCAGAGCCTCCGAGATACCGGTCGCCAGCTGGGTGGCGTCGATAACCCCGCCCTCGACGTTACCGGTGGCGGCGAAAGCGCGAATCATGCCGATGGTCGTTCCGAGCAGACCGACCATGGTGGCGATCGAGGCGATCGTCGACAGAGCGATCAGGTTGCGCTCCAGAAGCGGACCCTCGAGGGCATTGGCTTCTTCAATCGCCGTCTGGGTCAGCTGGATTTTTTTCTCGGTGTCCACACCCGGATCATCTTTTATCTCGCGATATTTTTCAATACCGGCGCGAAGAACGTTAGCGGTGGTACCGCGCTGTTTGTCGCAAGCGGCCAGAGCGCCGTCATAGTCGTCATTCTGAAGAAGAGTAATCAACTTCTTGAAAAACACCTGCACTGAACTTTTGCCCTTGGCGTTACCGTAAAGAGAAATATACCGTTCAATAACAAAAACCAGAAGCATGATTAAAATCATGATCAAAACCACAACCAGCGGACCACCCTGGTAAATCGAATGGACAACCGGTATCTCAGAGGTTCTGAATACACCATACCAGAGACCAAAACCTATGGCAAAGGCTATCAGTGCGTTGAGAGTAACAAATAGAGTTTGCTTAACCACTTAAACATATCCTCCAAATTAAATAAATGAATTAAATTTCCACACCTTTAACAGCCAGCAATATGAAGGCTCCTATCGTGATGAAAATACCCCACGACAGGGAGTCCAGAAATACCGCCGGTCCGTAACTTACTCCAATACTCGTAAAAGTTCCAACCGCATCGGGGGCGTAATTGGCTCCGAAAAACGACAGAACCAGAGTAAACACGAAAAGGATAACCGGAATCCAGTTCCATTTCAAATACTTCTTTAAAGTCAGCGCCTTGTCATCTTCCTTACCCTTCATACCGAAAATGTTGTAAAGGTTAAAAAGCGGCAGACCGATACACAGGAGAGTGTACACCAGGAAAAGAATTGCCGTAATCACCAGAATGAAGCCGGATGAAAAGATATAGGAACCAACCGAGCCCAGCGCCAGGATCGCTCCTACGCCGCTCAGCCGTTCATATTCCTTGCGCACCCTTCGCTTGGCCTGCATGCCGTGAATAACCTCTTCATGGGACGTCGCTTCCTGAGCAAACGTCTTTACGCTGTCGGGATTCGCGGTTCCCTCGGGTTCCACCGCCGCCGCCGTTTGTCCCAGCGAATCACCCACCGGAGAGACGGGCGCCAGACTGTCGGATACCACCGGGGCGTTCTCGTCGAACACGGTTGTCGCCGCCACGTTCTTGTCGACAATTTCGGTATAAGCCGAATACCAGGGTATGAAAAGCGAAAAGAGAATAACCACACATGCGAGGGTCAGAATCAACTTTTCCTTTAGGGTTACCCGTTCTTCGGTAAGAGTACACTGATGACGGAGCAAATCACCATGGGAGCGTTTCTCGATGACGGAATCGACATATAGTTTCTTTTCCGCATCCGTCCTGAAGAGGTCTTTGGGTTTGCCGGGGAAGACTTCAAAACCGATATACCGAAACCGTTCTCTTTCGCTTATGCGATTATCCGATTTATTTTGTTGATCTTTATCAGCCATCAAGACTCCTGCTAATAGTTAAACCAATACCTTATCTTTGCATTCTATATATTAAAATTCAAAACGTACTTTGTTCTGTCCGTCCTTACAGTCGGGCTGACCGGGGTCGCATTTCAGGCACCGACCGTACCAGTCATAGGCGTTCTTAAAATCCGATTTGGCCTGAGCGGCATCGTTCTTGGTATCAACCGCCCGCAGATGGTAACATTGCCCGATCCACAACAGGATATTGACGTCGCTGCATTCCCCCCCGCTCTTAGCCAGACATTTTTGAGCGTCGAGCAGATACCGCAGCGCCTTGGTATAATTTTTGGTCTCCAGACCGCCGAAATAAGCATACCCCAGTGATTTCTGGGCGGCGCAGTTACCCGGCTCGATGGTCAGGACCTGCTCGTAATACTTGACGCCGTTAACGAAATCGGACATCTGGTAATAAGTGTTGGCAATCATCATAATGACGCTGACGTCATCGTTTTTAAATTCGAGATATTTCTTCAGATAATTGATGGAAAGATCGCTGTAATTAATGTTGGGGTCGATCCCGGCATCCGGAGACGCCACATCCTCACCTTCATTGAGCATCTCGTCGAGTTCTTCACCTTCGTCGGTTTCGGCGTTGGCGATATTGAGGGCGCAGAAACCGGCGTTTTTATAGATATTGAAACTGGAGGAATCGATGCCCAACTCAATACGACGGTCATAATAAGTCAGAGCCTCACCGAATTTCTTCAGGCTGTGCAGGGCCACGGCAGTATTGTAAAGCAGTCTTTTCTGTTCGGGATAAATCTCAAGCGATTTTTTATAATATGATACTGCCGTGTAAAAATCGTTGGGTTTGCGATAATAAAAACAATCACCGAGAAGCTGATATAATTCGTAGTCGTCGACGGTTGTCTTGTAATCCTCGCCCTGCTCGGCTACCCATTCAATATGTTTTTTCAGCATGGTTGCTGCTTTATCGAAATCCTGAATGCCCCAGAGCGATTTGCCGTAATAAAAATAAATATCCCGCGGTTCCATGGGGATGGCGAGGACTTTATCGAAGTAATCGACGGCGTCCTCAAAACCGTTCAGATTGACATAGGACATACCGAGTTCGAAAAAGACCCGTACAGTAGAGGAATCGGGCTGGACATTGGCCAGGGTCAGATATTTTTTATAAGACCCGATAGCGTCCCGGTAGCGGCTGATTCTTTCCTGGCGGTCACGGGTGGATGAGGCGGCTTTAAAATAGATAGCACCGGCGCGTTTCCAGGCCGGGGCATGGGTACTATCTTTGGAAAGAACGGCCTGCAGCTTCTCGAAAGTACAGCTGTAATCTTTCATCTGAAAACAGGCTTCCGCCCAGTGGAAATAAACCTCGGTCGAGCCGGTATCTATCGTGAGGACCTTCTCGTACTCCATGGCGGCCAGCGACGGCACCCCCTGGTTGAAATAAGCGTCGCCCAGGTTGATGTGGTATTCGGAGTTGTCGTCATGGTCCACCAGGGCCTTCATAAAGGCTTTGACCGCCTCGTCATAGTTGCCCTGCATCATCATAACCAGGCCGTAGCCGTTGTCGAACATATCGTTAATCTTGCGGGCTTTTTTCTGGCCCGTTTTCATTATCTCCAGAGCCTTATCATATTGTTCCAGCTTTATATAAGTCAGGCCGAGATAATACATAGATTCATAATGTTTGCTTTTCTTTTCGAGGGCTATCTCGAACTGCTCTTTGGCCTTGTCATACATCTCCCGGGCGAAATAAATCCGGCCCAGAGTGTAATAATTATAGTGATAACCCTTGTCCAGTTCCATATCCTCCCGGAGGAACTTGATAGCCATAGTAGTATCGCCCTTGTCAAGGGCTTCCCGGATATGGGTTTTGACATCCTCACCGAAAGAGCTTGCGACCGCCAGGACAACAACTAAAACCGTTAACAGCTGAAGTTTTAAAAGAAGTTTTGTCAAAATAGATTTCCTCATCATTTTTCCCAATAAAACCCAATAAAAATAAAAGAATTTATAGTAAAATACGGTAAAGTCAAGCGATTAATTCTCTTATATTAAAAGGGCTAAGTTTTATACTAATATTCATTTATCTCCTCTACGAGCAGCACCGTTTGCTTAATCATATAGATAATTACCGATACGCTCAATATTACTTTCAGAGTAACCGGTATCTCCGGCGTGAAGGCCGCCAGAAGATATATGCACGACATAAAAAGCAACAGAGCGGCAACGAAATTCAATATCCGGGTGGCCGTTTTCACGGTTATCTCTCTTTCATTTTTTATACAAACTATTCTGTCAATACTTCCCGGGTTCCTTCCTTAAATGTATTAACATTCATATACAAGAATTGTGCCTGATAATACCCGACTGTTGGCGACGCCGGCTATTATATTGTAAATCAACGGGTTAAAAGTAATGCTTATAAACTGCCCGTTTTTGACATG
>JAFGNW010000211.1 GCA_016926795.1 Candidatus Zixiibacteriota bacterium
GTCCTTCGCCCCGCCCTCATCGGCCACCGCCGGAACCGAGATTAAAACCAGAATACACAAAAGCGTTAATAACACCCTGACTTTCATAAGACACACTCCTCCTTGCTTATGTATTTTTTTTAAAAATTAATATTTTTGATATTATCAGGGACGGTATTATCTCCTCTGATATAGATATTCATAGAAAGCCGTCAGGCTCCGTGTGTATTAAGAAAGAAATCACACCTACGTAAAACGATTGAGAAACGACAAGAGGTCACCAGTACAGGAAATATTACGCGAACGGTCCTTCCAATAAATTTTCCCGACCTCACATAGAGTTGTCTCGAATAGAAATGTAACCTCTTGATAATGCTTATGTTATAATATAGGTATTATAACGTCCGTGTCAAGTTATTATTCGTAACCTGTGCCTATAGCAAGTAATACAGCACCGTATTGTCTTCTTTTAAGGTAACAAACAAGAATCCGTAAGGGAAAAACCGCTAAACTAATACCCTATAAATTCTTCATATTTAAGGAGATTTTCCTCAACTCCCAGTCCTCTCAACATACCGGTCATATTTAAAACCATATCCAGGGAGCCCACAACATAGAAAACCGGTTTTGAGAAGTCATCGAGATATTTTTTGAGTAAGGTACCGCTGATTTTACCCCTTTCCCCTTGCCAGCTATCGGATTTTTCGGGTCGAGTCATGGTCGCGACCAGCCGAAATTGTTCCCAATCCTGGTCAAGTGCCTTCAGTTCATCGAGGAAGGCGGCATCTTTGGGGGCGGGATTAGAATAAAACAAAAAGATCCGGTGCGACTTATTTTCATGATGGCTTTGCTTTAAAATGCTAAAAACCGGGGTAATACCAATTCCCCCGACCAGGAACACGGCGGGGCGGGAGATATCATCATGGAGGACAAGGTTACCGAACGGACCGTCGATTTTGACGCTCGAGCCGGGTGTCATGTTTTTCAAAACCCTCTTGAAGGCTTTATCTCTCATACGCATGGCGAAAAGAAGTTCTTTTTCGAAAGGGGCGCTGGCAATAGACAGGGTACGAATATCGCCGTCATCGTCCGTTTCCGGAGGCTCGACCAGAGAAAGCTGTACATACTGCCCTGCCTTGAATACAAAATCAGCCGGTTTGCTGAAATAAAAAGCCATGGTTTCGTATGCCACGGTATTGGAGCGAAGAAGCTCGATTGTCCTGGTTGGCATAAAATACTCCTGCTGTTTTCTTTAATTTGCCCTTCTAAAAGCTGATAATCAAGATAAAACGAAAAAGGCTTTCAGGATTCCGGTTCACAAGCAAATCGTCAGATAGTATCCGGGCTTTCTCTGATGCTGTCAAAGAGGTCAGCCAGATGGTAGTCTCGGGGATCGAGGTAAAAATATTCACCTATTAAATCGAAAACCTCTCGCTCCAGGTTTTCGACCGAACAACGGGCATAACGGGAGTAAAGGTCTCCGGCAATATCAGCAAATAATTCGAAATAACGAGGGTCAAAATGGATTCCGCTTTGAGATTCCATCTGAGCCATCGCGGATTTGAACGGCGCCGCTTTTTTATAAGGTCGGTCGGAAGTCAGCGCGTCGAAGACATCGACAATCATAAAAATGCGGGCGTTGACGGGAATATCGTTTTTCTTTAACCCCTCGGGGTATCCTCTACCGTCCCATCTTTCGTGATGATAGAGTATGATATCCCGGGCATCCTCGAGCCAGACCACTCCTTTAATGATTTGCTCCCCCCGGTTGACATGACTCTGCATCTGCTTAAACTCGATATCAGTCAGCTTATTGCTTTTCAGCAGGGTCGCGTCGGAAATGCCTATTTTGCCGATATCGTGTAAAAAAGAACCTTTGATAAGCGACTGTAACCGTTTCTCGTCGATGCGGGCTTTTTCCGCCAGCCGGGCAGCGTAGAGGGTGACTTTCAGATTGTGCTCGCTGGTGCCGGTATCTCGGACTGCGATAGCACTGCCCAGGGCTTTGACCATTTGCAGATTACTTCCCAAAAGCTCATACTGACTCCAGGAAAGCAGAGCGTTTAAAATTTCTTTCATACTCGGTTCGGGAGATGTCTTTTCGGATTGAACTTTCTCACCGGTTTTACACTGCCCGACGGTCTGGCGGCATAATTCACGGAGGTAATAGAGAGCCACCGCGGTGCAGTAATCCAGAGGAGTAACATCCGGCGGTCGTTCGTTCATCAGCCGCCTCATCTCTTCCACGACCATATCCCTTACTCTTGAACTTTCCAGGAGACGGGTGATTCGAGCTTCGATTACATCTGTTAACATAAGCCTGCCTTTATTAAAGTTAAGTTTAAAGGCGCAGTTGAGAATCTGAGTGAGTAATAAAAAAATACTAAAAAAGACTTGATTTGTCAAATACCGTCGGATGAAACACATTGCAGGTTTAAAATCGGATAATTCTTCTCTTGAAACTGGGGCAGCCCTCCTTTTCACCTTTCTTACTTGACAGAAGCCAACCCGGTTATTATATCTCTAAACTGTTGTGTCCATGTGTTGTTAACGGTTCATGTTGATAAATTATAACGTAAAAGGCTACTCCATGAAACACCCAAAGCCGCACAGCGATAAGTCCAGCGGTTCTACTTTGCGCTGGAGGATAGTCATAGTTCTTTTAATCGCCTCGTTTCTGCCCCTCTCCCTGGCTGGGATCGGTTCCTGGTTCGTTTTCAGCGACCTCCTGGTTAACAAGGCCCTGGAACAGATGCGGACGGTGGTCAGCAGCCATGCCCGTGCAATTGAAGCTCACCTTCTGGAACGGCAGCATTTGATAGAACTGCTGGCTAAATCACACAGTCTGAAAGAAATCCGCCGTCAGGAAGCCCTGGACAGCCTTTTTAACAGCCTTAACGCGGCCAGCGAAAACAGTTTCGTCGACCTGGGTTTTATCAGCACCGAAGGCGACCACCTGGCCTATGTCGGTCCTTACGATTTGCGCGATAAAAAGTACCATGAAGCCCCCTGGTTCAAGGAAGTTATGAATCGGGGTATTTATATCAGCGATGTCTTCATGGGGTTCAGGAAAGTGCCGCATTGTATTATCGCCGTTAAAATCGAAAATGTGCGAGAAGACTGGATTCTCCGGGCAACCATTAACAGCGACCGGTTCGACAGCCTGGTCAAAACCGAGGTTTTCGGCGAAGGCAGCGATGTTTATATTGTTAATTCCGAAGGGGTTTACCAGACCGCTCCCCGGGTCGGCAGGGTTTTGGATACCATGCCGGTCCCTTTGACGGAATATCACGATAAGGTTCTAGACCGCCGGGTTCAAGTCGGGGAGGCGACCAAATTCAAAGTGACGACCTGGATTAACGATGGGCGCTGGATGCTGGTGGCTGAGCAGGACCTGGCGGCGGTACAAGCCCCTGTTAAGACGGCTCTTGTCAAAGTCGCCCGGGTCGTAGCCCTGGCCGTGGTTGTCCTGATAGTTATTACCTTTATCGCGACCTGGCACCTTAGCGACCGTATCGACAAAGCCAATGCCGCCCGGGAGGAGCTTTCTAGGGCTTTTATGCGGTCTGCCAAGTTGGCCTCTATTGGTGAGTTAGCTACCGGTCTTGCCCATGAAATCAACAACCCCCTGGCCATCATAAGCGCCGAGCAAACCAATATTGCTGACCTGGTAGAGATGGCCGGCGACCGGCTCGAGAATTCGCAGGAAATTCTGGATTCGGTCAGGCGTTCCAAAGAACACATCCAGCGCTGCGGCGGTATTACCAAAAAGATGCTCCAGTTCAGCAGGAAACAGGATACCTCTCCGGAACTAACCGACCTGGCTCCCCATTTAAATGAAATTGTCGACCTTATGGAGCGTCATGCCAACGCTCACAACGTTAAATTAAGCGCTGAAATCGAGGACAACATGCCGGATGTCCTTTTTGACCCGATCGAACTGGAACAGGTACTTGTCAATTTGATAAATAATTCTATTGACGCTTTGCCTGACGGAGGCGATATTTTCCTGAAAGTATATAAGGAAGGTGAACAGGTGCATCTTGAAGTTTCCGACAACGGCAGGGGAATCCCGCCGGAAAACATGGACCGGATTTTTGAACCGTTTTTCACCACCAAACCGGTTGGCAAAGGTACCGGTCTGGGCTTGTCAATCTGTTACGGCGTCGTGTATTCCTGGGGCAGCCGCATCCGAGCCGAAAGCACCCCCGGTCGAGGTACCACCATTCACATAAATTTTCCCATACCGGTACAAAACCATGTCCCCAAAGATAAACGAGGTTAATCATGAGCGACAATGGTAAGAAAATAAAACTTCTGATGGCAGATGACGAGAAAGAATTCCTGGAAACATCGGCTCGCGCCCTGGGCCGTCGGGATTTTGACATACACCTGGCTTATGACGGAACCACCGCCCTGCAGATGATGCAGCAGGACCGGTATGACATCGTCATACTTGACGTTAAAATGCCGGGCCTGGACGGAGTCGAGGTATTCCGCCGCATGCAGGAATTATGGCCTTATGTCCCGGTGATATTGTTAACCGGCCACGGTTCCATCAATCAGGCTTTTCAAACCTCCAAAGAAGGCGTCGCCGATTACCTTACCAAACCCTGCGATATCGACGAATTAACCTCCCATATCAAAGACGTTCTGACCCGTGCCGGTAAGCGGATCAAACCCTCCCTAACCCCGTCCGATGAAGAGAATGAACTGGTCCATGTCCTGCTGGTGGACGATGAGGTCGAGCTTCTTGAAAGTCTGAAAAAAATCCTGGAACGCCGACAGATGGAAATACATATCGCTCAAACCGGTGAAAAAGCCCTGGAACTTCTGAAGGATACTTTTATCGATGTCGTCGTGCTCGACGTCAAGATGCCCGGGATGGACGGACTGGAAGTGCTGCAGAAAATCAAGAAAAGCTTCCCCACGGTGGAAGTTATACTTTTAACCGGTCACCCCTCGGTCGAAACCGCCATCAAAGGAATAAAGCTCGGCGCCAGTGAATATTTCATCAAACCGGCCAAAGAAGATGCCCTGGTTAATATTATTCACCGGGTTTACAAATCGCGCCGGGAAAACATTATCAAACAGGACAGAAATAATATCGAGGAAATAAAACGCAAATACCCGGATTAATTGTTCCCGGTTATTTTAACGGTATAAAAAAGGACGGGTCTCAACCCGTCCTTTTTCAGTTTCATCTTTTTATTATTTCAGAAGTATCATTTTCCTGGTTTCGGTAAAAGAACCGGCGGTCAGGCGGTACAGGTAGATGCCGCTGGCGACCGGTCGGCCGGAGCTGTCGTGGCTGTCCCAGGGGATGATATGTTCGCCGCCGTTAAGACGACTGTCAACCAGCGTCGCTACCTTCCGTCCCAGGGTATTGAACACTTCGAGCGTTACATCGACCGCTTCCGGTAGTGTGAACTTGATATTCGTAACCGGGTTGAAAGGATTGGGATAGTTCTGTGAGAGCGAGTATTCTTCGGGCAGGTCTCCCGGACCCGCAGCGTAGGTCAGTATCTTTACCTCAATCCGCGCGGCACCGCCGCTCCAGAGGAATCTTTCCCGGGTTTCCCGGCCGTCAACCGACAGGTAGAACTCATCACCGGTTTTGAGTATCACACCGTCGGCGTAAACCGGCATAAACCCGAATTTTCCCTCTCCGAACGTTACACCTCGACCGACTTTAACGCCTTTGCTGTTATGGGCGACAAGTTCGGCACCGGTCGGAGCGAGCTGTCCGTCAATCTTCAATGCCGACGAATACAGGTTGACCCAGTCGGGAGCAGTTGCAATATCATTCGTCCGGGACGCGCTTTCCGTTATCCGGAAGGGTTTATTCCCCGAACCTTGATCGGCGAAAATCGGAAAATATTCGAGAACGCCGTCATCGGAAACTTCCACCCAGTACCCGAAACCGACTTTCATCTCATTGAGGGTGTTGAAATCCCAGTCCGGCTTATAAACCATCAAACTGTCCTCGAAGCCCATTGCCTTTATCAGGATATCCTGACCGTACAAGAAGGACATGACATCATCGGTTGTGCGTTTAAAATCAGGCCAGTA
>JAFGNW010000022.1 GCA_016926795.1 Candidatus Zixiibacteriota bacterium
CTCAACCTGCAACGGAAGGCTATCCGCCTGGGTTTGGACTTACAGGGGGGTATCCATGTCGTGCTGCGAGTTAAAACCGAAGAGATGGACCGCGGGGCGGTCGAGGGTTCGGTGGACCGCGCCCAGCAGGTTATCCGCAATCGTATCGACGGTCTCGGAGTGGCTGAACCCGTTATCCTGAAACAGGGTAACGACCGCATTGTTATCGACCTGCCCGGCTATACCGATGCCAGCCGGGCCGAGGAGCTGGTCGGACAGATGGCCGTACTCGAATTTAAACTCATGGAAAGTATCGACAATGCCAATCTACTTTTGACCAAAATCGATTCGGTTGTTCATGAATATGAAAAAGCTCACGCCGACTCAATGCATATCACTTCCGAAACGACCGGGGAAACTTCTCCCGTCGCTCCCGATACAACTGAAATCGACACCAAGGACATTATGGCGGAATTGATGGGCGATACGACCGTGGACACCATGGATTTCGGTTACGATGAAACCCTGGGTCTCGATGAGAACCTGCAGCCGTTCAGTTCGCGCCTTGAAGTCTCTCTCTATCACAGCCGGTCCGCTACCAACTGGCCCGGTTATGCCGTTTACAAACGTAATCGGGAACTGATTGAGAAGTGGTTAAACCTGCCCGAGGTTCAGAAAGTTATCCCGATTGATGTTCAGTTCTGCTGGTCTACCCGTTCGACCGTACGGAACAATCGTGAAATTTATGAGCTGTTTCTTCTGAAGCGGAAGGTCCAGTTTTTGGGTAAGTTTCTGGAAGGTATTTCCCTGGGACGCGACCAGATGGGCGGTTTTGCCGTCAACTTTCAGATTACCGGTGACCAGTCGGCTCGTTTTGCCCAGCTGACCGGCTCCAATATCGATAAGCCCCTGGCGGTAGTTATCGACGAAAAAGTGGAATCGGCAGCTTTCATCAGCACTAAAATACGCGGCCGCGGCCAGATTACCATGGGCTCCTCGGCAACTATCGACGACGCCCGGAACCTTGAGATTGTTCTCAAAGCCGGCGCCCTGCCAGCCCCGGTCGAGATTATCGAAAAGAACGTGGTCGGCGCCACTCTCGGGGCTGACTCGGTCAGAAAGGGTTTTTATTCCTCGTTGATCGGTCTGGCGCTGGTGCTTTTATATATCGCCCTTTACTATCGCATCTCGGGTTTGATTGCAGATATCGGTCTGATTTTCAATATTTTCTTCCTTATGGCGGTTATGGCCGGTCTCGGGGCGACCCTCACCATGCCCGGTATTGCCGGTATCATACTGACAATAGGTATCTCAGTGGACGCCAACATCCTGATATTCGAGCGTATCCGCGAGGAGTTACGCACTGGTAAGACCGTTCGGGCTTCTATCGACGCCGGCTATAGCCGGGCGTTTGTGGCTATATTCGACTCCCATGTGACCACTTTGATTACGGCCGGCGCCCTGTTTTTGCTCGGCTCCGGACCTATCAAGGGTTTCGCGGTCACGTTGTTCTGGGGTGTGACTATCTCGCTGTACACCGCATATGTCATAACCAAGGCGATTTTTGATATCCGTAAAGGATATCGAACCTTAAGTATATAAGATTGTGAGGAAGACGATGTTTAGAATAATTGGTGAAACTAATATAAACTTTATCGGGGTCCGAAAAGTGGCTTTTATTGTCTCCCTGTGTCTGGTCGCCCTGGGTATCTACGCCTTCGTAATGATATTAACCGGCCATGGCAATCTGGGAATTGACTTCGCCGGCGGGGTGATGGTCCAGGGCCATTTCCAGAATAAGGTAACGATCGAGGATTTACGGGGAAAACTGACCTCGGAATTTCCCGATGTTCAGGTAACGGAAATTACCGACTTCAAAGAACCCAACGCATTTATCATTAAAACCAAAAGTCCGGAATCGGAAGAAGCCGGTAAAGAACGCCTGGCCCGAATTGAAACGGTTGTCCGTGAGGGTTTCGAGGGTAACGTGTTCACGGTTGATTCCGAGCACATTATCGGTCCGGCCGTAGGGGAAAGCCTGCGCAAAGATGCTCGCTGGGCGGTGCTTCTTTCCATCCTGGGAATTTTGATTTATATCGGATTCCGTTTCGATTTTCGCTCCGGGGTGGCGGCCACGGTCGCCACGTTCCATGATGTTCTGGCGGTGCTGGGAATTTTCTATATCCTCAATATCGAGTTCGACCTGCTTATTGTCACCGCTTTGCTGACTCTGGCCGGGTATTCCCTGACCGACACGGTGGTCGTCTACGACCGGATTCGGGAAAACCTGAAGAAATTCCGCGCCAAGGGAGAGTTCATCTGGTCGGTGAACAAATCCATCAATGACGTGCTCTCACGGACATTCAACACCTCGATTACGGTGCTGTTCGTGGTGGTGACCCTGTTTTTCTTCGGCGGTGAAGTGCTCCGTTATTTCTCACTGGCCATAATCATGGGTGTCATAATCGGAACCTACAGCTCGATTTTCGTCGCCAGCCCGATTGTGGTCGAATGGGAAGCCCGCAGTCCCCGACGCTTTAAATAAATCGAGATTATCTTCAACTTTAAGCCGCCGGAAAAAACCGGCGGCTTTTTTTTATTTTTCCCGTAACAAAAGATAGTTCAAATTGTCTTTAGGGTGAAAGATGGATCATTTGGATAAACAGGACTGGACGGCTTTCTGCCGGGGTGACCGAGAAGCAATGGTCAGGATTTACAACCGGCATAAAGACCTTCTCTATGGTTTCGGACTGTATGTGACCGGTAACCGGCAGATCAGCGAGGATTTGGTGGCGGATACGTTTGTTCGGCTGATGGAACAAAAAAGCCGGCTGGTCATAGAAAAAGACCTTAAAAACTGGCTGTTTATATGTCTGAGAAATTTAGCCTACAATTTCTTGAAAAAGGATGGCGGTAAAATATCGGTGAGCGCATTGTCGGAAACAAGCGCGGTGGATGATAATATCGACATGAAAATTTTTATCGAAAAGATTTTGAATAATCTTGCAAAGGAAGAACGGGAACTGATTCTGCTGCGCGAGCAGCAGGGTTTTTCCATAACCGAGATTGCGGAAATTTTGAATATATCGGAAGAAGCTGTCCGTACCCGCCTGTACCGGGTGCGAAAAAAGATGCAGCACTGGGGAAAGGAAAGAAAATGAAGAACTGTGAATATTTTGAGAGACTCATCTCAATGAGTATGGATGAACCGTTAACATCCGAACCGCAAAAAGACCTGAACGAACACCTGCGCGGGTGCAGAGGCTGTCGCAGTTTCAAGGAAAGCGCTGAACATCACCGGGCATTGTTGAACGATATGCCGCGACCGGTATTATCCCGGAAGTTATCGATACCCGCACCCGAAAAATCGCGGAAAAATCGGCTCAAGTCACTGTGGGACAGCCAAATCACTATTCCGGTTCCCCTGGCGGCAGCCTTTCTGGTCATAATCGTGGCAGCCACCTTATTCAACCTGCTACAGGATAGTAAATCACTGTCCTCAAAACCGCCGGTCCCGGCCTGTGAAATAAAATTTGTTCAGGAAATAAAGCTGAAACCGGTTACAGCTCAAATAATTGATGATTTTAACAGGGATAACGAATAAGAGGAGAGTACTATATGAAAGTCATAATATTATTTATTGCCATGATGATTTTTACCGTTTTCGGAACGGTTGCCGCCGACAAGGCGCTTTATCTGCAGATTCGCATGCTCGATGAAAACCATGAGAACATTTTCAGTGACGATGTCACGGGCGGCTGCTTTGTCAAGCCGGGTGAATCCTGTGAAGGAATATATCTGTCGAAGAGCGACGGCAATACTTACACCGCTTTTGGCGACATCAACCATAACCAGCATGACGTAACCTTTGAACTGATTTACAGCCTGACCTTGTTCGAGGAAGAGGACGCCTTTCGCGTGAATGCCTCGGTTTATACGATAAATTACGAACCGGGGACAAGTAAAATTATTTCCGGCGGGAAAGAAGCATTCAACCGGGAAATCGACCTTGACAGAAAATATATCTTCGGCAAGAGCAGGTTGCCCGGCGGTGAAGAAGTATTTTTAGAGTTGAGGGCAATAGGGGACCGGGCGCCGGTTTCGGTGTTTAACGGTCCGGCCTGTAACCTGGAATTGAAAACCACCTTTTTACACGAGGGCCGAGTTTACGGTTCCCATATCTCCACCCAGATGTTTCAGAACGAACCGAATGTAATCCCCGCCCGTTTTATGCTTCCCAGGGAGGATGACAGCGACCCGGAACACTTGCGCTATACGGTGAAAATCGGTTTCTCGGAAGAACTGAAAAATATCACTCGGCCGATGGAATGTGAGATTACTTTTCACAGAATGTACATGATCGATACTCTCGGAAATCCCGAAGATAACGAATTCGACATCGGTTATTTTTCATCTTTTGTCAAAGAAATTGAATTGAGACCGGGCAAGGAGTTAAAACTGATATTTCCGCCCGACACGCCTTCTATCAGGGGGTTTGACATCGAGGATACTCTGATTATAAAACCGTAATCAATTTGTTAAGTCTTTATTGAAGAAAAAGCCCGAATTTTTCGGGCTTTTTTTAAAATAATTTTAATCAAAACCACCGATAAACCTGTATATTATTATATATGGGGAAAAGTATGTCAAAATTCGTCGTTTATGCGATCGCTGTCCTGATGATTATAGGTCTGTCTTTTTGTTCAGCCCAGGACCTGCTTCAGCAGCTCCGGCAGGGGCACAGCCTGCTCGACAACAACTTAAGTTCCGATAATGCCAACCCCTCGGCGGTCAAAGTCACCCGCCTGCATTACGGCGGCGGCGGTGACTGGTACTGGGGCGCCTCGGCAATTCCCAACTTCCTGCAGTTTGTCAAAGACAACACCGACTTTCCCCTCGATACTCTCGAACACCAGATAACCGTGATGGACGCCGACCTGTTCAAATATCCCTTCCTGTTCGCCACCGGTCACGGTCAGATAAGTTTCTCGGTCGAGGAGAAGGAGAGGCTGCGCAAGTACCTGCTGGGTGGCGGCTTCCTGTTTGTCAACGATTCCTACGGTATGGATGCTACCTTTCGCAAAGAGATGGCTACCCTGTTCCCCGAGCGGGAGGTGGTTGAGGTGCCGTTTGACCACCCCATATATCATTGTTTTTATGATTTCCCCAACGGCCCGCCCAAAATACATGAGCACGACAAAAAGCCTCCCCGTGGTTATGCCGTTATAATCAACGGTCGGGTAGTGCTGTATTTTCTGGTCGAGTCGGATATCGGCGATGGCTGGGAGGACCCCCAGGTGCACAACGACCCTCCGGAAAAACGCCTCGAGGCGCTCCGGATGGGTGTGAATATATTAACCTACGCGTTATTGTACTGAGTACCCGAAAGTACTTGCAAGACGGCGGGAGTGGCCTTTTAAGCCTTCCGGTCGATTATAATAACAAACCGATTAGAGAATTGTAATATGACGGAAATAAAATCCCGTAATTCATTGATAAACAAAATGAGCGCCGTCCTCTTCAAACAGCGCCTGGTTTTATTCGCGGCCGGACTGGTCGGTACGGTGGCTTTGATAATTCTGTTGTCGCTTTTGCTGTCGGTGCCGGCCAATTTGATCGTATTACCGGTCTGGTTTAAAATAACGCTTCTAATTACAACCGGATTGATAATCGTATATGCGCTGTGGCGGCTTATTCTGAAAAAGTTACTCTTCGGTAACGTCGACCGGGTTGCCTTGCAGCTCGAGGCACGCCATCCCGATTTAAAGGGTCGTTTGATTGCCACCGTCCAGTTTGCCCGTATAAAACAAACTCCCGGTTTCTCGGAGGAATTGATTGCGGCCACCGAACAACAGGCGCTTAAGCAGGCCGGCGGGATAAATTTTAACGAGGTTGTCGGATTCTACCCGGTCTGGAAAACCTTGCGCTGGCTTCTGATGGCCGCCGTCGCCGCCGTGGCGTTTATTCTTTTGTCGCCCGGTTTTTTCAGCTACTCCTATGAGGTTTATTCCAACCCCACGACCGAAATCGCTCCGCCTTTGGCCTATAAGATATATCCCGTGCCTGCCTCGTCCGAATGGGTGCGCTATCGCGATATCGAAATCGGCGCCGCGATTATCGGCCGCCGCCTGCCCGAACGGGCTTTTATCTATCACCGGCTGGCCGGGGGCAGCTGGCAGAAAACCAAAATCGACCTCGGCGCGGTCAAACGCTACAGTTCGGGTGAGGAGGATTCACTAGCTTTCAATATAACTCTCCGCCAGATTAATAAATCATTTGACTTTTATGTGGAAGCCGGGCGTTTGAAAACCGAAGTGCAGAAAATTGATGTTGTTGACCGACCCCGCGTCAATAAAATCAACCTGGCCGTGTTCTACCCCGAATACACCGGCCTGCCGCCGCTGACTATCGAAGAAAACAACGGCTCGTTTTCGGCTGTGCTCGGCAGCCGGGTCAATATGAAAATTGAAACCAATTTGCCGGTGGCAAGAGCCGAACTGGTTTTTGACGACTCGAGCCGGGCGCCCTTGACGGTAACCGATAAATTCGGTGAGATATCGCTGCCGGTGGAAAAATCACAGGCTTATTACATTTATCTTCTGGATCGGCTGGGTGAAACCAATCCCGACCCGATCGAATATTACATCACCGCCATGCCGGACGAGTACCCCTCGATTGAGGTTGTCCGGCCCGGCTTCGACGTCAACCTCAGCGATGAGATGCTCCTGCCGATTATGGTACGCCTTTACGATGACTTCGGCTTTTCCTCGCTGGTACTGAAATACACGGTGGTTTCCCAGGGACGCCCATCCGAGGAACATGTGGCCGTGATACATTACTCTGAACGCATCAAGACCGAGGGGGAGGTTGAGTTTAACTGGGATCTGGACAAGTTCAATCTCTTCCCGGGTGATTATATCGTTTATTATTTCGAGGTGGCCGACAACGACCGCATCTCCGGACCGAAAATTACCCGCTCGCGGCAATATATCGCCCGCCTGCCCTCGCTGGATGAAATCCTGGCTGAAACCGAGGGCCAGGGACGGGAAAGGATAGTCGATGTCGAGCAATTGATGAAAACCGGTCAGGAGCTTTCGCAGCGGCTTAAGAACGCCGCCCGTAAACTGGAGGCGCAAAGCAAGGATTTAAACAGGGCCGACTGGCAACAGCAAAAAGAACTGGAGTCGATTACCCAGAAAAATACCGAGATTCTCGACCGGGTCGAGCAAATGTCGGAGCAGATGAAAGAATCGCTGGAGCGGATGAAAGACAACGCCCTGATGAGCCGCCAGATTCTCGAGAAGATGGCCGAGATTCAGAAACTGTTCCAGGAAATCGCCACTCCGGAAATGTGGGAAGCCCAGAAAAAACTCATGGAAGTCCTGAAAAACATGGACCCCGAACAACTTCAGGAAGCCATGAAGGAGTTCCAGATGACCCAGGAGGAGATGCTTCAACGGCTGGAGCGAACCCTGGCCCTGTTGAAAAAGATGCAGCTGGAGCAGAAGATGGAAGCGATGATTCGCAAGGTCGAGGAACTGGTCATGCGTCAGGAAGATATGAATCGTCAGACCGAGACTTCCGCCGAGGATAAGCTGCCGTCGCTGAGTCCGTCCGAAGACGAAATTAAGAACGGACTGAAAAGTTTGAAAAACGAGGTCGCCGAACTGCAGCAGGTCATGAAGGAAGCCGAGATGGAAGATTCTCCCGAGGCGCAAAAATTCGCCGAGGCGGTGGAAAAAACCGACGCCGATAAAAACATGGCCAACATGTCCCGGGCTTTGAAGCAGCAACAGAAAAGCGAGTCCTCCGAACAGGGTTCGCAGGCGCTGTCCAAGCTGACGGAAATGCTGGGAGAGATGCAGAAACAGCAGATGGCCATGAGCGGTGACGATACCGAGGCTATCAAAAAAGCTCTGCGGCGGGCTATCGACGACGCCAATTATCTGTCGGAAAACCAGGAAGAACTGTTGAAGGAGGTCGCCGCGATGAGGTCTACCTCGGAGGTACTCCGCGATAAGGCCGCCGGTCAGCAGGATTTGCGCAGCTCCTGCAGCGGTCTGAAAAACAGTATCGCCGAACTGGGTAAAGCCTCGCCCTTTATCGCCGCCGAACTGGAGATGATTGTCAACGACGCTATCACCTATATGTCGGAAGCCATCGATAATATGGAAAACAAACAGGGACGTAACGCCGTCAACAGTCAAAAAGACGCCATGTACAGCCTTAACCGGGCTTCGGTCCGTCTGCTCGAGTCGCTGGAGCAGATGAAACAGTGTGAGAAGGGCGGCAACTGTGATAAAAACATGTCGATGATGGAATCCCTGTGCAACAAGCAGAATAAACTGAATATGCAAACCCAGAACCAATGCAACAACCCCAAGCCGACGCCCGGCGGGGAACAGGGAATGCGCGAAGTGCTGCAAAAACTGGCCGGCGAACAGGGCAGTATCCGCAAATCCCTGGAAGAGCTGCAGCGCGAGTTCGGTAACTCCCGGCAGATACTGGGCCGTCTCGACGATATCGCCCGGGAGATGAAAAAAGTCGAGGAAGATATGGCCGACGGCGAGGTGGGTCGGGAAACGACCGAGCGGCAGTTGAAAATATATTCCCGGATGCTGGAAGCCTCGCGGTCGCTGCAGCGCAAAGATTTTTCCGAACAGCGGCAGGCGGTTTCCGCCACCGAGCCGCTCTACCATGTCCCCGCAGCTCTGAGTTCTGATATCCTTAACGACCGGTTGAAATTCGAGGACAAGCTGCGTCAGTTTCTGGGGGACAATTATCCTGCCCAGTACGAAGAACAGATTAAGGCCTATTTCCGGGCTCTTCTTAATTTACAACTCCAACAAACAGCGCCGCCGTCGGATAATAATATGGAACCGTAATGAAAAAGTTGCTTATTACAGTTTTATTTGTACTTCCGGTTTTGGTAAACTTTCCGTTGGTAGCTACCGCCCAGCAGCAGGAGACTCCCCGGGAAATGAGAATCGGTCCTCTTTCGGAGCTTGAGCGCCAGCTGGTTTTTGCCCGCAACCTGGTCCGGGAGAGGAATTTCGAAATGGCTTCCGCCCTGTTGGAAGTTATCCATGAAAAGGATCCCGAAAATGAAATCGCCCTGAACCTCTTGAAACAGTGCTATGCCGAGCTTAAGTACTATACCAAATCCGAAGACCTGATTCGGAGTCTTGTCGAGAAACAACCGGGAAACCTGGCTTATCAGCTCGATCTGGCCGAGGTGCTGGTGTATCAGGGTAAAAAAAATGAAGGGTTGGAAGCCTATCAGCGGGCGATGACACTGGTACCGAACAACGATTCCACCCGCTTTTTGATGGTCATAAACAGTATGATTAACAGCGGGCTGGACGATAACGCCCTGACCTTGATCGATTCCATAAGAGTCCTGGAAAACGACAGCCTGCTTTACGGCCTTCAGCGGGGGGCTATCTTTGAAAAACATAAAAAATACCGTGCCGCGGCACTGGAATATTTCCCGCTGCTGGAGAAGGATACTACCCGTACCGCTATCGTAGCCGAAAGAAATCTTTTCAACCTTCTGGATTTCGTGGAATCGTCAAAGGAGGTCGAGCAAGCGCTGCTTGAAAAAGCCGGTCCGGCATCCAGCCTGCGGGTAATGAAACTGCTTTCCGGTTATTATATCAAAATCGGTGAGTTCGACAAGGCATTCGATTTTACCGTCCGGCTGGATTCTCTCGATGAGGAGGCGGGCAATTCGTTGCTGTATTATATGCGACGATGCCGCGAACGCCGGCAGTTCGAGCAGGTGCTCCGTATGGGTGATTACCTCCGGACCAAATACACCGAACCCGGTCCGATTACCGGCGAAGCCGTCTTCCTGTACGCTGAGGCGCTGACCGAATCCGGTCGTTACCCGGACGCTATCGCCGTTTATCGGGAAATCAAGGAAACCTTCCCCCAGAGCCGGGATAAGGCCGAGGCCTTCTATTTCACGGGTCGCATTTATCTCGAATATCTCGGTGACTACCCCCGGGCCCTGAGTTGTTTCGATTCAGTGATAACTAATTACCGAACCGGCTTCGGTTATCTGGGTTCCCTGCGCTCCGTCCCGGTTTGTTATATGCGCCTGCAGGAATTTGACACCGCCCGTGAAAAATATCAGGCTTTATTGCAAAACCGCCTCAACGACGATATTCTTGAAGAGGCGCAATATAACCTGGCTCTTATTGATTTTTACCGGGGGAGTTTTGACTCGACTTCGACAGCGCTGCATAAGCTGATTGTCGATTTTCCGCGGGGCTTTTATGTCAACGACGCCCTGAAATTGATTCTGGTTATCGACGAGGCCAAAGGCGCGCCGGCGCTGCTGGGTGATTATGCCCGGGCGCACTGGTTCGAGGCCGGTCGGATGCTCGATTCGACCCGGACGAGACTGGAGCGGATCGCCGCCGACGAGAATAAAGCCCTGGCCGATATTGCCCTGTTTCACCTGGCGGAACTAAACCTGCAATCGGCCGATACCGTCTCCGCCCTTGGATTTATTGACCGCCTGATTAATAATTTTCCGGATTCTTATTATCTGCCTTTCGGGATGAAAACCCGTGCGGATATACTGGTAAAGGATAAAAATACAAGGGAAGAAGCGCGGGATATTTATCGATTCCTTCTCGAGAATTACCCCAATTACCCGTTCATTTCGGATGTCAGGGAAAGTATGCGCCGGTTGGAAGCGGATTTCTCCTGATTTAGAAATCAGCCATTTGTTTGTTATGGTCTTCCAGGGCTTTTACCTGGCGCTCCAGATTGAATATCCGTTTCTGATAATTTTCCATTTTCCGGGTTTTAATTTTGGTTGTGGTGCGGATTAATAACCCCAGAGATATAAGCATAAAAAGTACGGAGTTAACTTTACGAAAAACCTCGCCCATATTAAATATGGAATCGACAAAAGCCAATATACCCAGAAAGAAAAGAACACCACACCAGACAAACATTTTCTTCCTCCCGAAAATTTAATTAATCTCATGACCCTTCATCGAGTAAAATATTAGTTGTGATTAATACGGACTTGTTTTATTTTAACTCGATTATTTATAATATCTTATTAGAATTATCGGTTTTTTTTGAGCTTTACTTGAGGAGGAGATTTTGTCCGGAAATCTCATGAATAAATCGGATTCTCTCGACCGTACCAACGTCGTCCTGGCCGGCCTGGTTTTTCTGGGGTCGTTTATCGTCTACGCCTTAACCGTACAGCGGGTCCTGTCGTTCTGGGATTGCGGTGAATTTATCGCCTGTTCGTATATTCTCGGTATACCGCACCCGCCGGGGACGCCCCTGTTCGTGATTCTGGGACGTCTGTTTTCCATTATCCCCTTTGTCGAAGATATTGCTTATCGCGTTAACTATCTTTCGGTTATATCCTCGGCGCTGACAGCTGCGTTCAGCTATCTGTTGACCGTGCGTCTGGCGGGGTATTTCTTCGGAAACAAGAAAAGCGATAAACTGAATCGAATAATCGCCTATGTCGGCGGGGTCGTATCCGGCTTTTTCGTCGCTTTTTCGGAAACCAACTGGGGCAATTCGGTGGAAACCGAGGTATACGGCCTTAGCTTGGCATTGATGGTAATGATGGTCTGGCTGACGGTTCGTTATTTTGAAGAGCGGGGTTCGATGAAAGCGGCCCGGACCATGATTCTCGTTATGTATCTGGCCCTGGTCGGGGTGGGCATCCATCTGACCGTGTTTCTGGTCGTACCCATGTGCGCCGTCTTTTTCATCCTGAAGGACGATGCCACCGGTCGCGACTGGCTGCTGGTCTGCGGCTTCGTGATTTTGGAATTGCTCTTGATTATTTTATTTTCCAACGGTCGCGGGGGGGTGGATATGTTCTACCTGGCTTCGGCTATCCTGGCTCTGGTACTGGTAGTCCTGATATACAAGAAAATTGACTGGGGGATACTGGTTGCAGTTGGATCGGTCACCTCCATTATGATAGGCTTTGAAATTTTCCTGATTATCATGCCGGTCGGCCTGGGCCTGTTACTTGTTCTGGGCTATCTGTCCAACCACTATGGCTGGAGGCTGCGCTGGAAAACATCCCTGGTCATTCTCCTGGTGGCTTTTATCGGGTTTTCGGTTCATCTGTATATACCCATTCGCTCCAGCCTGAATCCCCGTATCGATGAAAACAATCCCGACCGCAGTTTCAGCACCTTTATGTATTTCCTGGAGCGCAAGCAGTACGGGCAGCAATCGATGGTGGACCGGATGTTCGAGCGGCGGGGGACCTGGAACCA
>JAFGNW010000212.1 GCA_016926795.1 Candidatus Zixiibacteriota bacterium
TAAATGGTTTCCGGTCGGTTAAAGGCCGTTTTCGGCGTGGCCGGGGTGGTTTTTTTATCCAAACTGCTCGGGCTGGCGAGGGAAATGGTTATCGCCGACCGGTTCGGGACCTCGGCCGAGTACGACCTTTACCTTATCGCCATTATACTTCCGGCGCTGGCCTATGGCGTTATCAATTTCGCCTCGTTTTACCTGTTTGTACCCTACCTGACGAGAAAGTTAGAAAATAACACTAACGTTTCAGAGGCTGTCGGCTGGAAATCCGCCTGGAGTTTGTTTAACTTTACTTTCACCGGCGCCCTGATTGTCACTTTGATAATCATTCTCGGTGCCCCGCTTATAATGCGTATCTGGGCCGGGGGATATGCCCCGGAACAGTTCGCCATGATAGTCTTCTACAGCCGGGTGACGGCCTTTATCGTTGTGCTGGGTCTTTCCGAAGCCTTTTTGCGGGCGGTACTCAACGTCAAAAAAAAATTCACCTACCCGGCGGCCGGTCCGATTATTTTCAATTTCTTTTCGATCCTGTGCATAATTCTGTTTTCCGGGAAATTCTCGGTGGGGGCTATCGCGCTCGGTCTGCTGGCCGGTCTGTTTTTACAGAACATCTATCTCGCGCTGCGCCTGGCGGGTCTCAAAATTCTGAGCGGATTCAATCTTTCTTTCAAACACATTGACGTGCGCGAGCTCGTTACGATGGCGGGTTTACTGCTTTTAGTCGAGCTTTTAAACCGCTCCTATTTCATGATTGACCGTTATTTCGCCCCACAGTACGGCGAGGGAATTATCTCCGCCCTCAACTACAGCCAGGTCCTGGTGCAGCTTCCTGATGCCGTGGTCGGGTTCGCAATTGCTTCGGTTCTTTTCCCCCTGTTTTCAAAAACTTATGATAAAAACAACCTGTTCCGTTTCAACGCCCTCTATCAGAAAGCCATTATCGGCGGACTGCTGGTGGCGGTGCCGCTGGCGGTTCTGTTTTTTGTCAACGCCGGGGAAATTATCCATCTTATTTTTTATCGGGGGGTGTTCGACGCCGCCTCGCTTACCAAAACCGCCCAGGTTTTAAAACCCTACACCCCGACCATCATCGCCCTGTTTGTAATCTCGACTTCACTGCGAGCCTGCTATGGTCGCGGTCTGGTTCGGCAGGTGCTGATATTCACGGTTTTTCTTCTGGTCTTGAAATATCTTACCACCGCCTTGATGCCGCTCTGGTTCGGCTTTGCGGGAATATCGGCGGCGACCTCGATTTCCCAGGTCGGTTTCGCACTCCTTTTGTTTCTTTTAATTGTCAAACGCCACCGGATGGAAGCGAAGGGAAAATTCATCCTCTCGATAATTAAAATATTCACCGCCGGGATAATCGGTTTTATCCTGGTTTATTATGTTAATTATTTTGCTGAGAATTATTTGGATGTGATGTCACGAACCGCGTCGGTGATAAAAATCGGCATCTCGTCATCGGCAATACTCCTTTTTTACGGTTTGCCGGTTTATCTTTTCGGATTCGGCGATTATATTAAAGAGATATTGCGCCTTCAAAAAAGCAAGGACTGATATCAAAGTAATCGGATAACGGATTTATGTCGCGAAAAAGAGTGGTCATATTCGGCTGGGCTAACCGGGTGCATACCCAGCGCTGGGCGGTGGGTATGGCGGCGCGCGGCTTCGAGGTCAAATTGATTTCACTCGGAAAGGCTATTCTGCCCGGCCTCGAGACGGTCGCTTATCCACACACCGGCAAAGCCGCTTACCTTAAATATCTGAAAAAGGCGGTGCAAGAGGCGAGAAAGTTCAAACCCGATTTAGTCCATGCCCATTACGCCGCCGGGTTTGGTCTATGGGCGTTGCGAACAAAAATAAAGCCGATGCTGGTTTCGGTCTGGGGAGCCGACATTATCGACTTTCCTTCGAATATCATCGCCCGCGCCCTTATCCGGCGCATTCTCAAAAAAGCTGACCGTATAACCGCCACCAGCCGCTTTTTGAAAGATACGGTCCGTAAGTTATCGCCCGGAGCGGAACAGAAAACAGCGGTTATCCCTTTCGGGGTGGTTATCCCGCCGGAAATTGCTCCCCTCCCCGAGAAGCCGATTAAGATATGTTTTATCAAAGCCCATCGGAAAAAATACGGTCCGGATATTTTGCTAAAAACCCTTGTCGAAGTAAAAAAGCAGATTCCGGAGATTACCCTTTCGATAGCCGGGGAGGGGGAAATGACCGCTGAATTAAAAGCGCTGACCGCCGAACTCGGTCTGGAGGATTGCGTTCGGTTTGTCAGGTATATTGATAACCGGGAGATCTACCCTTTTTTGAGACGGCATCATTTTATGGTCATGCCGTCGGTACGGGAGTCCGAGTCGTTCGGGGTGGCGGTACTTGAAGCGGGCGCCTGCGGGCGGCCGACGGTGGCTTCGAAAATCGGCGGCGTGCCGGAAGTTATTGTTGACGGTAAGACCGGTTTTTTAGTACCTGCGGGTGATATTGACCGGCTGGCGGAAACGATTGTCCGGCTGGCTGAAAATATTGACCTGGTAAAAAGGACCGGGCAGGA
>JAFGNW010000213.1 GCA_016926795.1 Candidatus Zixiibacteriota bacterium
CCCGCAACTGAACCATCTTTTCATGACCGGCGAGGGCAAGGCCGTCCCGGACGAATACATGCAGGAGGGGCACGTTAATCTGGAAGTTATTGATGATATCGTGAAATGGATAAAGAGCATTTCCTGATATTTTTCAATAGAAGTAGAAAACCCCGCTATTGATATGGCGGGGTTTTTATGCTTTTGCTATAAGTACTTAGATTATCAGTTCTTTCATAAACGCGCGGGCGTCCATCTTTTCGCACGCGAACACCAGCTTCTTGATTTTGTTCTGGCGTTCTTTCGAAAGCAAACCGTCCGAGAGGGCGTTGAACTTGGCCTGCAGGTCCTCCTCGGACATCGGTTCGCGCGGGTCCCCCTTGGGATATTCCAGATAAGCTTCGAACTTCTTGCCGTCGGTGGTCTTGACCTCGACTTTCGAGGGTTGCTTGGCCGGGAACATGGCCTCGAATTCCTTCGAGGCTTTACCCTTGATTTTGTTGATGACTTCCCAGATGCGGGGGTCTTTGAGCTTTTCATCGGAGAACGAATTGGTCGTAACCTGATGGTCCACCAGCGCGGCGGCGATGCAGTACGGCAGAGAATGGTCGGCCGTCTCGCGCGATTCCGGCTGGTACTTGTGCGGGTCGAACAGGATGTCGCAGGCGCGGGCGATAGTCGTAACCGTCACCTGGTCAATCTTGTCATAGCTGATATCGTTTTCTTTAACCACTTTCAGGGTCGTGGTGATATGGGTGTGGGTCAGGGCTTCGGTGGGGAACGCCTTCATGCTGCATTCCAGAATCTTGAAACTGCTTCCCAGGCCGCCGGTAAGTTTTTCCAGGTCCCATTCCGGGCCAAAGACGTCCATAAAGCCTTCCTTGCCCTCGAACACAGCCTCGGTGCCGGAAAAGCCTTTCTGCGCCATGAGGGCGGCGAAAACACCGCTCTGGACGGCCATCGGGTCAACCGTATTTTTCATCATGGTCAGCTTGCCGGCGGTCGGACAGCCGATGGTGTGATTGTGGGCGCCGTTGATGCCGATAGCGTTAACCATCTGCTCGACGCTCAGGTCGAGCAGTTTCCCGGCCACAATCGGCGAGACGAACTGGGTCAGGGTGGCATGGTGCCATTTACGCTCGCGGACGCCGGGGACGGCGAACTCACACAGGCGCATTTCAAACTCATACGCCAGGACGATGGCGGTGATGACGTCTTTCATCGAGGCATCGACCAGCTCCCCCACCGCCAGCGCGGCGGGTATGAGGTCCGAGGGATGCGAGGGGTCTTCTTTCCAGTAGATGTCGTTGAAATCGAGCGCCCGCACCATCAGGGAATTGACCAGCGCGGCGTTGACCGCCGGAATCTTATCCCCGAAACCGATTATGGTGGCTTCACCCTTACCGGCCATTTCCTTGTAAATATCGCGCAGGATATTGACATCGCGGGTGCGGTAGCCGCCGAAAGCGCAGCCGACCGAATCGTACAGAAAGCGCTTGACCTCGTTGACCACGCCGTCGGGCAGGTCTTTATATTTCAGACCAACCGCATATTCGGCTATCTGATGTGAAACTGATTTGTCCATTTATCAACCTCGCTAAAGCTGAATGCCCTCCGGTGGCATCCATTAATTGTCTATTCTTTCCTTTACCCAGTTTTCCAGGCCGCCGACAATGATTAACTCCTGGGCGGCGGCACCCATCGGACTGAATTTATATTCTTTGCCGTCAACCGTCAATACCGCGCGGGAGAAATCCAGCTCGGCCTCGAAACCGGTTTTGACCGTCAGCTTATTGTCACCGAATTTTTCCTTCAGTTCGCTTACAAGCTGCGGAGCCTCGATAGCCGGAAAACCGTTATTGAGAGCATTACGCTTGTAGGTCTCGCTGAACGACCCGGCGAGTACCAATCGCAATCCGCGATACTTGAGAGCGGTGGCGGCCTGTTCGCGGGAACTGCCGGTTCCGAAATTGAAGCCGCCGACCAGGATATCTCCTTCCCTGACGATGCGTGCAAATTCCGGGTCATAGTTTTCCATCACGACCTCGGCCTGCTGGGCGGGCGTGAATTCATCGATATAAGTATATTTACCGGGATAGATACCGTCGGTGTTGAGATTGTCCCGGTTGCAGAAAATCAACTCGCCGGTAACTTTATCGGGAAAACCGGGGATGATTTTAATTTTTTCACCGGTCGTAGCGGTTTTTTCAAAGGTTTTGACGCTGCCTTTAATTTCGGTGGCATCCATGAAATCGGGCATATCGATATACCCGGCGATAGCCGAGGCCGCGACTACTTCGGGCGAGGCCAGGTAAGCCTGGGCGTTTTTTGAACCCATGCGACCCTTGAAATTGCGGTTGGTAGCGGAGATACCGACCTCATCATCGCGAAGTAATCCCTTGCCCAGACCGATACAGGGCCCGCAGCCGGGCGGCAACGGAATAGCGCCGGCTTCGATAAGAGTCTGCCAGTGGCCCTCGTTCTCAACCTCGGCCTGAATCTCGTTCGAGGCGGCGGCGATATAAAATTCCACCCCGGGGGCGACCCGGTGACCCTTCACCACCGACGCGGCGGCGATAATATCCTCCCGACGGCTGTTGACGCAGGAAACCAGGTAGGCTTTATTGATCTTTACTTTCTTCTCCCTCATCTCGGACACCGGGGTCATAATTTTGACCGTATCGGGTCCGGCGACGTACGGTACGACGGTAGATAAATCCAGCGTCAATTCCCGGGCGTACAAGGCGTCGGGGTCGGAAGTCGGTTTAGCAGTAATCAATTGTTCGAGTTTCTTAACGTTCAGGCGCGGGTGTTCCGCCCCACCGTCAGCGTCGGACGGCACCCCGGCCGGGCCTCTTTTGGTTACATACTTGATGCGGTCACCGAGCCAGTTGACAGTGACATTATCCACGGGAAAGACCCCGGCCAGGGCGCCCCATTCGGTGGTCATATTGGCGATCGTCAGTCGCTCATCCAGCGACAGTGAAGCGATGCCGTCACCGGCAAATTCGATGGCGTGATTGAGGACCTCATCACGGTTGAAAAAACCGCAGAGAGTGATTATAACATCCTTACCGGTTGCACCGGGTCTCAATTTGCCGGTTAATACTACTCTAGCGACCGGTGGAACCTGCCACCAGGTTCGGCCGGTAGCCCAGATGGCGGCAGCATCGGTACGAACAATCGGCGTTCCCAGACAACCCAGCCCGCCGTACATATTGGAATGAGAATCGGAGGCGACCACCATCGTCCCCGGCCAGGCGTAACCTTCTTCGCACATAATCTGATGCCCGATACCCCGTCCGGCGGGATAAAAATCGACCCCCATCTCTCGGGCGAAAAGCTGGATATTGGCATATTTCTGAAGATTTTTCTCGCCGGTATCCTGGACGTTGTGGTCGAGGGTAAACACGACCTGGCGAGGATGGGCCACTCTGGTCGCACCGATAGCTTTGAATTTGGGAATTACCGCCCCGGTGTTGTCGTGTGTCATGACAAAGGCCGGCTGGATGGATATATAATCACCGCTTTTAACCGCCTGACCCTCGTCCAGACCGACCGCGAATTTCTGAACTATTTTCTCAATAATGTTCTGCCCCATGAACTCTATCCTTTACAGATGCAAGTTAACCGGATGTGTATGCTTTATCAATTATTTGACCAATTCAAAATCCACGAAATCGGCATGATGGAAAATAATGCTTTCCGGACTGCGCTTTTCCCCGGTTCCCTCTTTGGAATGGGTGGCGATAATGTGCATGATTTCGGAGGGGATGTCGTGTTTGAAGGCCAGCCCGACGCCGCTGAACGGGTGCCGGATATGTTTGCCGTAATCGGATTTTACCGGCTGACCGTCGATAATTTCAAACTCCATCAATTTACCGACATCAGCCAGAAGCGCCCCGGCAATAAGATAATCGCGGTTGACCGGTGTTTTCCGCGGACCGTGGATTTCGTCCAGAACCTCGTCCAGAGCGATACACATTTTGCAAACCGCCCGGACATGGTCGATAAAAGTAATCTGTACGTTTTCAGCCAGGAGGGTGAAGGGAATACCGCGCAGCAGTTCCTCGGTCCAGCCCCGGAAAGCGATCGCCTCCTCCCAACAGGCAATGACTTTAGTTTGCAGGTCGACGTCTTTTATTCCTTTAATTTCGGGAAGTAACCGGAGTACCAAATCTTTCATTATATACCTCATTTATTATCCAACGCTTGTCAAATCTTTGTCATAATATTATTTACCTATCGTCAAATCAAATGGTTTTTGTACGATTCCACCTTGAGAAGATTTGACCGAGAAGAGACGAGGATTGAATCGTCGCAATTTGGGTATTAAATAAACGAATCAAAAAATATATATAACAGATTGTAATACTATTACTTAGACCGTATCGTTAAATTATTTCTTTAAATACCGCAAGGAGTAAAAAATTATATTTATATCTTTCCTCTTAAATAAATTTAGATTATAGTTTAGGTTTTTAATTGAGCTTTCGGTCGGAGGATTCATATCCCGGCCGGATGCAGGCATTCGGTCGGTTTGCCGATAGAGTCGATATAACCTTAACGTTAACAACCTCTTGAAGAGGCTTGAATATCCGTCAGGAGCTAAGATGTCCAAGAATTTTGCTATAACGGGAGTGGCCGGCTATGTCGCGCCACGCCATTTAAAAGCCATAAAAGACACCGGCAACCAGTTGATAGCCGCGGTTGACCCTCACGATTCGGTTGGCATACTGGACCGCTATTTCAGTGGGGTCAGTTTTTTCATCGAGTTCGAGCGGTTCGACCGGCATATCGAAAAACTGCGCCGTAAGAGTGAAGCCGAGCGGGTTCATTATATTTCCATCTGTTCACCCAATTACCTGCACGACGCCCATGTCCGTTTCGCTCTGCGGGTAGGGGCTGACGCTATCTGTGAAAAACCGCTGGTTCTGAACCCGTGGAATATCGACGCCCTGGCTGAGCTGGAGCAGGAATCCGAAGGTCGGGTTTATACTATCCTGCAATTGCGGGTGCACCCCTCCCTGATTGCCCTGAAAGAGAAACTGGCCCGGGAGAAACGCAACGGCAAATACGATGTCGTCCTGACCTATATAACCTCGCGCGGTCGCTGGTACCTGGTATCCTGGAAGGGTCAGCTGGACCGCTCGGGCGGGCTGGCCACCAATATCGGTGTTCATTTCTACGACCTCTTGATCTGGCTGTTCGGCCCGGTGGAACACAGCGAGGTTCATGTGGCCAACCAGTACAAAACCGGCGGCTTTATCGAGCTGGAACGGGCCCGGGTGAAATGGTTTCTGTCTATAGACAGCGCCGACCTGCCGAAAGAAGCTCTGCAAAAAAATTTAACCACCTATCGTTCCATCACAATGGACAACGAGGAGATTGAATTTTCCGAGGGTTTCACCGATTTGCACACCGAGGTATATCGCAATATCCTGGCCGGTAAAGGCTTTGGCCTTACCGACTCCCTGCCCTCAATAACTCTGGTTCACAACATCCGCGAGGCTGTACCGACTGGCGTTAAAGAGAGTTCTCATTATATCTTAAAAAAGTGATAGGCCGTAAGATAAAAAAAGCCCCCGTTGGGGGCTTTTTTTGTCGGTTAATATCAGATAATCACGGCCAGATGCCCATTTGCAAATAGGAAACGGCGATTTTATTGATGGCGTTGACAAAAGCCGCCGTTCGCAAGTCTTTGACCTGGGGGGACTTCATCATCGTTTCCCGCATATCATCGTAGGCGTTGTACATAGTCTCCTCCAGGCCGGAATTAACAAAATCGATTTCATCGGCGCCCCGGGTAATGATTTTCTTTTCCTCGTCGGTGAGACTTTTTCCGGTCAGTTGCTCCATCACACTCACCAGGCGTTTGTGGGAACCTTCCTCGAAACGCTTACTCAACCTTCCGAACCGGACATGGCTCAGGTTCTTCAGCCATTCGAAATAAGAAACCGTAACCCCGCCGGCGTTGGCATAGGTGTCGGGTACAATCATAATTCCCTTTTCAACTAAAATCTTCTCAGCCTCGGCGGTAGTCGGACCGTTGGCGGCTTCCAGGATAATCTTAGCTTTGATATTGGGGGCATTTTGAGCAGTTATCTGACGTTCCAAAGCGGCCGGGATTAAAATATCACATTCATACTCCAACCCGTCGGTATTTTTCACAAAATTCCTGGCACCCGGGAAATTAAGAATGGAACGGGTTTCGCGGCGGTGTTTCTGGACAGCTTCGATATCGAGTCCTTTCGGGTTATATATAGCACCGTCCCACTCTATCAGGGCTACTATAACGGCCCCGGCTTCCTGAAAAAACCTGGCTGCGTAATAACCGACATTGCCCAGACCCTGGACCACCACCGTTTTTCCCTCGAGTCCCTTTGCCAAACCCAGTTTTTTCATATCTTCTTCATAGCAGGTAGCCCGCCGACCGGCGAAAAAGACCCCGCGACCGGTTGCCTCGGTGCGACCGTGAATACCACCCTGGGCAATCGGCTTACCGGTTACACAACCGTCGGCGTCAATCTGGTCGGGATGCAGAGCCCTGTAGGTATCCAAAATCCAGGCCATCTCGCGAGAACCGGTGCCATAGTCCGGCGCCGGGACATCGATACCGGGTCCGATAAAATTCTTCTTCACCAGTTCGGCCGTATAGCGTCGGGTGATATGCTCTATCTGCTCCTCGGTGTAGTTCTTGGGCTCGAAGCGAATACCTCCTTTGGCCCCGCCGAACGGGACATCGACTATGGCGCATTTATAGGTCATCAGGGCGGCCAGGGCTTTCACCTCATCCTGGGTGACCATCTCGCTGAACCTAATACCCCCCTTGACCGGCAGTTTGTGGTGGCTGTGCTCGACCCGGAAAGCCTGGAGGATTTCAATCGTGCCATCCTGTCGTTTGACCGGAAATTTGAACTCGTAAATACTGTTGCAGTACTTGATCTGGTCGATCAAGCCCTTCGGATGTGATGTACAGGCGGCGGCTTTGTCAAAAAAGGACAGCACGGTTTCAAAAAAACTGAGATTGTTAACTCCCATAGCACCTCACTTTTAATTTTAAAAACTAATTCTTCTGAATAATCCAATGAACGATAATTCGACGACAGATAAAAATATTAATTTTAAATCCCTCATCTATTAAAAAAAATTGCTTATTCGAAAACCTTCCGGTTTACTTTTCACAAAAAAAACCGTATTTTAAAGTAGCTTAAAGTCGTATAACATCAGGCTGTACGTTTTGTTCAATAAAAGTTACAGGCGAGTATCGCAAATTGTCATACCGGGTATGAATATTATTATATTTTCAATATCACAGAAAGGGTGCCGGATATGAGAACTACGCTGGCTCTGTTATTATGTTTGTTATTTATTCTACTACCCGCGGTACGGGCTGCGGATGACGGACTCATTGATGAAAAATTGATAAAAAAAATGAAAGCCGTTTATGAGCCGACACCATCGAGGGAGGTCGCGGTCAATGCTCTTGCCGCTAATAAGGTTAAAGACCTGGCCTTGAACCGGGACAAACTGGTTAAACGCGACCCGTATTTCAATTACAAACTGATTTCTACCGGCATCACTAACCAGAGGAGCTCCGGGCGCTGCTGGATGTTTGCCGGAGCCAATATCCTCTCCCCCATCATCAAAAAGAAGCTCGATATCGATGATTTCGAACTTTCACACACCTACCTGGCGTTCTGGGACCGGCTGGAAAAAGCCAACCTGTTCCTTGAGCAGGTGATTGAGTTCCGCGACCTGCCGCTGACCGACCGGAAAATGGAATCGATTTTGAGCTCGCCTTACGGTGACGGCGGCTGGTGGCATTATTTTGTCGGTCTCATAGAGAAGTACGGTCTGGTGCCGGTCTCTACGATGCCGGAAACGTATCAGTCGTCGACTACCGGTCTGATCAATTCTCTGACCAACACCAAACTCCGCGCCGACGCTGCCGAACTGAGGCGGATGCACCGGGACGGCAAGAAAATCAAACAACTCCGGCAGCGCAAAGAAGAAATGATTGCCGAACTGTACAATTTCATGGCTCTCAATTATGGTGAGCCCCCGGACGAGTTCACCTTCCGGTATGAGACCAAAGATACTACCGCTGCGGAAAACACCGATTCCACCAAAACCGGGAGCAAAAGCAAAAAAATAATCAAATCGACAACTTACACACCGCTATCGTTTTACCGGGAGTTCATCGGCGACCGGCTCCCGGAGTTTGTCGCTTTATCGGACAATCCCACCAAGGATTACAATAAGCTTTACCAGGGGGAATGGTCGCGCAGTATTTATGAAAAGCCGGATTTCACCATGCTCAACCTGCCGATTGAAAAGCTGAAAGATTACTGCCTGGCCTCCTTGCTCGACAGCCAGGCGGTCTGGTTCGCCTGCGACGTCGGCAAGGACCATTACGGCGATTCCGGCCTGCTGGCGGTCGATGTTTACGAATACGACAAGCTCTACGATATGGATTTCAAAATGACTAAAGCCGAACGGCTGGACTATATGGACAGCTGGACCTCGCACGCCATGGCTATAGTCGGCGTGGACACTACCGACAGCGGCCGTCCCCGTAAATGGCTGGTCAAAAACAGCTGGGGTACGAAAAACGGTGACGAGGGCTACTGGACGATGTACGACGACTGGTTTGACGAGTTCCTTTATCTCATAATCGTGAATAAAAAATATCTGACCCCGGAAGACCTGGCCAGGTTCGATGAAAAACCGATTATCCTGCCGATGTGGGATGTATTTTCCAGGGCATTGAGAAAGCTTTAAAAAAAGGACACAAGCGATGAAAAAAATATTTTACTGTGTTATCATTATAATGATTCTGACAGCTGTGGCCGTATCCGCTGCCGATACTCGCGCCATCGACGAGGATATGCTTCGCAAATTCGAAACCGACTGCCAGAAAGCGCTCGCCGACGAGACCGTTATCAACGCCGTCACCAACAACAGCCTGAACAGTCTGACCGTCAACCACGATCTCATCACTCATCACGATAAATTTTTCAATGTTAAACTAAAATCGTCCGGCGTAACCAACCAGAAAAGTTCCGGTCGCTGCTGGCTTTTCGCTACTCTAAACGTTTTCAATCAGAAAATAGCCCGGCAACTAAACCATGAAAAATTCGAATTGTCCCAGCCCTACCTGACTTTCTGGGATAAGATGGAAAAAGCCAACGTCTTTCTCGAGGATATTATAGATTATATCGACTACCCGCTCGATTCCCGGGAAATGGCGACTATCCTCCGTCACCCCTTCGGTGACGGCGGGCAGTGGATGTACGCCGTCAATTTAATCGCCAAATACGGCGCAGTACCGATAGCGGCCATGCCCGAAACCAAACAGTCCGTAGCTACCGGTACGATCAATAACCTGGCCGGCATGAAACTCAAAGGATTCGCCGCCGAACTCAGGAAAATGTACGCCGAGGGTAAAAAAATTAGCGACCTTCGTAAAAGAAAAGCCGACATGCTTTCGGAAATTTACAAGTTGATGGTATTCAATTACGGTCAGCCCCCCAAAGAGTTTGTCTTTCGCTATGAACAAAAAGACAGGGATGAACAGGACAGCGAAGACTCCTCCAAAACCGAAAACAAGAAGCCCCCGGTCTACATTAGCGAGACTCATACCCCCAAAACGTTCCTTGAAAAATATATCGCAAAGGATTTGCTGGAATATATCTCCCTCATAGATTATCCGACTCGACCTTACGACCAGACTTACCGCTGGCAGTGGGGTAATCTGGCTGAGCAGCCTCAGATATCATCCCTGAATCTGCCCGTTGCAAAACTTAAGGAATACACTATGAAAATGCTTCTGGACAGCCTGGCGGTCTGTTTTGCCTGCGACGTCGGCTGGGGGAACCTGACCGATTCCGGTATCTTTGCCTACGACATGTACGAGTATGATAAGGTTCTGGATGTGGATTTCACCGTCAGCAAAGCCGACCGGGTCGATTACCGCGAAGGCGCCGCCAATCATATGATGGTCATTATCGGTGTGGACACCACCGCTCAGGGCCAGCCCGTCAAATGGCTGGTGGAAAACAGCTGGGGGGACAAACGCGGTGACAAAGGTTTCTGGTACATGTACGACAACTGGTTCGACGAGTATGTTTATGAAGTGATAATAGATAAGAAATACCTGACCGATGAAGACCGGAAAAGTTTCGAAAAAGAACCGGTCTCCCTCCCCCTGTGGGATTATTTTTACAACGAGCTTATCAAAAAGTAAGGTCAGTTGAAGAAATCTGCCATGAACGTACCTGACCGCTTGAAGGAATTAATACCCACTGACCGGGTTTCGACTCAGGCCGACCTGCTGGAAGTAGCCGCCCATGATGAATCCTCTTTGCCGGGAGTAACGCCGCTGGCCGTGGTCTGGGCGATAACCACCGAAGAAATCGGCCGTATTGTCCGCTTCTGCTACGATACCGGCACGCCCATCACCACGCGCGGAGCCGGCAGTGCCCTGGAAGGCTCGACTATCCCTCTGAAAGATGGTATTGTCCTTGACGTTAGCCGCATGACCAACATCGAAAACCTATGGCCGGAGGACTTACAGGTACGGGTGCAGCCGGGTATTGTTTACGACCGGCTCAACGACCGGCTCAAGCGGGAAGGACTGTTTTTTCCTCCATCGCCGGGCGGGTCGGGGGATATCGCCACCATCGGCGGCATGGTCTCCACCAATGCCAGCGGCATTTATTCGGTTAAGTACGGCGGCACCCGCGAATATGTCCTGGCTTTGGAAATCGTCACGGGCGAGGGTGAGGTCATGAAAATCGGTAATCGCGCAATCAAACGTTCCAGTGGTTACAATCTCATTGATTTGATATCCGGCTCCGAGGGTACGCTGGCGGTCATAAGCTCGGTCACGCTGAGACTGGCCGGCATTCCCGAGGACCGTC
>JAFGNW010000214.1 GCA_016926795.1 Candidatus Zixiibacteriota bacterium
ACCGGGGCTGCGAAACTCCCTTCACCGGTACCAAAGAGTAAGGCGACATGCAGGTCATCGAGGGCTACGCCTGCCACCGCCACATCTACATTACCGTCACCATCAAAGTCGCCCGCGCACATTATATTTGAACCAGTAGAGTCCTTGAATGCCATCGAGAACGTGCCGTCACCGTTGTTGAAGTAAAATGTCATACCCCAATCAGGAGAAAGGGCAGTGTGTTCGTCGAACCAGAGGAGATCGTTGTAGCCATCACTATTCAGATCGGCCACGCACAAGTTCTCAGGCTCACAATCCGTCAATGTATGGGAGTGCGAGAAGCTGGCGGCACCGTCATTAGAGAATATCCAAATCTCACTTGCATCGCGATGTGCGACCGCCAGGTCGTTATCCTCATCTCCATCGAAATCAGCGGTCACCACGGCGCCAGGGTCAGTTCCGATTCCAAATCGTTCACCTATTTCAAAAACTTGAGCCACTATTGATGGGGCCGTTAGGACGACCATCAACAAAATAACGCATATAAGAATAAAGTGACTGATAAAGCATTCTGATTTAAACTGGATTTTGAAATACATCAGACGACTCCTTGAGAACGGGTTAAGTTATTCTGCAACGCAATATGTCAGGGACTATTTCGTTTTCTTAAGACTAACTGATTCACCGATCTCTCGGCGAATCAGATCCGCGACAAGATGCTGGATTGTGGTGCCATCGTGAGCCACGTGAATTTTGAGATTGCGGTGGGTTGTTTCGTCAAGTCGGATATGAATCATCGGCCCGCGCGAAGGCTCTTGCTTCTTCCTTGGCACATCACACTCCTCATCTAAAACTTTTCGGTTATAAATATAACCGATAGGGGCCAATGCGTCAATGATTATCGATACATTATTCCCTGTTGACATAGTCCAGTCCGAGCAGAATCGCCGCCGTGCATTGTGACCAAATCGTGACCACGATTGTCGTAAGTTATTGCACGATATTCGGTGTTATTCAGACAGGGGGAGGCGCAAAAATGCCCTCATTTCAGGCATTTAGCGTTGATTTACAATGACTTATGGAAAACGAAATTTGGTGGAGGTGGGGGGAATCGAACCCCCGTCCGAATATAACGTCAGGCCGCCCTCTACGTGCGTAGGCTGTCTTTTAGTTCTCGCCCCGACCGCTGCCGACAGACAGGCCACGGCCGAAGCCAGCCTTTATTTTTAAGCCGTCCTTAAAGGCGTCGAACAGCCGAGTCTCCTTTATCGACGCCGCAGCCCTACCCCGGAGACAAAGAGTCGGGTGCGACGGGTTGCCTTAATTAGGCAGCCATGGCGTAATTGAATTCGCCAATTATTGGTTTGCCCGATTTGTTAACGGGGACCCGGACGACCCCGGCACGCCAACAGCCCCCCACTATACCCGTCGAAACCAGATCACCCCCATAACGGTGTGAAAGTATGACGATATACAGCGAAGAGACCGCGCCTTATCGAGGTTTCGCCTCAATAAGACTGCGCTCTTCAGATGTCAAAGAACTCTCTATCTATAATATACTCAATCGGCAAAAATATTCAACTGGCGAAGCTAGTTATTTCTGCTCTTTAAATTTGCTGAAAAACCAAGTTCTCCAGCACCGGTCCATTATCAAACGACTTTTAGTATCAGGCAATACCAGTTTTATCGGACTTTTAATTCGCAAATAATTATGTGTTTTCCCGACCTAAGTACTGGTCAAACAAATTATTCAATTCAGGCCGAACCAGTTTTTGGGCTATCTTCATATTTATAGCTATTCTTGCTCAATCCGGCCTGACTGTCCCGACTAGTTCAGCCGGCATTAATTAAACGCTTGAAAGCCTTGCAAAGTTCCTGCCTAAAAGTAGACCTCAAGTCTGGTAACATCCTTATTTTTTTAAACATCTTTTTTATAATTACGTCATTATGTTGAATAACACAGGGATGGAAGATTTTATGAAACCCGGTTCCACTGATAATAAACGCCCCTGCGCCCTCTGGATCAGCCTGTTCCTATTGCTGATTCTGATTATCCAGAGTTGTGCCAACCGATATATGAGAACCCGCGACAGCCTGGATAAAGAGATCGTTAACCTGCCAGGGAACAATCCGTTTGAGCGAAGTCTTCATGAGGTACAGGGTGGACTCTGCCGGTTAAAGCTCATTGAGTACTATATTATGTACGATCTTCTGAAAGGACTGGCCGAGAACGACGGTATAAATTCACCCCGGGAACGATTATTAAGAGAAATTCAGGAAAAGCACGTTCTCGGGGATTCCATAGAGGTTATGGCGATATTCAATCGGGGATTGATGGATCTCGACGAGAACTGGTCCGAAGACAATCAAAAAAACCATTTTATCGAGGACGAAATTCCTAAAAGAGCCGAACAAATCGCTGCCTATAACTGCTTCCATCCTGATGACTTTTACCACTTCGACGAACTGGGCCGACTTATCATGCTGTTTGGCGTCTTTAAACTGGAATCCTGGGAGTATGATATTAAGACAATATCTTTCACTAATGGGGTTTACTATACAATCGGTGACGATAAGGTTGGAAGGCATAAAATCCTTAAAGCTGCCCCGAGCCAGGTAGATTTGGAAGTCCAGACAAATTATGAATCAATAATCTTTAAAATGAAACAAGAAGGTAAAGTCAGTGTCAATATAAACCATGAAAAGCTGGGATTCAGCAATATAAATTTACATGTTATCCCGTGCTGCTATAGTTACGGTCGTTGGAACGGCAAATGCTCTCCTGGCGGCGACAGTCCCTGGTTATGGAGCCGGGCATTTATTGACTTCTACCTCAATATCGATAATATCAAACCCCGCAAAACGAACCAGGGACAACAAATCGAATTTGATATTGAATACGAGATTCTTCACAATACGACCATGATCGATGGCAAGGTGGCTGGAGAATCTCTTCACTGCCGAAAGGAATTTGGAAATCTGAATAAACATGACGGTCTTTATTTCCGGGTCTTCACCGCTCCTTTTTTTACCGGCGATGATACCGCCCGGGGTGACTTCCAGTTGAACCTCAAAATCAACGGTGGGGGCAAAAAACTGATAGGTAAATACCCTTTTTCGGTATATGACAAACAGTACGAGTTACTCGTGATAGACCAAAAACCCATCAGAGTATCGGGCATACCCCCCTGCCAGAGAATCCCAACCGTCAGGCCCGGGGAGGTACTGGATATTTTAATACCCGTCAAAAATTTACCAGCCGCTGAACATAAAGGCCGTTATTCCGCCAGAGTAAATTTCTATCTGGTCGATAATAAAGATTTTCACGAAGGTAAAGTGATAATCGACAATATAAAGTTCTATAAAATTATTGATGCGACCGACTCTCTTCCTCCTGTAGTCATTTACATGGAAAACAATCTCTCTGCTCCGAAAAGTCTTATCGCCTCTTTTGATATCGATGAAAATGCTCCCGACAACTATCTCGTTTTCAGCCTAGAAATCCCCAAAAATTGGCCGGATAAAACCATAGTTAAAAGAGGCCTCTATACCTTGACAGCCATGGTAACCCACGATGACCAATTTATTGGCGCCGCCTATATTGACGACCTGAGAGTAAAATAATCCTCGTTAATTGACAGCTGTCTTTCTTTACTCCCTCACAAACTCAACCGGAACCCGAACTGGTTAATCGACTCGTTTTCAAAAGTCGATATCACGCGCTGGACGTTCAGGCTGAAAACTTTCGTAATCGGTTTGACCAGCGAAAGTTCCACATAATGGTCGCGGTCAAGACCGGGCGTATAGTCGAAATTATAATCGGCGGTAAACTCAAAGTTGAAGGTCGTAAACAACTTGAAAGAATTTATCAGAACCAGTTGAAGGGTTTCCCCCCGGTCCTCCCCGGTGTCGTCGACGTTTTTATAAATCGAAACCTCGTTCGAAATGGGGTAAAAACCAAATCTCCCCGAAGAACTCTCGAGCGTCGGAATAATCTCCCCCGCTAAAGAAACCGACCCTGAAAAAAGCGTTATTGACACCAGTACCATGCCGACGAGCAGAACAAGCTTGCGCATGGGATACTCCTTTGGTTAAAAGATTACACTGGAAACGATACTGAGGGTAAATTCAAAAGACAGCCGAGCAATAGCAAGCTTTTAATAAGTTACTTACCGGCCGGGGCTTTCGGTTTTAGCCAGGTGCCGTAGAAACTGTTCGTCAGGAGGTCCTCGAGGGTGGTGAAAACCGAACGGGTCCTGTAACCCAGTTCCTTGCGGGCTCTTTGGGAGGAATAAGCCCAATCGAAATCGAGCAGTTTGACCAGATCGGGATAAAAGGAAATCTTGCCGCGGCCCCGCAACCGGTTATAAAAGACCGACAGGCGGGCAAGAGCATTAACCAGCGGTCGGGGAAAATGCACCAGGTGGGGTGCCCGGTCGACAATGGCTGAGACGTTCAGAACCAGGTCCTTAAGCGAGATATTTTCTCCGCCCAGGATATAACGCTCGCCGGGGCGGCTCTTTTCCAGGGCGCAGATAATTCCCGGCGCCAGGTCGCGAATATCCACCAGGTTGACCAGGTTGTCGTATTCTGGAAATACAAGTTTGCTGAACAGTTTATAGGCGATGCTCCGGTCGTCGCCGGAACGCGAGGGGGCCACGATAATCGTGGGGTTGACTACCACCAGTTCCGGTCTCCCCTCAGCGGCCAGTTTGAAAAGTTCTTCCTCGGCCGCCCGTTTGGTCATGAAATACGGGATTTTTAGATGGCCGAGATTGTATTCCATTTCCTCGCTGGCGCGAAGCGGGGATAAAACATCGCCGTTAACAGCCCTGTGTGGCAGCGCCCCTACCGCTCCAACCGTCGAAATATGTAAAAATCTTCGCACCCCCGTTTGACGGGCCGCCTTGTAAAGGTCCACCGCTCCGAAAGTATTGATGCCGGTGAACTGGGTAAGTTTGTCGCGACGGAAATTCACCCAGGCGGCGGTGTGGATTACCGAATCGATACCTTCGAGAAGTGCCACCAGGTCGATTGTTTGACGAAGGTCGGTGACCCGTTTCTCTAAACCAAGCGAATCTATAAAATCGGTGTTGGAGCTTTCCCGGACATGGGCGATAGGCTTCACACCCTCCAGATTGAACTGGTAACAGAGTTGTTTGCCCAGCGAGCCGGAGGCACCGGTGATGAGTATTTTTTTGTCGGTCAGATTCATAAGCCCATAAAAATCCCGCTTGAATCGGAAATTAAAAATCAAACGTCAGTTTTGTCAATTAATATAAACTG
The DNA here is from genome assembly GCA_016926795.1 of Candidatus Zixiibacteriota bacterium. Lineage (GTDB taxonomy): Bacteria > Zixibacteria > MSB-5A5 > GN15 > FEB-12 > JAFGNW01. The sequence continues at coordinate 5,266 of JAFGNW010000214.1, forward strand.
AAAAAAGCATTAAAAGTTCAGCTAAAAGGCAGGTAGCGGGTAACCCCGGCAAACGGTATAGTAATAAAGGTCAA
>JAFGNW010000023.1 GCA_016926795.1 Candidatus Zixiibacteriota bacterium
AATTAAAATAACGGATAATATTTTTATCATGACATCCTCGATATGTAATCATTAACAGAACAGTCAGTAATAAGACGTACGGGAGGTGTCTTTAATTCAATATAATATGATATTGGTTTTATACAAAGTTGGTTTTGCTTAAAAAGCTGTCCTGAAAGCAGGTAGAGGCAGGTAGGATGGGTTCAGAATCCGCCTGAGGCGAATGAAAAATCCGACATTTTTTATGATTTTTTGTCGGGTTTCTCGTTCGCTGTAGCGAACTTGGAACCCGACCTTGACTCAGTTCAAGCAGGCCGGGTGTGGGTGGCCTGCGTCTAAAGACACAGGCCACCGGTGCTCCGCGTCATTAACTCGGGCACAGGTCTAAAGAAAAAAAGTGGAACCGCTGAAGGATACCGCCCTGCTTTTACTAAGGTTTCTTCCTGCAAATAAAAATCTGATTTCTGGAATTTGAGTTGTATGGAGATTCACTAAAATCACCATACTTTTCTTCTATTTCAAATCCATTATAATGAAGCAACGTATTCAATTCTTCCGGGAAAAAAACTCTCACGTTATTTTCTGAAAATAATCTCTCTTCTGAATCTCCTATCTTTATTAACCATTTAGCATAATTGATTTGTTTTTCCATATCAAATTTTGATGTCTCGAATATCCGGACTATCTCATCGCTATCAAAATGTACATATTCATGACATAGAACTTTATCCGATGGTTTTCTGGTTAGTATTTTAAAACTTGGTGTGAACACGTCAAAGATAAATCTTCCGTTTTTTTCTAAGTGTTTCGTAACGCATGAGAAGCAATCCTCATAACTTTCTCTACTGTGCAAATGTAAAATCGAGTTTACAGGGAAGAATATCGTTTTAAACTTTTTCTCTATCATAAAATCTCTGCAATCAGCATTAATAAAATTGATGCTGACTTTATTTCTTTTGGCATTTTGTTCAGCAAAATCCAGCATTTCCGGAGATATATCCAATCCTGTTATCCTTATTCCATTTTTTGCGGCTGGTATCGTTATCCTGCCTGTGCCACATCCCAATTCAAGAACCGGGTCGCCGTACTTTATCATTTGTTTAATATAAAAATCTATATCATAAGTGATATTCTCATACCATTTTTCATAATGACGGGGATCTTTATAAAGTTTATCTAAAGTCCATTCATTTTTTGATAATTTATTATTCATTATATTCCCGTATTTATTATTGAAAATATTTATTTTTTAAGTTCTCGCAGGGCGGAAACCTTTAGCGGTTGCAGATCTTTCAGTTCTATTTTTATTGATATGTTCTATAATCAAGATATACCGCTCCGTGAATGCGGTCAAGAATTAAAAAGCTGTCAGGGGCGGAGCTATGACAGCACAGGCTGTGTCATCCCCGCGAAAGCGGGGATCCAGGTTTAATATCTTCCTGGATTCCCAATCAAGTTGGGAATGACAAATTTATATTAAAAAGACCGCTTATTGTAAGCGGCCTTTTTTTAATCTATGGACAGTCCTTACCGGATTGTGCCTTCGTAATGCGCGGTCAGCTGTTTCTTCTTGATTTCCGGGGTGGTGTAGTCGGGCAGAAGCATCGGGGCGATACGTCCGTCGCTGACGCCGGCATCGTCGATTTCCTTGTTGTACTTGACCACATGTTCCAGCGAAAGCTTCCCGTCCTGGGCTTTGGCTTTGACGTACTCGGCGGCGCTCTTGCCGGCGATACGTCCGTAAACCATGATATCCAGCAGCGAGTTACCCATCAGGCGGTTTTCGCCATGAGTACCGCCGCCGACCTCGCCGCCAAGGAAAAGTCCCGGCAGGGCCGTCGCGCCGTCACTGGTGAACTCCAGCCCGCCGTTCTGATAATGCAGGGTGGGGTAGATGAGCATCGGTTCTTTGGCGATATCGATTCCAAACCGTTTGTAAAGAATGTATTTGCCGGGAAACTCTCGCTGAACCGTGCCCGGGCCGACCAGCATGTCGATCATCGGCGAATCCAGCCAGATACCGCGCTTGCCGGTCGGGGTCGGTATGCCCTTGCCGCGTTCGACGCATTCACGGATAATGGATGACGCCTCGACATCGCGCGGCTCCCGTTCGTTGACGAACTGCTGCCCCTCGATATTAACCAGGTTGGCGCCGGAACCGCGGAATTTTTCGGTAATCAGAATACCCTCAGCTTGTTCCGGGAAAACGATACCGGTGGGATGATACTGGACGGTGTGCAGGAAACAAATCTTCACGCCGGCCCGGTAGCCCATAACGATGCCGTCGGCGGTGGCGCCGTAATGGTTGGTCGTCATGAACCCCTGGACGTGCAGGCGGCCGCAGCCGCCGGTCGCCATGACCACCGCTTTGGCTTTGATTACCAGGTACTCTTCGGTTTCGAGATTGTATAACACCGCCCCGGCACACTGACCGTGTTCGTTCAGAATCAGTTCCACCGCCGGGGAGAACTCGATTACGCTGATATCGTTACTTCGGTTGCGGGCTTCGTCGCGCACCGTGCGCATCATCTCGGCGCCGGTGATGTCGGCGGCGAAATGCATCCGCTTGCGCGAGGTGCCGCCGCCGTGAATGGTTTTAAGCGTGCCGTCGGGGAACTTGGAGAAATTACAGCCCAGGCCCTCGAGCCACTTGATAACGTCGGGCGCATTATTTACCAGCGTTTCCACCAGTTCGGGGGTGTTCTTGAAATGCCCACCGCCCATGACGTCGAGATAATGGAAATACGGCGAGTCCTTATGACCTTTGGTAGCAGCCTGGATGCCGCCCTCGGCCATCATCGTGTTGGCGTCGCCATGGCGAAGTTTGGTGGCGATTATAACCTTAGCCCCGTTTTCCTGGGCCAGCAGGGCCGCCGCCGTACCGGCGCCGCCCCCGCCGATAACCAGCACGTCGGTTTCATAATCGATTTTGGACAGGTCGATTTTAGCCGGGTCCACGCGGCTTTTGGCTTCGAGAACGTTGGCCATCTCGTGAGCGATACGGTAGCCCTTGCTGGGACCCACCTGCAGTTCACGCCGGCCTTCTTCGATGAAATCCGGGTGATATTTTAAAATGTCGTGACGTTCCTCGAGGCTCATGAAAGGCACTTCTTCGTTTTTCTTTTTCCTTTCCACCCGTTCGGAGCGCGTGCTTTCGACTACTTTAATAAGCTGTTTTAATTCTTCTGGGTATGGCATTTTAAACCTCTATTTCAATTCACATTATCACAATTAAAGGTACTGGTTATCCTTGGGCGCCCAATCCTCACCGGCCGTGGCGGGTTCCATTTCGCGTTCCTGATAAGTTTTCTTCAGGGTGTTCTCGTCCATGGCCTTGAGTTTGTCCAGACCTTCGTTGAAGCGGCCCGTTTCGATATTAGCTACCATGGTCTTGAGATGTTCCGCTCGCGGAGTCAGATAGGCTCCGCTGATGCGGCGGGCCAATTGGGCGATATGGTACTGGGGCAGTTCCCCCATACAGCGGCTGGCGCACAGACCACATTGGATGCAGTCAAAAGACAACTCGGCCGCTTTCTGGATATCACCCTGTTTGAGAGCGGCGATGTAGTCCATTACCTGAACATCCATCGGGCACACCTTGGTGCAGGCGTTACAGGCCACACAGCGGAAAAGCTCTGGATAGATTTCGAAAATCTCCTCGGGTTTGCCGGTCAATTCGGTGAAATCATAGGTGCCCCGCAGGGCCGGGTAGAAGGGAATCTGGGTGAGATACATATCCGGCTCGACCACCGTCTGGCAGGCCAGGCCGACATGGATTTTGTAATCGCCCGGCTTACGGTACACGGTGCTGCAGGCGCCGCACACGCCGCCGCGGCAGCCGCATCCCCGGATATATTTGTATCCGGCATACTCGATGGCTTTCATGATGGTCAGAGTTTCCGGGACCTCGTATTTTTTACCCATGATATAAACGGGTATCAACCGGGCCTTAATCTCTGTTTTTACAGCAACCTCTGTGGAACTCATTATTAACCTCAATTTATTTTATGATATTGTTTTTCATTTGTTAAGAAGCCGCTCCGGAGATTAATTTCTTGTCCCGGAGCAGTTGCAGGGAACTTTCCCGATTCAGCTCGAAATGGCTGACGGCCGGGTCGATACCCAGCGCCACCGCCATCAGCTGTGTGAAATAATAAACGGGAATTTCCTTAGCGTCGGTGAAACTGTTCAGAATAGCGTCCTGGCGAAAGCCCAGGTTGTAATCACACAGGGGGCAGGCCAGGGCCAGCGCCTCGGCGCCGTTCTTGACGGCGTCGTCTAAAATGCCGTGCGAGACTTTCAGGGCCGCCTCGGGATTGCCCAGCACCTGGTAAGACCCGCAACAGACCGTGGCCGAGGGAAAATCAACCACGATGGCGCCCAGGGTTTCAAGAAAGGTTCGTATAACGGTCGGCTTGTCCGGACGGTCAAGAGCGACCTCGCGCGGACGAAGCAGCGTGCAGCCGTAATACGGCGCCACTTTCAAATCGTTCAACGGTACCTTGATTTTTTCTTTGAGCTTGTCCCAGCCGATTTCATCGCGCAGGTAATCGAGGAAATGCACGACCCTGACTTCGCCGGCATAGTCCGGCTCCTCGTCCATGAAAGTATTGATAGTATAGCGCTTTTCCTCATTGTTTTTCATCAGCTCGTTGGCGCGGGCCAGGGTGTTGTAACACATCGAGCAGAGTGTCATGACGGTGTCAAGCCCGCGTTCTTTAACGCGAATCAGGTCGCGCACCGGGGCGATGATGTGTATCAGGTCGTCATCGGCCAGGGAATAAACCGCCCCGCAGCAGTTCCAGCGGGGAAGTTCCTCATATTCGATGCCCAAAGCGTCGAAACAGGCCAGCGCCGAACGCTCGAGATTTTTAGCCTTGGTTTTAAGGGTACATCCGGGATAATAACTGATTTTCATCTTTCACCTCACGATGTTAGCTTTCTGAACCCGGATACCATCGCAATTTGAGGCAGATCGACAATCTCCTTTTTTGAGATGCTCGACGGTTCAATCTGGTTAATGTTCCGGCGCAGTTGCAGCAGCCGGAGAGCTTCCATCACTTTGGGGATATCTATCCCGCGCGGACAGCGCACCTGGCAGGTATGGCAGGAAGCACAGGTCCAGGGAGTGTTGGATTGCTCCAGCTTCTCTCTGTTACCCAGTTGTAGAAAAGCCATTACCCGGCGGGGCAGAACCGTGATGTGTTCCGCCATCGGACAGGAACCGGAACAGGTCCCGCACTGGTAGCATTTATGGAAGTTCTCGCCACTGATTTCCATAACCTTTTTTTTGAAGGTTTCATCAGATAAGGTTTTTAAAATCTCTAATGGCATCAGGACCTCGTATTACAAAAATGATTTATTATTTTTTTCGTGATTTCAGTTAAGGATTTGGTTGCTATTTACCTCCGAAGTTGCAGTAGTGAAACTTTTCACAATATATAACAACTTATTACATAAATTATTATATGTAATTTCCCTGAAAAAAACAACTACTTTGCGAATATTTTCACTAATTTTTTAATGGAATTCCGGTGCGAACGGTCGTCACCCGACGGTTTTAATAAGTCGTTTTGAGGATTGGTCTAAGTTTTGAGTGTGTTTGGCCGGGCAGCGAAAAGTCAGGGTCTGGCGATGATTGAGAAAAATCAACCTGAATTATCAATCGCCGCAGATTTGCGGCAGACCGTAAACCTGCCGGGGGGCGAGATATTCCGGAAAACGGTCGATTAATGCCCGGCGCGCCAGATAACAAAAATGACATTCGTCGATATACTCATCCTCGTGCTCCAGAGCATATTCGCGGGCCAGCTGAGCCGGGCCGCCGCGAAGGAGGGGGCCGCAGATGGGGTGAGTGTGCCCGTTATAGTCTTTTGCCAGTTCCGAAAGCGGTTTGGTCCACATATTGCCCATACTGATGCCCTGACAAACCTGAACGTTACCAAAGGCGTCAATATGCACTCTTTTGGGATGTTCCAGCTCCTCGTGCGGACAGGAATTCAACTCCTCCCAGGGTCTGGTCGGCAGACCTTCGGTTAGTTTTTCCACCGCCCGGCCCTTGAACATGACGTTGCCCCCGATAACGGGTGTGCCTTTTTCGTTGTCAAGCGTCACACAGGGCTTTACCAGGGGCGGGTCAATAGAGATGGTTCCCGAGGCAATCCCCAGTCTTTTGGCTGCCGTCAGGGCCAGCTGGGCGGGGCTGATTTCGGTCTCGCCGTGATGAAAGGCATCGTCGCTTAAACTCAAATCAGCGATTTTTATTTTACTGATTTCCCGCAGCCAGATTTCGGCGTCCTCGACCGAGTTGGCCCAATAGGCGTTGGTGACAAGGCCGATTTTCAAATCCAGCGCCCGCGCCAGACGCATCCCTTCGAGCATCAGAGGATAATAAAGAAACGGCTCGCCACCCTCGAAATAAACGCTGTCAATCGAGCGGATTCTACGGATTTCCTCAAAAACGTTACGGAGCTGGTAGATAGTGAACGTCCCTTCGGCCGACGGGCTGCTGTAAACGAAGCAATGGTCGCACTCGAAAAGACAGGTATAGGTTAAAAGAAAATGAATGCCGGTAAGCAATTCGGTTATCCTCTAAAGGAGTTGATTATTTGTATCTACTTCTGGCGAATTTCCTCGGTGTTAATTTATATGATATATAAAATGATTTTAAAAAGCCATTATTTACTTTTTGAACTCGAAAATCAATTCCCGCAGGGGGGTCTCGCCGATATTGACCAGCGAATGGCTCCCCGACTCGTGCCAGTGGGTATAGCCCGGTTCGAAGGTCTTCCGGACCGTACTGTCGCGGTTCTCATATTCATCGCTGGTGTAATTGATGGTATAGGGATTTAATGAATAAATAATCCGCGCGATGCCCCGGTGAGTTCTGATTTCCTCGCCCGGCTGCAGGTTGACCTCGATTACCCGGATATTGTCGTTATCTAAAAGCAGCTCGGTCACTTCGGGATTGGTTTGGCTGACATCCCGGTCCAGGTCCTCGAGCACATATTCGGGAAGGGCTGTTGCTTTGCGAGCCACAATGAAAAACCGGGCGGTATCCGTCCCCCTGTTTTCCATCATCTGGCGCCCCTCCGGATTCCAGAAAATATCTCTGCTTTTGAGCTTTTTGGTAGCCACCCGGTTGTCATCGAGATAACCTATTTCGCAATCCGAAAGGGCATAGAGCGTAAAGTCTCCGAGCCTGAAAGCCGGGAGTTTGGCGCCGGGTTTCAGGTCGAATTCAATGACGGTAACGTAATTATTGTTAAACAATAACCTGGTAGCCAACGGAGCCGTTTCGATAATTTTTTCGAAGGCTACTTCGTTCGCAAAATCGTCTTTGGTATTACCGCAATTTAGATTAAAGATGAAAATCAGGGCCGCCAGGGCATTTAAAATATTCCTCACCGTTGCCTCCATTTTTATGATATCCGTCCTTAATAACTTGTAATATTAACCGGTCGATAAAATAAAGAATATGGGCACAAAAGACAAGAAATTATGATTATTAAATCATATTTATTTGTTGCTTCGGCAAGCAAAGATGAAAAAAAATCCCCGGGTGAAAGCTTAACCTAACCCAACGCGGCGGCTGCCAGGTCCTTGTTTTTTTCAGCCCAGGCCAGTTGAGCCAGATGTTCAGCGTCCTTATAAATGGCCTCGACGGTTTCCTGAGAAAACTGTTCGACAATTTTCTTCCGATAGGTCAAACCGTGGATACAAATTTTCTCGAAATCCCGACTGTTTAAATGTCCGGTGATAATGTCAATGTTTTTTCGAATCTCTTCGTTATCATTGTTCCAGTTGTCGCTCAGGTGATGAAAAATATTCTTAATCGTCATTATAGCCATAATAATTTTACGGTCGAGCCGGCGATGGTTGGGTTCGTTTTTAATCCAATTCTTTTCCAGTTTATCGACATAACTCCGTATTTGCTCCGGGCTGTTTAGTTGTTCGGCGGTAACGACAAAGTCGTTCATGAATTCGGGGGGCATCTGTCTTTCCTTGTAGTCGGTGCGATAAAAACAAAAATAGATATCCCTGATAGCGCTGAATACTATTTCTTCCAGAGGGCGGTCTCGATGCGTATGGTACTTGTTGATGCCCTCTATCAAGACCAGGGCTTTGGCCACGCAGGTCGGAGACAGAATCGTCAGCTTTTTTTCGTTTTTTATCTGGTTGAGAAAGCTCGAGAGACAGACGGCACTGTTTTCCAGTATCACCGTCTCTTCGGCGGTCAGGGAAAAGTCCTGACCATATTCATCGAATATAAACTGGCGAACGTTATCGGCCATACGCTTAAAGCGACCAATCACAATTGATATCTTCCGCTGCCGGGTTTCCTTACTGGACTCCTGTGAGAAGAAATCAAAAATACTGATCAAGTTAAAGAACATTCCTCCCGGTAAACGGCGGGCACGCCGGTAAGGGGTCATCATCCGCGCCCGGATATAAATGACGACAATTAGTATCACAAGAGCCGCCGAAAAAGGAATGGTTATGTAAAGCATTTGGTTGGTCATGTCATAAGGCCTTAATATTACAGGTTTTCAAAACAATACTTTATGTATTTGATTAACGAAAAGTCTCCAACTTTGTTCAATGTCTAAACGCCGCTGCTCAGGATGGACCGCTTGCCGAAAACCTTATACCATATTATAAGTATGGCTAACGTAAAAAGCAACGCCAAGTCAACAAAAATGTAAAGGTGGTAATCGGTTGTCCGGTCCGGTTCGAGAAAACCGCCCTTATTGATTTCCAGGTAGTGAAAAGAGATACAAACCAGTGTATGCGAAAGCGCGATTAAAATCAGCCAGTGAAAGGAATATCGGATAAACAGTCTCCAGTTCTTGAACGTAAAAAGATCATACAGAGTGTAAGCCAGAATAAACTGAATCATACACCAGAAATGTACCCCGAAAAAAAGACAGATCCCCGTAAAAAAAACGATTACCGTATAGGTACTCTGCAAAATATCATACTGTAAATACAGCGAAATAGCCTTGGAAAATAACAGGGTAAAACCAAAACCCGAGAAAATCAGCAAATAACGGATAAATACCCGACACTCATCTCTTTCGTCCTCGTCGAGCAAGGGGGGTAACATATAATGGCTCCCTGCGAGTAGATTCCCCCAACTGATGGCACACCTCCCAACCTTATACCGGTTACAACTTCCTGTTCAAAAATACTACAGTATATATACTTAACTGATTCCGATAATAATAACTATAGAATAACTGTGTATAACGAAACGATTGAGCACCTCCCCCTTGAACGGGAATATATGATGTCCGAATCAACTTTCGCTACCATATTCACGGTGGGTCTGTCGATCCTGGCCGGAATTCTCATCCGTAATATTATTCTGCGGATGAAGCAGAACAAGCACAACCGCGATAACAATTAGAAATGATTACTTCAATGCTCTCGTTACTTCCGCAGGTTCTCAACCCACACCTTCCCATAACATAAATCAGCAAGTATTATAATGGCCCTGTCATTATATGGCAAGCTAAAAGAAAATAAAATACCGATTAAAAGGTACCGGAAATAAAAAATGGAGGGGCTGACCGGAAGAAATCAGCCGACCTCCATTTTGTCTTTAGCGGTACGGGGGATCGAACCCCGGCTTGATGGCTGAGAACCACCTGTCCTAACCACTAGACGATACCGCCATTCAATGCGCAATGCTAAAAAAGCAACATTAAGAATATAAATATATTAAAATAACTGTCAAGTACTGGTTGTTGTTGACTTGCAGAGGGTTGCGGGTATAAGTCTGTTAATGTAATGACCTTGATAGATTTAGAATAACATTTTTTTCAACAAAAGGTGATATATTGTCATAAATATTTTTAATGTCAATATGGCAGTATTTGTGTCGATGTGGCGTATTGGCTTTTTTCTCTAATTAAGTCGTTTGTAAATAGTAACTTAAAATTATTCATAATTATTATATTTTTGGTTTCTTTCTGACTCCTTATCGACTTGCATCTTGTCTTTATTCCCTCTATATTTATGTCAAAATCAAATTATCTGGAGGAAAGATGCCCGTCAAAAAGCGTTCTTCGAGTACGAAATACAAAGAATTGAAGTTTAAAGATATCGATTATCAGATTTCCTACAAACCGGCCGGGATAAAAAGTTCTGACGAAGTTAATCCCTGTTGTGAAATTATCGGTCAAAACCGCGCTATTAACGCTATCAAGCTGGGGCTTAATATCAGAACGAAGGGTTATAATATTTTTGTCACCGGTTTTTCTGGTAGCGGCCGCACCACCACTATCAAGCATTTGCTGGAACAACTCGAGCACAACAGGCGGGAGCTGAAAGATATCTGTTATGTCAATAACTTCCGTAATCAGGACAGTCCCCGGGTGTTGGTATTCAACGCCGGCGAGGGAAGGCGCTTTAAAAAGGATATGAATTACCTGATCGATTCCCTCCGCAAGGTTGTTCCGAAGGCTTTCATGTCGGAGGATTTCAAGGACCGTCAAAATCGTATCATCCGTGAATTCGAGAATCGCCAGAAGAAACTCATCAACGAGTTTGAAGATAAACTGACTCAGGCCGGCTTCGTGATGGTGCAATTACAGTCCGGCATGGGGATTCGCAACGAAATCCAGCCCCTGATAGACAACGAGCCCAGCTCTTTGGAGAAGCTGGAGCGCCTGGCCAAAGAGGGCAAGTTTGCCCTGGCCCAGCTGGATGAGCTGCGCCGCAAATGGGACAGCCTGCGCCGAGAATTCGATGTGGTCTCGATCGAATCGAAAAAGCTCAGCATGAAGCTCGAGGATGCCCTGGAAAAATTGAAATTCTCGATTGTCTCACCGCTGGTGGAGGATAAGATTGACCTGCTCAAAAAGCGTTATCCCGATGAAAAGGCGGTGATGTATCTTGAGGAAGTGGAGGAGGCGCTGATCGGCGACCTGGACCGTTATCTCGAAGCCCAGCCCCGGCGCGGTGAGGAAGAACCGCCGCCGTATCGCAAGCGCGAACCGTTCGAAGAATTTTCCGTTAATCTGGTCCTGGACAACTCGGAAACCGAGGGTGTGCCGATTATCATAGAAAAATCGCCCTCCTACAAAAATCTTTTCGGTTCCGTGGAGCGCGTGGTGGACCGGTTCGGATACTGGCGCACCGATTTCACCCGTATTTTTTCCGGGTCGCTGTTGAAAGCCGCCGGCGGCTTTCTCGTCGTCAACGCTTTCGACCTCCTGAGTGAAGCCGGGGTATGGTGGCCGTTGAAGCGGGCGTTGCGCAACGAGGAGATGGAAATCGCCGGGTACGACCCGTATTTTATGATGGCCGGTTCGGGCATAAAACCGGAACCGATTCCTATCGATGTCAAGGTGGTCTTAATCGGCGATGCCAGGATTTACAACCTTCTCTGGCAAATGGATGAGGATTTCAAGAAAATTTTCAAAATCAAGGCCGAATTCGACAGTGTCATGGACCTGAATCAAAACAATCTCATGGATTATTTCAGTTTCGTCCGCCGTATTGTCGATGCCGACAATCTGCTTCCATTCGAACTCAGCGGCATGCAGGCGGTGGCGGAATACGGTCGGAAGTTGTCCGGCAAACGGGACAAACTCAGCATTCGTTTTGTCTCGGTGGCCGATATCGTCCGGGAAAGCTCCTTCTGTGCCTCGGAACGAAAGGCTAATAAGGTTACACGCAAGGACGTTTATGCGGCAATCGCTCGCAAACGGCGACGGGTCAACCTGGTTGAGGATAAACTGCAGGAAATGTTCGATGACAATATCCTCATGGTTTCCACCAGCGGCACGGCTGTGGGCCAGGTTAACGGCCTGGCGGTGTACAATTACGGCGAGCACGTTTTCGGCCGGCCCTCCCGGATAACCGTCAACACCTCGCTGGGCAAAGCCGGGATTATCAATATCGAGCGCGAGGCGGACCTCTCCGGCCCCATCCATGACAAGGGCGTGCTGGTGCTGAGCGGTTATCTGCGGCAGATGTTCGCCCAGGACAAACCCCTGATGATGTCGGCCTCGATTACCTTCGAACAATCATACAGCGGTGTTGACGGCGATTCCGCGTCATCCACCGAAATTTACGGCCTGCTCTCATCGCTCGGCAATATCCCCATCAAACAGGGTCTGGCCGTGACCGGCTCGGTCAACCAGAAAGGGGAAATACAGCCGATTGGCGGTGTCAATGAAAAGGTCGAGGGCTTTTTCGACGTCTGCAAAAGCAAGGGTTTAAGCGGCGACCAGGGTGTGCTGATACCTCATCAGAACGTACAGGATTTGATGTTGCGGCCGGATGTCATGGACGCCGTCAAAAAGGGTCGTTTCCATGTCTACCCGGTCAAGACCGTCGTTGAGGGGATTGAGATACTGACCGATGTTCCCGGCGGAAAACGCCTTGCCAAAGGCGGTTTTACACCCGGTTCGGTGATGGCTCGCGTCGATGACAAGCTGCGTGAGATGGCCGTCGCCCTGGAAAATTTCGGACGCCGCGACAACAATGATAACAGCCAGCAGGCGACAAAGAGAAAATCCGGTAAAAAATCCAAAAAGGAGTGAACGACGCCGCGGCGCGTTGAATGTGTACGATGATGACGCTCTCGAACGGATCGAGGGCGTCGGGTCGTCGTTGTCATAAAATATTTTTTTTATTGTTTTTTTTTATTGACAACATTCAAAATAATGTTATCTATTCAGTTGAACGTAAACATGGAGAGTGTTCAATGCGCAAAGCTAAAAAAACTGCCAAGAAGAAAAAAGCGCCGGCGAAGAAGAAAACGGCGAAGAAAAAAGTAGCCAAGAAAGCCGTCGCCAAGAAGAGAAGCAAACGCATCCGTTGCGCGGCTAAGACGAAAGACGGGAAGCAGTGCAAACGCTTCACTGACGGCAAGAGCAAATTGTGCTCGGTGCATAAGAAGAAAAGATAATGCAGCTTTGAATGACACGCAAAAAAAGCGGCCGGATTTTCCGGCCGCTTTTTTTATTATACGGGAATTTCTTAGAAATCGGCTCCGAAAGAGAAATAATAGGTCGGTTTGTCGGAGACGCTGTTGAAGTCGGTGGCCCAGGCCAGGTCGTAGCGCAACAGCAGGAAGCCGAAAAGGTTGGCCCGCATGCCGAAACCGAACCCGGTTTTGATATCGACCAGGCGGCTGCTGCCGTTCTGCGAGGTGCCGCCCTTGAAGTCGTCGTCGTACCAGGCCGAACCCATATCGTAAAAGATGGCGCCGTTGATATTGCCCAGCACTATCGGCAGCGGGTAGCGCATGGCAAAATACTGTATCATCGGGAAGCGAAATTCCAGATTCACCAGACCGTAGCGATTACCCGAGAGTTCATAATAGGGTATGCCCCTGAGCGGTGTCACCACCTCGGCGAAATAAAGATTCTCGACATTATAAACCTTGTCATCCAGCGTTCGGGTACCGATCCAGTTGGTCGTGCCGCCGAGAAAATACAGCTTGGGGGTGTTGCCGAACGAAGCTCCGCCCGACATCCGGAAAGCGAAGGTGAACGTCTTGCTCCAGTGCCAGTATTTGCGATAGTCGAAATCGACCGAGTAGAATTCGATATCCTGATCGTCGAACAGGTTTTTACCGCCCTCCAGGGAAAGTTTACCGCGGCGGCCGTTGACCGGACCGGTGTTACCCCAAAGAATGTTATCCGTGACATAAGCGAAAGTCGCCTTGGTCACCTTGGAACTGCGGTTCTCCCGGGGGTCGTCGTAATCGTGATACTTGCGGTCGATGAAATACTGGGCCGTGGTCAGCTCCAGACGGCTGAAAAGTGAGAAGGGACGCCGGAAAAACAGCTGCAGACCGTAAAAGCGGTCGGAAAAGAGATGGTCGTCGTTGTCGAGATAATAATTGTTGGTATGGAAAAGACCCGCCCCGAGATTGATCCGGTTCTTGTAATTCAAATAATAAGCCTGGATATTGGACTGGTCGATGGTGTTGACCAGGTCGGTGGCGACCAGGATCTGGTGGTTGCCGAGATAGTCGGAAAACACGAAATAGGATTGACCCTGTAAGCCGAAAAACGTGTCGTACATGAAGCCGCCGCCCATATAATCCGGCGTGAATTTGACTTTATATTTTTTGATGGCGAATTCGCCGCTGGGCAGGGCCGGGGCGATGGAATCGAACGAGGGCGGTTCCTCCTGACCGGCTAAAAACGCGCTGGAGTCGTTGGGTAGATTTATAAGCAGCGAATCGAGGGGATCGGACTTCTTCTCGCTGACAAAGACGTATTCATCGTCGTAGGTGCCGGTTTCGGTGATGGCCGTGTCACCTACGGTCCCGGCCAGGGTAGTGTCGGCCGGCAGGTCGGTCGAATCCGCTTCAACGACGGTGCTGTCGACGGTGAGAGGGTAGGTTTCATAATCGATTTCCATGCCCGGAATGGTGGCGGTCGTGTCGGTCACAGCAGCGATAAGGACGGTATCCTCAGCCGGTTTGGTCGGGGGCGGTTCTTTTTCGTAGCCGGGCGGCGCGTATTTGCCCAGGACAAAATCGGTCGGGGTCAGAACGCCGTTGTTACCGGCCGGAACCAGTTTGTCCAGAACGAAAATATCAAAACTCCCCTGGTAGAAGGCGGAGAAGGCGATTTTGTCGCTGTTAGGTCCCCAGGATATGGACCGTACACCGGAAAGAAGGTCCGTCACTGCATAATTCTTCAGGCTGTCGAGATAACCTATATAAATATTGTCGATACCGTTACGGTTGGAAATGAAGGCGATTTTTTTGCCGTTGGGGGCGACAATCGGGTTCTTGTTAGGACCGGGGCCGACATCAATCGGTGTAACCCGGTGTATATCCTGGGCCACTTTGAATATATTGTATATGCCGTACTGGAAGTCACCCGGGTTAACCGCCACCGCTTTCAGATAGGAATGACCCAGGAAATTATCCGGGGGATTTTGCGGGTGAGGACGGTCCGAGGAAAAGACGATAGTCCGGCTGTCCGGCATCCAGCTCGGCTCAACATCGTCGAAACGGTCATCGGTTACCTGTTCGAATTCATCCCTTTTAAGGTCATATATGTATATATCCCGTTTGTGACGGTCGAGAGCGGAGAAGGCTATTTTGTCGCCGTCCGGCGACCAGGCCGGAGAAATAATATTGTGGAATTTGGTCCGTTTCTTTTTGTAGACTTTGTCTTTATCGAGGCTGTAGAACATCAGCGATTCCTTTCCCTTGGATTTGGCCACAAAGACTATTTTGGTGGCGTCGGGGGAGAAGGAAATACCGGAGACATACGAATGCAGCGACTCGATATCGGCCGAGCGTTCCGATTTCACCAGTTTCTTTATCCGCGTTCCGTCCAAAGCTGAAATCAGGATAATTTCGGTGTAATCGGAAACATCGGTAAAAATAGCGATTTTGTCGCCCTCGGGTGAGAAAGCCGGTTTTTCATTGAAGTAGGAATTGTCCTCGCGGGCGTGAGTCAGCTGCTTGGCGATTTCATCGGCCTCCTTACGGATGGCGATATCGGGCCAGTAACGGCGTTTCATCTCCTTGCTGAAATCCTCCCAGAACTCATTCATCTCTACGCCGAGAGCGGCTTTCAGGGCCTTGTTGGCCGAGAGGAGATGTTTGCCCCGCTGCAAAAACTCACCCAGCTTGTGTTCCCCGTATTTGTCGGCGATGTATTTCACCATCGCCTGGCCCTGGCGGTAAGCCATATAGCCGCTCAGGTAATCGGGCGGGATAAGGTAGTTGTTGATGGTGGCGTCGCGGATGAACATATCCGTAAAATAATCCCACTGGCCGCGCGAGGAGTACTCGGCGTAACCCTCGGCGAACCACAACGGCATATCGAAGAGGCGGCGCTGCGAGAGCAGCGAAGTAAACAGATTGCCGTAAAGCATATCGAACGTCACGGCGTGCGTCAACTCATGATGCAGGACGTGCCGGAAATCTTCATAGGAACCGTTGAACGGCGCCACTATCCGGTTCTTGGAGACCGTGGTAAAACCGCCCACCCCCTCCGGGAGCAGACCGGATATAATATTGGTCTGCTGGAAATCGTTTTGAGAATTATAGAGAAAAACCGGGATTCTTTTCTGGATTTTATAGTTTAACTCCGTTGAAATGGCGACGTAGGAAGATTCCATCACGGCGGCGGCGAATTTGGCGATCGGGTAGGCTTCTTCATAATAATGAATATCGAAGTGACGGGTCTGGATATAGCTCCATTCGAAATCTTTATAGCGCACCTTGTTTTTCCCGAAATAGGTTTCCTGGGATAAGGTCAGGCTGGAAAACAAAAAAGTGAGGATTAGAGCTAACAGGGTAGCTTTTCTCATCATAGAACACGTCCTTCGGATAAAATTAATACTTACAGCGGCTGTAATAAAATACAACTCTCTAAATAAAAAACAGTTAAGACCCGGATAAAGTTTAATTTTTTTAATCTCTCCCTTATAATAATCAGGTCTTACTTCTGGTGATATCGGCACCTAACGAAGATAACTTTTCCTCCAATTTATGATAAGCGCGGTCGATATGATAAACTCTCAGTATCTCGGATTTGCCCCGGGCAGCCAGGCAGGCCAGGGTAATACCGGCCCCGGCACGGATATCCGGCGCCATTACCTCGGCCCCGTTGAGCGTTTTCACGCCGTTGACAATGGCCTCGGAGCTGGAAACGGTAATATTCGCCCCTAGCCTCCGGAATTCCATGGTATGGGAAAAACGGTCGGGATATACGGTTTCCTTGATATGCGAAGTGCCCTGGGCGAGGCAAGCTGCGGCCATGATACTGGCCTGCAGGTCGGTGGGGAAACCCGGATAGGGGAAGGTGGTTATGTTTATCGGGTGCAGTTTTTTGGGACCCTTGATAATCAGGCTCTTTTTGGCGGCCTTTATCTCACAGCCCATTTCCATCAGCTTGTGGATTAGCATGGTCAGTTCGAACGGTCTGATATCCTTGATTTCAATTTTTCCCCCGGTGACGGCTGCCGCAATCATATAGGTCCCGGCTACCAGGCGGTCGGTGCTGACCGTGTATTCGACCGCTTTTAGCTTTTTGACCGGTTCAATCATAACATCGGGGGTGCCGGCTCCGTAAATTTTGGCTCCGGCTTTGTTAAGAAATTTAGCGACATCGAGAATCTCCGGATCACAACCGGCGTTGGTAATCTGGGTTTTACCTTTGGCGAAAACCGCTCCGAATAGAAGATTTTCAGTACCGGTATGGGAGGGCCGGTCGAAATATACCGAACTGCCTGCCAGGGGCTTCCCTTTGGCGATAATATAACCGGCTTTTTCGGTGATTTTGGCGCCCAGGGTCTCGAACGCCTTGATATGAAAATCGACCGGTCGGGCGCCCAGCGAACAGCCGCCGGGCAGGGATATCCGGGCCTCGCCGAGCCGGGCCAGAAGCGGTCCCAGCACCAGAAA
>JAFGNW010000215.1 GCA_016926795.1 Candidatus Zixiibacteriota bacterium
ATGTGAGTATCAACAGGGTAATGAAGGAGAACATATAATTATTAACGTTTGTTTTTTGTAACGTTATTAAACGTGGCTGGTCGCTTAATTTCATTTTTTTATTCCTTTTTGTTTTGAATTCCTCGAAGAAAAAGTCCGAGATAATGTTCAACGTATTTGTCGGGTTCGATGCGTGTGAAGGAATAGGTCGGGGTGAGCGCCCGGTTTATTATGCTGCGGAGGCTGTAGACGAACTGGCCGATGGCCATGTCAATTTGCAAATCCGGCCGCAGGGAACCGTCGTTTATCCCCAGGGTGAATATTTCGCGAAGGCCCGCCGCCAGTTCCTCGTTAATAGTTTCGAACGCCGCGAATACCTCCGGGCTGACCCGGTCGCGGTCGATGCCCTTAAAATCCCAGTATATCTGCATGGGCATGGAGTGCGGATGTTCGCGCGAATAATCGTATAATGATTCCCCCCAGATTCTGATTTTGTCGAGACCACGGCTGGCCGCCGTCAAGGCTTTTTTCTGTTCGGCCCAGCGCGATTTTAAATCCTCGACCAGTATCATCAGGTAGATTTCGTCACGGCTTTTGAAATAGGCGTATAGCGTTCGGCGGGTGTACTCCACCGCGGCGGCGATATCCTCCATGCTGGTGTCTTCGATACCTTTTTCAGCAAGAAGCCGCCGTGCGGCATCGATGATGTACTGCTGCCGGGTCTGTCGTTCCATCGTTTTACGGGTCATATTGACTGCCTTTTATTGAATTACACATATCGTATAATATAATACATTATACGTGTAATATGCTATTTAAGTTTCATCATCCAAAGGATATATTTTTTGGAAGGGATATATACTGGGGAATTGGTTGTATAGCAACGCATTAAGGTGAAAGATAAGAAAGTGGGCCGCTTAAAGTGAAAAAAATCACAAAAATTCTTGACATAAAGTTAGTTGTACCGTATAATTTTAGGCGTGACTAACATTTTTATAAGGGAGTTAATTTTGTTGCGGTCAGAAACCTACAGCAACGGTTCGAAAGGTTTGTTGGAGACGTTTTTACAAATCGCGACCGATAAGAAAAAGCTGCTGACAGCTTTGACAGTCTTAACTCTCATTTTTTCGATTGCGGGTTTCAGCGCCGTTTCGCTAATTTCCCTGCACCTTCATTTTCTTCCGGACGGTCGGGTGGTTGCTCACAGCCATTCGCATTCGGATACCGGCAACAGAACCGGTGGTGACCATGATCATACTCAGCAGGAATATACGGTCATAGGCGCCGTAGCTCACTTTTTAAGTAAATTTACGCTGGCGACGATTACCGCTTCCGTCTTGTTTTACACGGTTTGGGAAATCGTTAATCCTGATATTGACTTTTACCGGTCCGATGCTTTTGTCTGGGATATTGCCGGACGTTCCCCGCCTTCCTTTCCTCGTTTCCGATAACCTTCAGGTTGCGATTTTATCGCGGCTTATATCAATTTAAATAACAACGAGGTAATGTCATGCATGGAATGATAGTTATTGTTTTAGCGTTTATGTCGGTTTTCGTCGGCAGTGTTGCCGCCCATAACGAGAATATAAGCGGTAAAGTTACAGATAATAATACGGGTGAGGCCATACCTTACGCGACCGTTCAAATCGAAGGCACCAGCCTCGGAATTTTCACCGATACGAACGGCTGTTTCGAGATGAGGCATTTACCGTCGGGGGGGCACACTTTAATTGTTTCCATGGTCGGATACAGTACACGGAAACACAAGTTTGATACGGAAGTCGGTTCGGCATCACTGCTGGAAATAAAACTTGAACCTATCCGAATCGACGCCGGCAGCATTGTCGTTACCGGTACGCGTACCCCGCGATTCGTAAAGGATGTGCCGGTTTTTACGGAAGTGGTATCCCGGTCGTCGATCGAGAACAAGTCGGCGGTGAATATTTATGAGGCTCTGGAGGGTGAGGCCGGGGTCAGGGTCGAGCAGCAATGTCAGGCCTGTAATTTCAGCATCCTTCGCATGCAGGGGCTAGGGGCCGACCATACCCAGGTACTGCTCGACGGTCAACCGGTTTACACCGGTCTTGCGTCGGTATACGGTTTACAGCAGTTCAGTACGGCGGATGTTGACCATATAGAGATTGTCAAAGGAGCCGGGTCGGCTCTTTACGGCAGCAGCGCCGTAGCCGGGGCAATAAATATTATTTCCTCGATTCCGCGCGCGACCGAGGGTATAGCGAATATCGAGTTCGGAGAACACGGGACGAATCGGTACCGGGCTTCGGCCGGCACCAGGAAGGATAAACTGGGAATTTTCCTTTTCGCCCAGCAAAGCGAACAGGATGAACTCGACGAAACGGGTGATATTAACGCAGCTGGAGGGGTTGACGAACCGGACGGCTGGCTGGACCGGGTGCGGGCTTCGTCAAGAAACGCCGGTCTTAATTTGTTTCTTGACGATATCTTTTTCGCTGACCGGCTAATATTCAGAGGGCGCTTGCTCAACGAAAACCGCCTCGGCGGCTGGGCGGATTCCTTTGAAAACCCGTTTGCCCCCGGCACCGAACGAATTATAACGGACCGTTACAGCGGTCAGCTGGAATACCGGGTGTGGCTGTCCGGCGGCACCGAGCTGCACTCCAGCCTGTCTTATATCGAGCATAAACGCGACGCCACCAACGACACTTTTCTCGGCGATTACGAAGAAGCCAACGGTGAAATGCCGCCGGTTGACCTTCTCCGTCCGTACACCGCCGACGAACAACTTCTGGTCGCTACGGTCGATGTCGTACAGCCTATGGCCGACCGGCACCGGCTTCTCGCCGGACTTCAGTTTACTCACAACAACCTCGAAGAAAGCGGCATGTATCTGGACGGTGATCCCCGGGAACCGTATAAATCCGTTTCGAACAAGAAAGCCAATGAGGTCGGTATCTATGCCCAGGATGAATTCAAGGTGTCCGATAAAATCGAATTGGTGGGCGGTATTCGTTTCGATTATCACGAATCAGAGGATGAATTCCGCGGTTCCGGAGATGTTTTACCTCAGGGCCTGGAGCCTCTGGAATACGATGAATCGAGCGTCAACCCGCGCTTTACGGTAAAATACTCGGTCAGCGAGAAACTGGTTCTGCGCGGCTCGATCGGCACCGGTTTCCGAGTCCCGTATGGTTTCTCGGAAGACCTGCACCTGTGCAGCGGGTCGCCGCGTGTATATAAGGGCGGGGATTTGTCGCCGGAGAAATCCCTCAGTTATTCGGTGACCGCCGATTATACGACGGCGTCTTTTACCGCCAGTGTTAATCTGTACCGGACGGAACTCGATGACGCCATCGCCTTTGTCGAAGCCGATGAAAACATCGTCGAATTCGGCTATTCCTACCAATGGCGGAATATCGACAATGCTTATGTCACGGGAGCGGAGTTGAACGCTTCCCTGGCGCTGACGAAAAACCTGACGATGGCAATTCGCGCCGAGCTGTTCGAGGGGAAATACGACCACCACCGCGAAGATTGGCTAGATACGCCCTACGAGGAGATGAGCCGGAACATTTCCCGTTACCCGCAGTTTTCGGGCGGCGTCAAACTCGACTTCTCACCCTCGGACTGGAATTTCGTGATTGACGCTGATTATAAAGGAAAAATGTACATCGATCTGACCGAACCGGCCGACCCCGCCGAAATCAAGATACACGAAACGGAATCGTTTGTAATCGTTAACGCCAAACTGAGTAAAACCGTCTTCGAACGGTATCAGGTTTATGTTGGGGCGCGAAACCTGACGGATTATACCCAGGAAGAGAAACATATCGATGACGCCGCCTTTCTCTATGCCCCGGTGTACGGCCGAATCTTATACGGCGGTATTCAGGTTTCTTTCTGAAATCAATTCTTTCCGGAAACGGGGGTGAACCGAAAATGTCTGTTTACCCCCGTCTCAAGAGATATCAATTCAAAAGCTTACCAATAATTATAGAGAGCTGTTGAAAATATTAAGTAAAAATAACATCGAAAACATTATGTTGTTATGTTACAAGCACTTATAAAAATGAAAGGACAACAGTAAATCATTTTATCGGTCGGTTTGTTTTTTTTCGAATAAAAATAACTTGCCGAAGTAATAATTTTATGATATCTTAATAATATCAAAATGATATCATAATTAAAGGAGGATAAAATGATTAAAGAGCGCGATCGCAAGGTAGCCTCAGGCTGGGCCATGTTTATGTTACTTGTGGTTCTGCTTTTGGCGGCGGTGGTTTTTCTCATCATCGGGACGCCCGTTATCAAGATAATCGCCGGGGTCTGGATGCTGGTGGATTTCTTTTTGATGCTCGGCTTTTTCTTCGTGAACCCCAACGAGGGTCGGGTACTGCAATTATTCGGCAAATATACCGGTACGACCCGTCAGGAGGGTTTGCGCTGGGCCAATCCGTTGTTGAGCAAGAAGCGCATCTCGCTGCGGGTTCGCAATTTCGAGACCGGGAAGATGAAGGTTAACGATGTCGGCGGTAACCCGATAGAAATCGCGGCCATCGTCGTCTGGAAAGTGGTGGACACGGCCGAGGCCTGTTTCCAGGTTGACCATTACGAGCAGTTCGTGATGATTCAGAGTGAGTCGGCGGTGCGCAACCTAGCCACTCAATACGCTTATGATTCGCACGATGACGACACCGTGTCGCTGCGGGGCAGCACCTCGGACATCTCGGATAAACTTCGTGTCGAAATCCAGGAACGCCTTGACCAGGCCGGGGTGGAGGTGCTCGAGGCGCGTATAAGTCACCTGGCGTACGCGCCGGAGATTGCCGAGGCGATGTTACGCCGGCAGCAGGCCGGGGCGATTGTGGCCGCGCGACAGTTGATTGTTGAGGGCGCGGTAGGCATGGTCGAGATGGCCCTGGAGCAGCTCTCCCAAAAGAATATTATCGAACTGGACCACGAGCGGAAAGCCGCCATGGTCTCGAATCTGCTGGTGGTGTTGTGCGGTGAAACCGCCACCCAACCGGTGATTAACACGGGGACCCTGTATCAGTAGCCGTGGCACAGAAAAAACCTTTTCTCATACGGGTTGACCCGGAGATTCTGAAACGCCTGCAGCGATGGGCCGATGACGACCTGCGCAGCTTGAACGCTCATATCGAGTTTCTCCTGCGCCGGGCGCTGCAGGATACCGGGCGGCTAAAACCCGATGATCAATCGTCATAAGACGAACCGTTCCGAATACGCCCTTGCCGGGGCGTATTCGGTCTTTTATCCGGCTCGGAAAGCGTTCGTCGGGGCGTACCGGGCTGCCGGGTTTTACAGCTGAAAGCTCATCAGGGTTCTTAATCCAAATTATAAAATAATCAAAATTTTTGGGAAGATTTTGCTTCCCGGTCGGTATTGACGGTGAAATGAATTAATTATTATTTTATTAATTTCTCCATCGGGAGTAAACAATGGAGGCAGGGTATGCATCTGTTTAAAAAACTGCTGAAACCGCTGGTTATCTTTGCGGGCCTGGTAACGGTGCTAACCGTATGGGTTGTCTCGGCTAAAGTAGTGGAACCGAACTCGACCGCCGACCGGAAACAGGCGGCGGAAGCGGATAATGCATTCGGATTCCGGCTGTTCAACGAATTGATTCAAAAAGAGAAACCGGTGACCAATGTCGTCGTTTCCCCGCTGAGTGCCGCGACGGTTGTCACCATGACAGCCGGCGGTGCGGCCGGTGAAACGCGCGATGCCGTGATGAAAGTACTGGGCGTCGAGGAAATGAATATGGAACAGGTCGGCCGGACCGCCGGGGGATTGTTGTCTTTTCTCGAATCAACGGATGACGCCGCGGTCTTTAAATCTTTCCAGTCGGTCTGGGTTGGCCGGAACTTTAAACCGTCGGCTAGCTTCCGGGATTTCAACCGAAACCATTTCGGGGCCGAGGTTGCCGCGCTGGATTTCAGCGACCCCGCGGCGCCGAAATATATTAATGATTGGGTAACCAAAAAAACCGAGGGTCTGGTGAAAGATATTCTGGATATTGTTCCACCAGACGCGGTCTTATACCTGGTCAACGCCGTCTATTTCAAGGGCGTCTGGACCTATCCCTTTAAGGCGGACGGGACAACCGAGGCACCGTTTATATTGTCGAACGGCGACACCGTCACCTGTACGATGATGTCATCCCCGATGCTTAAAGTGCCTTATTTTTACGAAGAGAAACTCGGTTTCTTTGCGGTGGAGCTGCCATACGGCGACGGTCGGTTTGCGATGACCGTCGTGCTGCCGGACAAGAACCGTGATTTGACGGAAATAATAACGGCCTTGAACGCGGAAAAATGGCGTGACTTAACGGCTCGAATGAACATCGATAACGTCCTGCTGAAACTCCCGAAATTCAAACTGGAAAGCGGCAGCCTGCTCAATGACGCCCTTAAAAATATGGGTATGGGTATCGCTTTTGACGCCGGACGGGCTGATTTTTCCGGGATGCAGGATAACAACGCCCGGAGCCTCTGGATAAGCCGGGTTCTTCATAAGGCGGTTATAGAAATCGACGAAGCGGGCACCGAGGCGGGAGCCGGAACAGCCGTGGAGATAAAGAAGGGTCCGCCGGTTCCGCAGCTTACGGCTGACCGGCCGTTTCTGTTCGCCGTGCGTGAGATTTCGTCGGGCACGATTCTGTTCCTGGCCCGAGTGGCTGACCCGACGAAATAGTACAGGTAAATATTCGCATGAGTAATATATGACGGGCGGGAGTGAATAATTTATGCGGTCGTAGACAGAACACTCCGGCTTTAGCCGGGAGAATCTAATCAAATAAGACAGCCCGGTCAAACCGGTTCCAGTTCATCGGTTTGGAGGAGTTTGCCCACGAAAAGGCAGGAATTTTTAACGAAGAACACCACCGGCAGCTCGCCGACCAGTTCTTCGAGACGATTGACATAGTCTAGTTCCCGGCCGGTTTCGGGCACGGCCAGCCCCAGAAACACGACATCGGCCTCGGCGCTTTTCTCCTGAATCAACTGGTTGATGCTCCGGTCTTCCGGTTTGAGGAAGACATCGCACTCCGCTTCGATACGAATTTCTTTCAGCATCGCTTCCAGGTATCGACCGGTGTTCTGACGGGCGAATTCATTGGAGGCGGCGCACATGACTTTCAACTCGGCGTTGCGCCATTCCGGGTTGCGGGTCAACAGGTAGGCCATAAGAAGCATAAGGTCGCCGTTCTGTTTCAAACCTCCCCACCAGACATGAATTTGACGAGTGGTTTTGTGTACCGGGAACAAGTGTTGGGGATTGATTTTCCCGATAACGACCGATTTTCTTATTTTTTCCAGGCGCCGCGCGGTAACCAGGAAATCCGCCAGCATGCGGGGGTCTTTCGGCCAGCCGAGAACGATGGTGTTACTGGCGAATCCGGCGATGCCGTTGGCCTGCGAAACATCGATGATACCGTCGATAACTTTTTCGACCACGTCAACCTCGGCGAACACCGTCAGGTCCTCGGATTTCATCAGGGCGGTGGTCGCTTTCAGGCGTTTTTGGATATCGATATTGTCGGTCAGGAGGTCACCGATAACCAGTTCGCACACGGTGACGACACCCCGGTTCTGGCTGAACCAGGAACTGAATTTTATCAGGTCCAGTTTCTTCTGGGGGTCGTCAACAAACACCAGGATATGGGGCCGCCAGTTGCGGGCACTCATCGAGCGTCGAGACAGGCGAATAAGAACCCAACGTAATACCGCTTCATAAAGGCCGCGCCTCGAGTCGCCCCAGGTAGCCCGCTGTTCTCTTCGGGCAAATCCCAGCCAGAGGAGGATTTCGATGGCGATGGCTGTCAGGCCGGCGACGGGGCTGATAAGAAACATCACCCATAAGCAGGCCAGACCACAGGCTATATTAACCATCCAGGGAACCCGGAATTTGGGTCGCCATGAGGGATCACCGCTGAGCGTCTCCAAACCGGCCACAATATTAATCATCCCGTACACGGTCAGGAAAAACATGGTTACGACCCGGGCGACGGTGTTAAGGTCGCCTAAAAATACAGCGCCGACCGAAAGGGCGACCGAAAGCAGAAGGGCACTTCGCAGGCCTCCCTTTCCGGAGATGAAGGCGCGGATACCCCGCTGACCGGCCTGGTCCCGAACGACAGCCTGCAGCGTGCGCGGCGCGCCCAAAACCGAACCTACGGCTGATGATAAAATCGCTCCCCACAATCCCGGCAGGATGAGCAATGCCCCGAGCGGGGCGATTTTCAACCAGATCAGGGAATCGGATATAAGTTCTTCAGAGCCGGCCGCCTGCGACAATAATATCGGGACGGCCAGGTAAACCAGGAAGCCGGTCATCGTGGCGGCGATAGCTCCCAGGGGGATGGACCGACCGGGATTTTTCAGGTCACCCGAAAGGCTCAGCCCGGCCATGACGCCCGTGACGGCCGGGAAGAAAACGGCGAACCCCATCCAGAAACCTATCCCCTCGACCGTTTCGGTGACAGCTTCCGGCTCAGCTCGGCCGTGAAGGAATACTCCGATTGCAAGGGCAACTAATGACAGAGCGACCAGGACCAGCAGAGGGACCTGGGTCTTAAGAGCGAACCGGGCACCGTATAACGATATCCCCGACACGACCAGGATAATCAGGATACAGGTAATACCCAGGGGAATCTGGGGCCAGACAATACTCAAGGATTCCGCCAGGCCGTAAGAGTAAAGCGTTACCGAAACGGCTTGTGAAAGATACAGAGGAATGCCGATAGCCGCTCCGATGCCCAGCCCGAGACTGCGCGAGATTATGAAATATGCGCCGCCTGCCCCGACCTTCATGTTGGTGGCCATCGAGGAAAAAGACAGCGTCGTTACCAGAGTTATAAGGTTGGCAATGACGACGATAAGAATTGTTCGCGTCAGCCCTAAATGACCCAGAACCCAGCCGAAACGAAGATACATGATAACGCCGAGGATAGTCAGTAATGTCGGCGTATAGACCCCCAGGAAAGTACCCAGGGCGCCTTTGGCTCGTTGTTCCAAACTTGTGGTACCTCTCTCGATATCCGGGCTGGTTGCGCTCTACTTGAGCAACTTTTCCCACTCCGGAAAAAAATCAAAGTCACCTGTTTGCAAGCTTTTCTATAAGCCGTTAGCTTTTTCAGGTGAGTCAGCCCCGTTCGGCAATTGCCTTTACCGAAATAATTATACTCATCTAAAAACCAATCAGACAAGTTTTTCTTTCAGTCCCCGAGAAGGGCGGTTATTTCCGTTGCAAGCCTTTCGGTTACCGGTCAACCGGTTAAAAGTCTCGGGCTTTATTCCGGGACTCAATTATTAATTCTTACGTCGTTTATTAATCTTCTTACCGGGAGTTTCTGTCTTAATGTTAATTAAAATAAAATAGGTGGTTAACCTGTTGATGAAAAGGAAAGAAATGATATGAAAAAGGTCATATATATAGCAATACTGGCAGTTATTGTCATAGTCGCTTATTTTGTCATTAAGTCAATGAACGGTTCAGCGGCAGCCGCCTACCAGTTTACAGCCGTCACCCGGGGTGACCTTGAAAGCACCATCACCGCCACCGGAACTTTGAGCCCGGTCACGACGGTTGATGTCGGCACTCAGGTGTCGGGGACGATCGATTCGGTCTTCGTGGATTATAACGATAACGTCAAACAGGGGCAGCTTCTGGCGGTGTTGGATACCCTGTTGCTGAAGATGGCTGTACTCGACGCCGAGTCCAATGTTGAGAAAGCCGAAGCGACGCTTGAGGAGGTCAAAGCCACTTATGAGCGCAGCTTGCAGTTATTCGACAAGAAGATGATATCCGACGCCGACCTGTTGAGCAGCGAGGTAGACGTCAAGACCCAGGAAGCGTCGGTCAAGTCGGCCCGGGTGTCCCTGCAGCGCGCCCGGCGCAACCTGGAATATGCCGTTATCCGCTCCCCTATTAGCGGTACGGTCATTTCCAAGGATGTCGAGACGGGCCAGACGGTGGCGGCCAGTTTTTCCACGCCCACCCTTTTCAAGATAGCCGAGGATTTGTCCCGGATGGAAATTCTGGTCGATGTCGACGAGAGCGATATCGGTTTGATTAAAGCCGGCCAGGCGGTTCGCTTCGAGGTTCAGGCCTATTCCAACAAGGTTTTTACCGGAACGGTCACCAAGGTGCGGATGCAGCCGGAGGTCGTTTCGAACGTCGTTACCTACACGGTGGTGGTGGCCGCCGCCAATGATGAAAACCTGCTTTTGCCGGGGATGACCGCGACGGTCGATTTTATAATTGAACATAAAAGCGATGTTCTCCTGGTGTCCAACAAGGCGCTGCGGTTTACGCCCTCCGACGAACAGGTCCTGGAATTCCGGGAAAGACGGCGGGCCGAAATGGAGAACCTTCCCGATTCGCTGAAAGCCGGCA
>JAFGNW010000216.1 GCA_016926795.1 Candidatus Zixiibacteriota bacterium
ATCCTGAAAAAATTCAACTGGTCGGAATCCTCGCGCACGGTGCACTTTTTCACCCGCGATTTCGGCAAACTGCCCTTAAACGACAAAGGCGGTCGTTCGTTCAAATCCAAACGGGGGCAGATGATCCCCTTCTGCCGCATGGAAATCACTTTCTACAAGTCCGAAAAAGAAACCACCGGCTACCTCTCCGACAGCGAAATACTGGAAGCCTTTAATTTTGAAAAAGAGGGTACCCTCGGTCGCCTGGCCTACGGTTCGGCCGCCTGCGAGCTTTTGTACCTGCTCCTGCCCGAAGAAGAAGCCCAGCCCCCGCTGTTTCAGTTTTTTTTAACCTACCTGAAGCTGGTCGATACCTGCGACAAAAAGAGCCTTCCGGCCCTGTTCGTAACTTTTTTCCTGCGCACGCTCTCGCAGCTGGGGTATCATCCCTCGCTTAGCTACTGCGCCGGCTGCTCGAAAGAACTCAATAATCTGAACCAAACCGGGGAATCGTTGTTTTCTCCCGAAAGGGGCGGAATTGTATGTCCCACTTGCCAAAAACCGGGAGAGTATTATATTAGCCTTTCCGCGGAGAACCGGCGGCTGCTGGTCGCCCTGCAGACGGCCTCGTTTACCGAGGCGGCCTCCCTGCCGATAGGATACTCGAACGCGGAACAGTTACTGGAGATTTTGTCGAAATTCTTAAGCTATCAGTCGGGGCTGAAATCGGAGCTGAAATCGCTGGCGTTTCTCGACAAACTCAAAAAAAGTCAACTTGGAGAATAGAAAGAAATTATGGCCAACAATACGAACAACAACGACCTGATGGATAAACTCGTCTCGCTGTGCAAACGGCGCGGTTATATTTTCCCGTCCTCGGAAATCTACGGCGGTCTGTCCTCGAGCTGGGACTACGGCCCGCTGGGTTCGGAACTGAAGCGCAATATCAAGAATTTCTGGTGGGACTCGATGACCAACCGCCGCGACGATATCGAGGGTATCGACGCCTCGATTTTCATGCACCCCAAAGTCTGGGTGACCTCGGGGCATGTCAGCGAGTTCAATGACCCAATGGTGGACTGTAAAACCTGCAAGGCGCGCTTCCGGGCGGATAAGCTCGAGGAAGCCCGCTGCCCGAAAAAGCCCTCCAAATCCCCGCTCGAATGCGGCGGGGAGCTCAGCGAACCGAGGCTTTTCAATCTCATGTTCCGCACCCACATCGGGCCGATTCCCGACGACAATAACATCGTTTATTTGCGGCCGGAAACCGCCCAGGGAATATATGTAAATTTTCTTAACGTCAAGAATTCCTCGAGGCAGAAAATCCCGTTCGGTATCGCCCAGATCGGTAAGGCTTTCCGCAATGAAATAACCACCGGCAATTTTGTTTTCCGGATGCGCGAATTTGAGCAGATGGAAATGCAGTTTTTCGTTCACCCCGACGAGGACGGCCAATGGTTCGAGTACTGGCGTGAACAGCGCTGGGAATGGTATAAACAGCTCGGTCTGAATATGGATAAACTGCGCTGGCACGAGCACGGCGAGAATGAGCTGGCCCATTACGCCAAAGCGGCTTACGATATCGAGTACGAATTCCCCTTCGGCTGGCAGGAGCTCGAGGGCGTCCACAACCGCACCGATTTCGATTTAAAACGGCACATGGAAGCCACCGGCAAGGACCTGCGGTATTTCGACGAACGCTTCACCGAAAAGTTTATCCCGTATATAGTCGAAACCTCGGCCGGCACCGACCGGACTCTGCTGACGGTGCTGGTGGACGGTTATGACGAAACGGAAGTCAAGGGGGAAAAGCGGGTGTTTTTGCGGCTGTCGTCGAAAGTCGCTCCCATCAAGGCGGCCGTTTTCCCGCTGGTAAAAAAAGACGGCATGCCCGAATACGCTCAGAAAGTCTATAAAGAACTTGGCAAACGCTTTAAAGTATTTTACGATGAGGCCGGCGCGGTCGGGCGGCGCTATGCCCGTATGGACGAGGCCGGTACGCCGTTCTGTATCACCATCGACGGTCAGACTATCGAGGACGATACGATGACGGTCCGCGACCGCGATTCGATGGAACAAAAGCGGATGAAAACGCCCGAAATTATTGATTTTTTAAGCGAGAAAATATACTGAGGTTGTAACGATAGCCCCGACGAACGACCGACGGTAAAACTAAAAGCTCCAGATGTGCTCTTCCAGTACGCGTGCGATCTCATCGATACCGGGATACATCCGGGGATTTTTCTCCCGGGGTTTCTGGCGCGAATCCGTTAAAATCTGACCGTTGATAATCAACGTCGGTGATTTCACCGGCTGCTCCGATTCGATGACTTTGGCGAGGACACCCCGGTCCTGGATAAACTGCTTGACAAAATTCCTTGCTTTAGCCTGTCGCGGGTCGTCCTTCGAATATATAAAACTTATTTCCATGTTTTTTTAGCTCCGCAGGCTTATTGTAACTATTTCTTATATTAGTCGGTAAGTCAACAACAAATTATTAACGACCGGCATACTTTTCCTGTTTTAAAAAACATTAAGTTGTTATGTGATAACAACATAATTGTTTTTGAAATTATATCTACAGCGTGATAAAACGGCTTTTGCCATTTCCGGTAGCGGATGATATCCCCGATGATACTTTTATCACCCTACTTAATATAATATACACATCTAAGGAGTCAATTGTTTATTTTTGATGAAGGATTTCTTAAAATTTCCTGAATAAATGCATTTGACTTGAAGACGGCTATCGTATAATCTAATAAACAAATGGGGTAATTATTACTCATCTACATGAAAATAAAATATAATGGAAAGGAGTTATTATGGCTCACGAACTACCCAAACTTCCCTTCGCCCTGGATGCCCTGGCGCCGGTAATTTCCAAAGAAACGCTCGAATATCATTACGGCAAACATCACCAGGCATACGTCACCAACCTCAACAAGCTCATCGCGGGTACGGAGTTCGAAAACGCCTCGCTCGAGGAAATAATCAAGAAGGCCGGGGGCGGTATTTTCAACAACGGCGCCCAGGTCTATAATCATACTTTCTACTGGAACTGCTTAAGCCCGTCCGGCGGCGGCGAACCGTCGGGTAAACTGGCCGAGGCGATCAAAAAGGATTTCGGATCCTTCGCGGAATTCAAAAAACAGTTCACCCAGGCGGCCGCCACTAATTTCGGTTCCGGCTGGACCTGGCTGGTTAAAGATAAAGACGGCAAGCTGAAAATCGACAACACCAGTAACGCCGGCAATCCCCTCAAAGACGGCAAGACACCGCTTCTAACGGTCGATGTCTGGGAGCACGCTTACTATATCGATTACCGCAACGCCCGTCCGACCTATCTGGAGAAAATCTGGGATATTTTCAACTGGAATTTTGTCGCCAAGAACTTAGGTTAAGCGGCGAGGCTACTTTCATAAAAAGCAAAAACCGGTCGGTTTATTCCCGGCCGGTTTGAAAAAAAATATCTTATTCGACTATAATAGGATAATCGGTTTCTTCAATTACTTCGCCAACCAAACAGAAGAATATTTTATTTTTGCGCATGTCGTCGGCAAAATCGCCCGCCCGGTCGCCCGGCATCGCGATAAACAGCCCGCCCGAGGTCTGCGGGTCGAACAGCACCTTCACGATACTTTCATTCACTCCCTCGGAGAAACGAACCTTATCCTCAAGATACTCTCGGTTATCGTTGGCCCCGCCGGGTATCATCCCCTTGCCGGCCAGTTCTTTCGCTCTTTCCAGTAGCGGGGCTTTTTGAGACCAAACACGGATGCTAACCCCGGAGGCAGCGGCCATTTCATAAGCATGTCCAAGCAGACCAAAACCGGTTATGTCGGTGGCGGCGTTGGCCTTATGTTTGACCATCATTTCAGCGGCATCTTTGTTCAAAGCGGCCATCTGTGATGTCACGGTGTCAATCAATTCTTTATCAACTTTGTTTCGCTTGATGCCGGTGGTGATAATCCCCGTCCCCAGCGATTTGGTCAAAAAGAGCCGATCGCCCGCTTTCGCCCCGGCATTGGTGATAATGGCATTTGGATTCACCAGGCCCGTAACGGCCAGGCCGAATTTCAGCTCCTGGTCCTTGATGGAGTGTCCGCCGAGCACTACCGCCCCGGCTTCCTCGATTTTTTCATTGGCTCCCTTGAGAATCCCGGTCAGGATTTCCGGCGGCATTTTTCCTTTGGGAAAACCGACGATATTGAGCGCCGTTAGCGGTCGTCCGCCCATG
>JAFGNW010000217.1 GCA_016926795.1 Candidatus Zixiibacteriota bacterium
ATATTCGAATATACAAAAAGCGTGCTTGGTTTTTTTGAAAGGGAAGGTCGATTTCAATCCTTTCCTGGTAATTTCCAGCACCTCGCCAGGTTCTACCTCGCGGATGTATCGGGCGCCTATGAGGTCAAAGGCGCAGGTTTCGGAAGCGATGACATAAGAGTTGTTATATTTGCCCAGCGCGAGGGGTCGAAAACCGTACGGGTCGCGAGCGGCTATTATGGAATCCTCGGTCAAAAACAGAAGCGAAAAAGCGCCGCGGATTTTGGTCAGGGCGTCGCACACCCGCTCGAAACGGGTGCGCTTTGTGGATACCGCCGCCAGGTGTAAAATTATCTCGGTATCGGATGTGGTCTGGAAAATGGAGCCCTTGGAGTCCAGCCGCTGGTGCAGTTCGAAGGAGTTGGTCAGGTTGCCGTTATGGGCGATAGCCAGCTTCTGAAGGCGGTTGGTGATGACAAACGGTTGGATATTGATGAGCGAAGACGCCCCGGTGGTGCTGTAGCGGGTATGGCCGATGGCAATATCGCCAACCAGGCGGCCCATCACCCGGGGATTCGAAAAAACGTCGGATACCTGTCCCATCCCTTTATGCAGGTTAATCTTGCCGCTTTGAGAGGTGACGATACCAGCCGATTCCTGCCCGCGATGCTGCAGGGCGTAAAGACCAAAGTAAGTTAGTTCCGCGGCCTTCTTGTTGCCGAAAATTCCAAAGACGCCACAGTGGTCGTGAATCATTTCATCTAACATCGATGCTTCCAGCCTCCCGCTTGTATCTGTAAAAAACCTTTAAATTACTCTATATCCTGTGAAAAGTCAATGATTTTGAGCTTCCTGCCGGTGAACTTTTTATGAATCTTTCTGCATTTTAAACGGTATGTTTTTTGACTGTGCAATAATTGAACAGTAAAAAAAGACTGGATAAATGCCTGATTTTACTGTATTTTTGGGGTGTTAATCGAATTACCGCCTTTTGAATATATTTTTTTGTTGAAAGCATTACTTTTGCTCAATCTGTATATGAATAAATTGAGTGAATTATGGAAGACAAAAAAGCCGACAAATATGACGTTTTAAGGCGCCTGGCGCTGGCCGGGGCCGGCGGTGAAGAGCTTCATCTAACACTCCAGCAATCCCTGCAGCAGGCGGCTGAGGTTGTCGGCCTGCACGGAGCGGCGGTTTATCTCTGGGATGACGAGATGGCGATTACGGTCGCCGTTACGTACGCGGAATCCGACTTCAGCCGCGAAAAGCTCGATTCGCTGGAAAAAGAACTGTTTGCCGAGCTCCGCAAGGAAAAACAACTGGTTTCGGCTTATATGTCTTTCGGGGGGGAACGACCGCTGCATACCTTCACCCTGCCGCTGCGTCACGGACGGAAGATTTTCGGAGCCGTAATCGGTATTCAGGAGGGCGCACAAAAGCTGGTCGGCGAGGATATATTCCTGGAAGCCCTGAGCGCCGCAATCGCTCTCAACGTCATAGCCGGCCGGGTGGAACAGGGTAAAATCTCCGGGCAGGAAGTTATCGATAAGGAACGGCTGAAAGCCATCATCGAGGTCGCCGTGACGGTCAATCACGAGGTCAACAACCCCCTGACGGCTATTCTCGGAAACGTCCAACTGATGTTGTTGAAAGAGGAAAATCTTGACGATAAACTGCGCGACAAATTGAAAACTATTGAAATCTCAGCCTTGAAAATAAAAGACGTAACCCAGAAATTACTCCGCCTGTCTTCGGCGCGCACGATTAAATACGCCGATGATACCAATATGATTGACCTCTCCGGCGGCGAAGAAGAATAACGCTCCGCTATTTTTCAAAAATCCATCTGATAACATCCCTCATCGCGATATCATATTTAAGGATGTCGGTGCCATGGCCGTCGCGCGGATATATTTTCAATATCCAGTCTTTCTTTTTCAGAGCCGCCAGGCGCTGCACCGTCTCGTAGGAATACTGGTCAGCCCGGGAGGTGGCCAAAAAAGTTTTACCCGTGAAATTTTTAAAAGCGTCAGCCGGCATAAGGGACCGGTAATCGGTGCCGGGGGAAAGCAGGACCACCCGGCTTATATACGGCAGCGAGGTAGTGGTCATGACAGCCGCGTTGGCGCCTATCGAGGCGCCGATAACGGTAATTTTGGAAGTATCAATCCGGACATGATAAGCGCTGATTACTTTTAAGATCATCAGACCGACGTCATCGGGGATTTTGGCGAATTCCGCCTTGCTCATATTTTCGTACGTCAGACTGTCGGTACCCTTGAGAATCGAACGACCGTGTCCCCGCAGGTCGAAATTCAGCAGGTGGGGGAGAACCTGACCGGTCAGAGCGGTGTCCGTCTTAAGATATTTGAAAAGCGAATCTACAAACGGCTGGTAGCTCTCATGAGTTTGTCCCAGCATGGGCAGCATCGCGATCAGCGGCGCCCTGCCGCTGTCCGGCGAGGGGGTGAACCAGGCGGTCAGGCGCAGGGAATCGTTAGTGACAACGGTTATTTCCTGCACGACATCCATAAACGGAACCGCTTCGTCGGTTTTTTGAGCGGTCTGCTCGTCGGTGTTACCGCAGGATATGAAAGTCAAACAGCATAATATAATCAACGTTATTTTTCTCATCATTTCCTCCAGGGCTGGAATATCCGGAATTTATTTTTCTCGTTTAATTTAAGAAATAAAAAAACGGCGGTCAACCGGCCGCCGTCAAAGATATATATTTTCTTCAAATTACGTTTGTTTCCTCGGTAAACACCCCGCTGCTGAAGCGTTCCGGGCTGAGGTCGGTAATATCGATTCGGGGTTCCCGACCGGTCAGGATATCGGCCGTCACCATCCCGGCGGCGGGGGCGTGCATAAATCCGTGACCCGAAAAACCGGTGATGTGAAACAAACCTTCGACCGCTTTTTCCCAGCCGATAATGGCCCGGTGGTCGGGGGTGGTTTCATACAGGCCCGCCCACTGGTTGGCGATTTCGGCCGTTTCGAGACGGGGAATGCGGTCCAGGGCGCGTTCTAAAATATTGTCGGTGTAGTCGGGGTCGATGGAGATATCGAACGACGGCTTGACATCTTTATCGGCCCAGCCCAGAAGCAGCCCTTTGGATTCCTTGTGGGTGTACAAACCCGACTTGACATCGACCGTCATGGGAAATCGCGGGTCGATAAAATCCAGTTCACCGGTGGTGACACACTGGCGGCGGATAGGTTCCACTCTGACATCGGCGCCTACCATCCGACCGATGTTTTTCGACCAGGCACCGGAGCAGTTGATAACCAGCGGGCAACTGATATCCCCCTTGTTTGTCTTGACGCCGGTTATTTTGCCGTCTTTGACCGTAATCCCGGTCAACTCGCTTTCGATATTAATTTCAACACCCATTTTTCGGGCGGCTTTTTCATAACCGGTCAGAAATTCGCTGGGGTCGCCGATGCCGTCGTCCTTGCAGAAAGTAGCCAGCTTGATATCGTCGGTTTTGATAATCGGAACGAATTTCCGGATATCATCGGGCTGCAGGAGCTCCACCGGCAGGCCGAGTGATTTTTGAAGTTCGTAGCTTTTTTTGAACTCCTCGATATCCCTGTCCTCGGCCAGCAGGAACATGTAACCGCACCGGTCGTAAAGGGCGTCGAAACCGGTTTCCTCTTTGAACCGGCAGAACACTTTTTCCGAGAGCATGGACATCTGGATATTTATTTTAGTGGTGAACTGCGCTCGAATACCCCCGGCGGCTTTGGAAGTGGACCCGGAGCCTAGAAAGGTTTCTTTCTCCAGAAGGACGATATTGCCGAATTTTTCACGGGCCAGATAAAAGGCAGCGGCCACGCCGATAATCCCTCCGCCGACTATGACGGCATCTGCATTTAAACGCATTTTAAAACCTCATACTTGTAAAATCACACGAAGTCATCTTTAACTCCATTAAAGTATATAATAACTCCGTTAAGTCAAGCCCCATCAATTTATTTTGTCTCTAAAAAAAACAGCCTGATTCGAATTTAAGAGTTGTTCTGAATAAAAAATGATGTAGATTTTCAGCTGTTATGAGACACAAAATAGTAAAGACCTTTTTTGAGAAGCTGCAACTTTCGGAAACGAATTCCCTGATAATCCTGTCGATTTTTGTGGGTCTTGCGACAGGATTTGGCGCGCTGGGTTTCACCGAGTTGATTTTGTATTTCAATCATATCTTTTTCGGTCTTACCGACCAGGTTCTGACCTCGGCGGTGGGTCGGGCCGCCCCGGACGGTTACAAGTATTATTTGCCGTTGATACCCATGATCGGCGGTCTCCTGGTCGGGCCGATTGTATTCAAATTCGCCCGTGAGGCCAAAGGTCACGGGGTGCCGGAGGTCATGAACGCGGTGGCCCGATTGGGCGGGATTATCCGGCCCCGGGTGGCGGCTGCCAAGGCGGTTGCCTCGGCCATCTGTATCGGTTCGGGTGGCTCGGCCGGTCGGGAAGGGCCGATTATTCAAATAGGCTCGGCCATCGGCTCGACTATCGGGCAAATGTTCCGCATGTCCGGCGACCGGGTCAAAATTCTTGTCGGCTGCGGCTCGGCGGCCGGGATCTCGGCCGTGTTTAACGCCCCCCTGGCCGGGGTACTGTTCGCCATGGAAATTATCCTGGGCGATTACGCCATCAGAACCTTCGCCCCGGTACTGCTTTCATCGGTCGTCGCCTCGGTGGTCACCCGGGCTTTCCTCGGCAACAACCCGGCCTTTCAAGTGCCCAGTTATTCGCTGGTCTCCGCCTGGGAAATCCCCCTGTATATCGTCATGGGTTTTGTTATCGGGGTAGCGGCGGTTTTATTCACCCGAACACTCGATGTTTTCGAGGACAATTTTGATAAATTAAGTATGCCCAATTGGGCCAAACCAGCTCTGGGCGGATTACTCCTTGGGATTATCGCAATTTTCTTCCCTCAGGTATTGGCCGACGGCTACCAGACTATCGGCTTGACGCTACTGGGCGATATAAGCCTGCTGCTTATGGTGGTGCTGGTGTTCTTGAAAATACTGGCGACCTCGCTGACGCTAGGGTCGGGAAATTCAGGAGGGATTTTCGCTCCCTCGCTTTTTATGGGGGCGGTGGCCGGCGGTTCTTTCGGGGTCGTGATAAATTATTTCTTCCCCGAGGTCACCGCCACGCCGGGAGCTTATGCTCTGGTCGGGATGGCCGCCATGGTGGCCGGCACTACCCATGCCCCCATCACCGCCATCTTTATCATCTACGAAATGACGCTCGATTACCGGATTATTCTGCCGCTTATGGTGACGGTAGTGTTTTCGACCCTGGTAGCCCGGCACCTTTTCCCTCACTCCATCTACACCGCGAAACTTTTCAAACGGGGAATCGATATCCGCGGCGGTAAGGATATCAACGTTCTGCGCTCGCACGAAGTATCGGAGGTTATGTCGGGCAAGTTCGAATCCATATTAACTAATACCACCCTGGCGGAAATTTTTAACAGAATCACCCATTCCAAGGAAACCTATTTCATCGTCAACGACCTGTCCGGGCGGCTGAAGGGCGTCATTTCTTTTCAGGATATACGCAACCTTTTAAGCCAGCATGAGCTGGATTATCTGGTTATAGCTCAGGACCTGGTCGAGCCGGAAACGGTGGTCCTCAACGACGACGACACCCTCGAAACGGCTTACAGTATTTTTGGACAGCGCGATTTCGGCCTTATACCGGTCGTCAGGCGCCGGGAGCCGGACCGCGTTATCGGCGTCATCCGCCGTGAAAAGCTGGTTGATTATTACAATAAGCGGCTTATCGAGACTCTGCGGTATTAAATCATTACAAAATCAGGCTGTTATTTTCGGTTGAAAACGGGGTAGAGTAACCGTGAAGGCGGTGCCTTCGCCCGGATTGGAATCGACCTCGATTTTTCCCCGGTGCTGTTCGATAATAACCCGGCAATCGTACAAACCCAGGCCGTGTCGATTCTTTTTGGTGGTAAAGTGCTGTTTGAAAATCTTGGCCAGGTGTTTTTTCTTTATCCCGGCGCCGTTGTCGGCGACGGTTATGACGATTCTTTCATGTGATTGATTATAAGCGGTGGTCAGGCGCACGCTCTTTTTAAATTCGGAGTCTTTCCGGTTCAGTGCTTCTTCCTCGACCGCTTCGACGGCATTGTTCAAAAGGTTCAGAAGCGCATGCTTTATCCGGTCGACATCGATTTCGATATTGGGGATATGGTCCTCCAGTTCGAGCGTGAACAGGATTTCCTTGAATTTCGGTTCATTGTGCAGGGAGAAAAGAAGGTCGTTAATCAAATGGTTGATGTTGAAGCTGATATAACCGGTCTCGAGTCGGGGCGCCTCGGTCAGACTCTCGAGGAATTGTTTGATTTTGAAAACCTGGTCGAGAATGGTGCCGGCGTTGAAATTGACCTTGTCGTTCTTTTTGCGTTCGAGATTCATTTTCAACAATTCGATATTGTTGGCGATGACCGTCAGGAAATTATTCAGTTTGTGAGCTACCCGGGCCGCCATCTCGCCGCGGGCGACCAGTTTTTCAGTGAAGATCACGTATTTTTCCATAAGGACCTGTTCGGTAATGTCCTCAATAAGCAAGACCAGACCATAATCGCAGTAAGGGAAGGGCCGAATTATTTCGATTTTTACCGAGAGGACTTTTTCCAGGTAACCGGTGTTATGCGAATAGCGGGCATCGCGAAAACCCTGCTGGGTGGTCAGGACGGTGTTTATCATTTTCGACCAGGCCGGTTTTTCCGAAACCGGCAGGATTTCTATGAAATT
The DNA here is from genome assembly GCA_016926795.1 of Candidatus Zixiibacteriota bacterium. Classification (GTDB taxonomy): domain Bacteria; phylum Zixibacteria; class MSB-5A5; order GN15; family FEB-12; genus JAFGNW01. The sequence goes on from JAFGNW010000217.1 coordinate 6,769, forward strand.
GGTGGCCCGGGTATCACTTTCGAGAGTGACGATATTTTCGGCGTTGAGGTCGAAAATTTCCAGAGCCGCCTGGTTGACGGCGGCAAGGCGACCGTCGGGTGCGACTATAACCGCCCCGACCGGGGCGTTCTTGATAACCGACCGATTGTAATTATCGTGATTTACTGCCGCTTGATAGGCTTTACCGACGGCAACCGCACCGGACAAAATCCGGGCGTAAAGGTTTAACAGGTGCAGGTCGGATTCGATGAATATGCGCGATTTGTGATGATTTTCGAGATATAAGGTGCCGAGGATTTCCGACCGGTTCGTCAGGGGCACACACAATAACGAATGCTGGGGAAAGACACCCGATGACACCAGGTGGGAAAAGCGTTCATCCCGGGCGACATCGGAAGATATCACCGCCCGTCCGGAGCCGAGAACCAGGGCCGTGATATGGTCATAATCGAAACTGGTGCGGTCGGTAATTTCGACGACTTTCATGTTGTGGACGGTTTTTACTTGAAGCCGCCGGCGGTCATCGTAAAGAGTAATAAATCCGCGCTCGGCCTTTAAGGTAGTGACAATATCACCCATGGCAATTTTAAGAATCTCATCAATATCAAGAACGCCGTTTATGGCGGTGGAAGTTTTTAAAATCTGTTCCAGCTGGTGGATGTAATAAAAGGTGTTGTAGTGAACCTGGCTGATATGCGCCTGATTGTAATCGGCGATTTTATCAAGAGACTGCAGGAAATCCTCGGGGATTGTCGCTGTCCCCGAGGCTGTACCCTCACCGGTCACCGTAACCGGCTGAGTATCTTCCGAATTCGATTTATCCCGTTCTGATTCCATCTTTAAAAAATAGTCCTATATATTATCCCGTTGTCTTTGATATCGGATAAAATCGTCATATGATTAACGAAAAGGGCAGATTGTTGGATTTTACGGGCCGGGAAAGATTTCTTCCAGGGAAAAGGCACGAGATTTGACCGATAAATCCCGACGGCCGTAACCGGTCAGTTTGAGAAACTCCTTGAACAACGATTTTAATGCGGATTGGGTGCTGTCGGCACCGCTGCCGTCGGAAAGAAGGTTTAATGCGGTCAGGGTTATGCTGGTAATTTCGATTTCCAGCGTATAGCGCTGGTGAGAGTCAAGAGAGTCGATATCCGCCAGGCCGACCAGAATAGAATCCTTTAAATATTCCTCCAGTTCCTCGCGGGAGATAAAACGATGTTGCCGGTCCGGAGTGCTAATCATACTGCTGACATAAAAATCCTCGGTTATCTGGCGATAGCTGATTTTCAGGGCATCGTCGGTGCGGACGACCGTACGGCTGCCCCACAACCTTCGCGGGGTGGCCAGGGTCAGCCGGTATTCCAGGGCCAGGTCGATACCATCGAGAAGTTTTTTCAGGTTGCCGGCGGATAACATGAAAGAAAGGTCAATCCAGACGGACAGGGTATCGCCCCGAAGGAAGATGTCGTATTCGATACGGTCTTCTTCGGCGGCGTCGATTAAGGGGCAGAGTATTACAAATATCAAAACCGTCGAAATAATGCCGCGTATTGACCTTTTCATAAATACAGGCGGGTTCGAATTACTTATTTAGAACTGGTGCGTCAGCCGGGCATATATCTTGGGATCCTTATCGTCGGCGCTGTCGAGTCTTTTGGATATGCTCAGCCGCAAATCGTTTTCAATATAGAGAGCCATCCCGATAGAATGTTTAATCTCATCCTCGTCCTCAAAACCGGTCGTGTTTGAAATTTGCCCGACATCATAAAGCAGGGAATAGGAGATGTCACTGCTGGGAAAAGTGATGCGGTATTCGAAATTGGCCATCCAGAAGCGCGAGCCCATGAATTCTTTGTGTTTATAGCCTTCCAGAGTCCCCAGGCCGCCAAGGAAAAAGCTCTTGTACAAGGGCAGATAGCCGTCGCTGCCGCCGTACATTCCCCGGAACAGCATAATGCTGTGGCGGTTAATCTTCTGGTAGCGGCGTAAGTTGACCGTATAGCGGCGATAATCGAAATCGGATTCGAAGTCGGGATGGGACCATTCCACCGTTCCGGTCGCTGCCCAGGCCGAGTGTTCGAAGGGTTCGTCGGGGTCGCGAGTGTCAAAATCAAGCTGGGCGTACAATCCGGCATTGACGGTGCTGTCGATTTCCCCGATGCCGATCCCGCGGTACGGTTCCGTCACCGACCCGAAATTCCTGGGGAAGACCTTGTCGCCGCCGAACAGGGACCAGATATTTCGATGAGAGCGAATCCATTTGGTTTCCTCATATTTGTACCCGCCTTCGAAAGTCAGGTTTCTCAGGGGTTTAAAGCGGGTATAAAGGCGGCCGCCCTCAGCCTCGTAATAATCCTTGAAATCTTCGGTGACCAGCAGAGTGAAAAAGAGGTTTTCCCGGTCGCTTATAAGCCAGTCGTCCTCCGAAGCCAGTTTACGGTAAAGAGCTCCGCCAACGCTGAGGGGCCGGGTTCGCCACAGGACCTGCTCCAGCCCGGCTTCGTAACGCCAACGCTCAGACTCGAATGCATAACCGCCGGAAAACCAGACGATAGGCAGAAGAGAATCGAGGTTTTCATATTTCAAGGTGCCGTAAACAGCCGCACCATCAACCCGGTTGTACCGGAAAGCGGGAG
>JAFGNW010000218.1 GCA_016926795.1 Candidatus Zixiibacteriota bacterium
GGCTGGGAAATCGAGTTCCACCTGCAGCAGGTCAAATACGATGAAAACCTGAAAAAATACATGGCCACCGACGATAAAACCAACGACCCGCTCTACCAGCTGGTGGTGATGTTCCGCTTTATCGACCGGGTCGAGCCGGTGCCGAAATTTATCCGGCTGGAAAACGTCGAGGTTTATTTCAACAACGACACCAAACCGGTCAAGCTTGAAAAGCAGGAACAATATCTCGAGCCCAACAACACCTATGTCCACCAGGAGTATGATTACGGCTTTATCAAACCGGGCGGGCGCAAACCGCAGGTTATTCGTGCCGCAATAGATGTTATCATATACGACAAGAACACGGACCAGACGCTTACTCAACACCATATCGTCACGACGGGGAATTTGAAGTAAACAGGGAAACCTATTTTGAATAAATATAAAAGTATTCGTAGGGGGCATCTCTGTGATGTTTTTTTATATATTTAAGTATGACTAGAATTTTAATCAGGCGAATTCGAAGGAATCTTGCCCCACCTTAACTTAATCAGTGGCTTTAGAACTCATATAAGATATATATTGACAATCTTAATCAGTATATTATCTTAATAAAAACAAGAAAATCCTGTATACTATCCATAATCCACAACCACGTAAACAGGATAGCATTCTCGCTTGACAATAAATTTACAATACTTCTTAAGGAGGAACAGGTATGTACAGAGTGCTATTGTTTATTTTTCTTCTTCTGTTTTGCGGCTCAGCAACAGCCCAGAATGTCGAGACCACCTGGGTCAGCTGGTACACCGGCACCGGCAATACCGAGGAAGACGGATATGATATTGACATTGACAGCTACGGCAATGTTTACGTAGTCGGTCGAGCCATTGCTACCTACGGCGCCTGGGATTATTCCCTGGTAACCGTGAAAATCGAACCCGACGGTGATACCGCCTGGACGAAGAGATTCCTTCCGTTCGGGTACCAGTCGGCCACGGGTCATTTTATCAAAGCCGACGATTCCGGTAATGTGTTCGCGATCGGTTCCACACAGGAAACTATAACTTTTGGTGATGTCGACATGGTTTTCCTAAAATTCAATTCCTACGGTGCAACTATATGGTTCGAACAGATCGATTACGGTGAATTCGACTACCCGACCGGCATGGACCTCGATGCAGATTATATTTACATAACCGGCACCACTGGTTACGGCTTTGACCAGGACCTGGTAACGACTAAACGACCCAGGTCCGGCGGTACTCCCGTATGGTCCCGAATATACAACGGTTCTGCAGACAATGAAGACGGAGCTAATGACATCGTGGTCGATGGTAACGGCAATGTCTTTGTCGCGGGGTATTTGTCCAACAGCTCATATAATACGGACATATTCGTTATAAAATACGAACCTAACGGCGACACAGGCTGGGTTTACTCATATGCCAGCGCCGGCGGCTATGACGATGAAGCCCGTTTCATTGCCTTGGACAATACAGGGAACGTTTATATTACAGGAACAATCGGCACCTCCGTTCCCTTTGCCAGTGATTATATTACGATCAAGTTAAATTCCAGCGGCGTTCAGCAATGGGTAAGTACATATAATGGACCCAGTAATGACGATGACGTGCCGGCCGAAATCGGCATCGACAATGCCGGTAACGTGTATATTAGCGGCGACAGTCGCGGTGATGATGACGATAATCCCGATTTCGCAACGATCAAATATTTCCCCAATGGAGACACAGCCTGGGTGCGAAGATATAACGGCGACGACCAGGGTTTCACGGCCTCGGTCGACCAGGTCAAGGACATGGCTGTTGATACCGTTGGCAGCATATATGTTACCGGCCGAAGTTACAGCGATGCAATAAATGCGTACGATCTTGTCACCATCATGTATAATACCGACGGCGATGAAGTGTGGCGGCATATTTCAGGGCTGGGCGGCACTTCTTATGCACTAACCTGCGATAATGCCGGACATGTTTATGTAACCGGCGCCTCCCAGGCTCCCAGTCAAACGGAAAATACCGATATCTGTACCATTAAACTGACAAAAATCATCTCTGCTGTCGACGAAAAAATCTCCGATCAGCTGCCGAACGGCTATACGCTGGAACAAAATTACCCCAACCCTTTCAACCCCACGACTTTTATTGAATATACCGTCCCCAGACGCATGCATGTAACTCTTACCATTTATAATCTGCTGGGGCAGGAAATCAACACCCTGGTGGATGAAATGAAAAGTTACGGAACCTATCGCGCCACCTGGGACGGCACCGACAATGCGGGTCGGAAAGTCGCCAGCGGTATATATTTTTACAAACTACAATCCGAAGACGGGATTCAATCAAAAAAAATGATCATGCTGAAATAAACATTATTAAGTGTATTTTAAAGGGGTGGTATCAAAAAGATATCATTCATTTTAATAATTGCAGAATTTATCGTCGACATTGCAACGGTTTCGACCTGCAAATTACAGAACGTTATCCTCAGCGTCATAGTCGAAAGAATCTTCGAAAGTCTCCGGCGGATTGGCTTTTTCCCATTCGATAGTGAGGTTCAGGGCATCTTCGATAGTGACCGACTCTTCGTACCTTAACTCCCCCCTTATGCAGCCGGTGTCGATATTCAAATGGTGCTCGAAATTCAAATCGGACTTCAAATGCTCCGGTAACTTATCCTTAATAAAAGTGACGACGTCACCCTTCCAGCCGATAATATCGGCGATTTTTCGTACCCATTCTCTTTCTGTCAAAGCCTCCGGTTCGCCGACGTTATAAATCCTGTATTCAGCCTTTTTGTCGAGAGCCGCCGTTATAATCGCCCCGGCGCAGTTTTCTACGAAGCCGCGCGTTATCCGCCAGTCGGCCTGCTTTTTGTCAAGGATAATAGTCGGGCGGTTGTCGAGCATGCGTTTAATATAACTCCAGAAGCGGTGCTGATAATCGTTCGGGCCGTAAACCATCGGCAGACGCAGGACCGTGGCGGGCAAATCCGGATGGGAAATTACCACCTGCTCAATAAGTATTTTATCATAATCATAAAGCTGATGCTTTTCATCCGGCACCATCGTTCGGTAAGGGTAGAGTTTGTTTCTCAGCGGGGCGTTTTCGTTAATTTTGTGATTCGCGACTTCCCTCTCCTCTACCCCGCGCAAAAGGTCGTATTGCAGGTAAACATCACAGCTACTGGCAACGACAAGTCGCCTGGATATTCCTTTGAAAACATCGACCAGCATCTCGGCCTGAGTTCGATTCAATAACATCATATCGACGACTACATCCGGTTTCAGCATTTTAAAATCAGCCGTAAAATCATCCAGTCGATTGCGGTTGCCGAACATATGCTTGACGCTGTCAGGAAGGTCACCGATCGTCTGGCCCCGATGAAAAACCGTTACTTCATGACCGAGCCCGTTTAATTTGCGGACGATATGCGGCCCCATGAACCGCGTTCCGCCGATAATCAATACCTTCATAAAACAAACCCTGATTTCTCTTTGTCAATTACCTCGAAACAGCTAATCTTAAAGGCAATAACGAGAGTAATCGAAGGAACGGAACCCTTCTGCGGTTCCGCTTATTTTTGTAACTTTTCCTATATCCACTAATGGTCGTGTCCGTAGTGTGTTCATGATTGTCCTGAACTTTGTTCTGAACGGACGTAACCCCAAGTCGCTTCTCACTAATTGACTATATAGCGAAGAGACGGGGATTTTTCAGTCCATATTTTTATTACATCACGTGTTACACCGCCTTACGCTTACACAATAAATCACACCATTTTTATTTTTAGCTGGTTTTATCTAATTTAGGATTTTTTATTACCTACGGATACAAAATAGACATAAAAATACTAACGAGTTTATAAATTATTTCCTCATGGTTACTTCCACCTTCCCACTTTTCAGCAAAACTAAACTAAGTTACTCCGGTTAGTCTTTTCAAATACGACCACAAAATATATAATAAATTTATTATAAAAACAGCTTTCTTAATTCATGGATAAATAATTAAATAAGGTTCTGATGCAACGTGTTTTATAAAATAATTTTATGAAAATTAATTGTACTTACTGTTATTTATTCAAAATAACGAAAGTCTTTTGTATCTTTTTGCCTTGGGCTTCAATAACGATGATGTAAAGACCGTCCGGGGCAAAATCGCCGTCACTGGCCTTGCCGTCCCACTCCAGCAGCTGCTGCCCGACCGACTCCACCGAACCGTCGATGAGCGTCTTTATCAAACGACCGTCGGTATTGTAAATCTTCGCCAGAACCTCGGTCGGCTCCGACACGGCGAATCGCACGCTCAAACGCTCATTGACACCACCCCGGCGGGGGCTGATAACCCGGGGAATCAAACTTATGCTGGATGCGAAATCGTATGAACCAGCTTCCTCATCTACGGCTTCAACCCGGAATACCCCGTAACGACCCAGACGGTCAAGAGCCACACTCAGTTCATTTCGCGAGCCTTCCCCGCCTAAATATGTCCAGCTGCTAAGGTCACTGTCATAAAAATAAATTTTCAGCCACTCTATAGGTCCGTAAAGGTCAAGGGTCGAATCCGGAAGGTAAAAGGTGATAATACCCGGGCGGGACGGGTCGGCTCCCTCCATATCAACCGCCAGACCGGTGAAGGTCATCTCCGGAGGATAAGCAAGACGACCGGATGGGATCAGACCCAGCCCGATCTCCCGCCCGGCGGCGAACGCTCCCCGCGGAAAAACAACCTCGAAACCCTCGGCAGTTATCGTACCACCTGCATAATCGACTGTTTTAAAATAACCGGTGGTAAAATCCCAGGACAGGCTGTCGATACGGTTGCCGATATTGTCCTGGATGTGTGAGGTCAGAACAACCGTGTACCTCGTTCCGGGAATATACGGATCCGAGGGATTGAAAAGCAGGATACTGTCACCGACACTGCCGAAATTTATAAAGCCGGGAACCTTGCCGGAGGGCCCCATAACGAAGAAACTCCCGCTGTCGACGGTGTGCGTGTTCAGGGGCTTATTGAATTCGATACGAACCGGTTCGTTCAGGTTCACCAGCCAGGCCTCGTCTTCCGGGGTGTATTCCAGTGCCAGCGGCATTTGTGTATCCTCGGTGATGAAATAGCTCATGTAATCCGCTTCGCCGTCGAAATCCGCCCGGTTTGATATTCTGACCAGATAATAGGTCTTGGGAGCCAGCTGCGGCAAATCTATAACCACGGATGTAGGATCACCTGATATATACTGAGTTATAATAGTATCCCC
>JAFGNW010000024.1 GCA_016926795.1 Candidatus Zixiibacteriota bacterium
ACCTTGATTTTTTCCAACAGTTGCTTGGTGGTTTTAAGCTCTCTTTCCATCTCTTCGATGTTCAACACCTCGATGGGCGGGGTCTCGGCGTTGTCGCCGTCCGCCTCGAAGTGCGGGTTGGTCGCGCCGCCCTTCGCCCAGAGGGAGTCCACGTCGTTGCCGGGCATAAGCGAATACAGGTAGGTGATTTCAGGTTTGAACTTCTGGAAAATATCGTAGAGCCGGTTGATCTCTTCCTTGTATTTTGTGATCTGAATTTTGGTGTTTGAGCCGAACATTTTCAGCTTTGAGATCTCTTTTATGGTGGAGGTATGGTTCACGATAAAAATTGAGGTCACGGTGACGGTGGCGATCAGGGCCCCGACAATCATGAAGATCGCGAATATGGAAATGTGAAAATTTACAATGCGTTTTTCCGAGTGGGGAATGAACATGACGGTAATGCGCTCTTTCCCCTTTTTGCGTAGAAACTGCCAGCGGTTCTGTAGAGAGCTGTAGAAATCGCCGAACCGGCCTTTAAAAAAGTCCAGTATGTTTTCCTGCAGATCTTTCAGGTTGGAATCTTTAAACGGATTTAAAGCCATGGAACCTCAAAAGTGATAATTACAATAAATAACGGTGCGTAAAGAAAAACATAATCTTACCGATGATCTTTAACCCCTTCCCGAAACCGCCCGGGATTGGGTTTATCAATGAGACATAAGTGGTTATGTTTTCATAGACAAAAAGACAACTTACTATAGGTATCGGAACATCGGTGTCAAGTTTATTAATAAAATTTGTTAGTCTATATTAAGTGACTTATCCCGGTATTTCTCGAATTTTACGGTAGAATTCCTACTCCGGCGGTACGGCGGCGTTAACCGGGCATACCGTTATGAATACAACCTGGCCATGATTTCCGAGCATATAACATCCCGCACCGATGTGTCAAGTATTATGCCGGCGGGGGACCCGGCAGAGGCAATGCCGTCACCGTTAATTTTTTTAAAAAACGCTCATGCTAAAAAACCATATGCCGACATAAAGAATAAGGGAAAATATCGAAAAAATTCGAGGGGGGATGAATATGGTCGATATATATTCATAAATGATTATAATAGTCTATAATCAGCTATAAACAGGCATAGTTGGCTTAAATTGTGGCATTAATCATTCCGACCATGTAACTGACGGGTGAAAAGCACCTGTCAAAAGCCGGCAAGGAGGCCGGCCAACATCTAAGATTCACGGAGGAATCGAATGATTATTAACCACAATTTAACGGCTATTAATTCTCACAAGGTCTTAAAGTTTCAGCACTGGAAAGTTGACAAAAACATGGAAGCGCTTTCTTCCGGCATGCGTATCAACCGTGCCGGTGACGACGCTTCAGGCCTCGCGGTTTCCGAAAAGATGCGCACCCAGATCATGGGTCTGCGTCAGGCCGAAAGGAACACCGAGGACGGTATGTCTCTTATCCAGACCACCGAAGGCTATCTGCAGCAGGTCACCGAAATCATCCAGAGAATGAGGGTGCTGGCAATCCAGTCCTCGAACGGCATTTACACGCCCGAAGACCGTCAGCTCATACAGGTTGAGGTGTCGCAGCTGGTGGACGAGGTCGACCGGGTCGCTTCCCAGGCCGAGTTCAACAAGATGACACTGCTACAGGGCGATTTCGCGCGGCTGTCCCGGACCACGTCGATGTGGCTGCACATGGGGCCCAATATGCACCAGCGGGAAAGGATCTATATCCAGACCATGACTGCCCGTGCGCTGATGCTCAAGGACGTGCTGGGCGAGCCCATCAGCCTGTCGACCCCGGAAATGGCCAACCGCAGCATAGGGGTTTTCGACCAGGCCATTCAGAATATCGCCAAGCAGCGCGCCGACCTGGGGGCCTATTACAACCGCCTCGAGCACGCGGCCAAGGGTCTCATGAACGCTTACGAGAACACCCAGGCGGCGGAAAGCCGTATCAGGGACGCCGACATGGCCGAAGTGACGGTGGATTACACCAAAAACCAGATACTGGTGCAGAGCGGCACCGCCATGCTGGCCCACGGAAACACGCGGCCGCAGGGAGTGCTGCAGCTTTTGAGGTAGTCAGGGCATTTACGGTTTTCCGCCGGGGGTTCCCGGCGGAAAACAGCCGTTCTTTGAAAACACCGAAAAATTGACGGGATTCGCCGCAAGCATCTCGTCCTGACGCAGGACATGATGGTTGCAGTGAATATAAAGGTATTCCCGGCGTATTTAAGGCAACCTGGCAGTAAAGCCTGATAGGGAGATCAGGCTTATTAAATACAAAGGAGTGTGACGTATGATTATCAATCACAACATGAGCGCCATCAATGCGAACAAGGTCTTGAAGTTCAAGCATTGGGACGTGAACAGTTCAATGGAGAAACTGGCATCCGGTATGCGCATCAACAAGTCGGGCGATGACGCTTCCGGTCTGGCGGTTTCTGAAAAGATGAGAACCCAGATCATGGGCCTCAGGCAGGCTGAAAGGAACACCGAGGACGGCATGTCCTTTGTGCAGACGGCCGAAGGGTATCTGGACCAGACTTCCTCAATACTCCAGAGAATCAGGGTTCTCGCGGTTCAGTCTTCCAACGGTATTTATACCCAGGAAGACCGGCAGTTGATCCAGGTCGAAGTTTCAGCGCTTATCGACGAGGTAGACCGTATCGCCTCCCAGGCGGAGTTCAACAAATTCAAACTCCTCCTCGGGGAATTTTCCCGGACCAATCCCAAGGCCAGCATGTGGTTCCATATGGGCGCCAACATGCACCAGAGAGAGCGGGTGTACATTGGCACCATGACCTCTCAGGGCCTTAACCTCAAGGAGAAGACCGGCAAGTTCCTGGCGAACCTGAGCACGGCCGACAATTCCAACCGCACCATCGGTATTGTCGACGACGCGCTTCAGAAAATCGCGAAACAGCGTGCCGACCTGGGCGCCTATTACAACAGAATGGAGTACGCATCCAAGGGTTTAATGACTGCCTACGAGAACATCCAGGCGTCGGAAAGCCGTATCAGGGATGCCGACATGGCCGAAACGATGGTGAATTTCACCAAAGACCAGATTCTCGTACAGACTGGTACCGCGATGCTGGCGCAGGCGAACATGAAGTCGCGGACGGTCCTTCAGCTTCTCGGGGGCTAATAAACAAACCAACCTTTGATAAAGGGAATACCCGGCAACTGATAACCCGCCCCGGAAGGGGCGGGTTTTTTATTTTTCTAATAATCCGACATGGCGGCGCGGTAGCCGATGCCCAGGTAGACGGCGATATCGTAGTTGTATTTTACATCATTGTTGTCGGCAAACTGCTGCCGGGTCAGGTTATAGCCGAACCGCCCCTCCAGATCCAGAAACACCGCTTCGGCGATGGGAAGGTAATAGCCCAGAATGCCGTCGGCCCAGAGGTCGATCTTTTTGTCGGGTTCATCCTTGCCCCCTGATGGCATGACAACGGAAATGAGGTATTTACCCGAAAGGCCGGCGCCGATATAGAGCCCGCCGGCGGCTGCAAGTTTCGCCGAAACGCGCGGTGTAAGAAACGAATGAATAATGTCGGGCTTGCTATCGAAATATAAACGCGAATATTCCACG
>JAFGNW010000219.1 GCA_016926795.1 Candidatus Zixiibacteriota bacterium
AGATAAATATTGTTGACATTTTCATGACAATTTCCGATTTTATCTAAAAGGTTGACAAAAAAAGGGGTAAGATGTTTAATTCAGATAAGCAACAGGATAGCTTTTTTACTATCAAAATTCGACATCATAACATCAGAATCTATGATAACTTTAATAAGTCTTTTTCTTGAGGAAAAAATATCTAACCATAAATCCTGAGGATATAATGGCAGGTAAAAAAATAATCGGAGGGTCAGCGGTCACAGCGGTAATACTGCTGTTAATTTTCAGTATCGCGCTGTCTTCTCCTCAAAATTACGACCGCCGGGAGTCGCTCGAGCAGTCCGCCACCTGTTTGGATTGCCACGAGGGTTACGAGGCGACCCTGGCCGGTACCGCCCACCGATTGAGTTCGGATGGGGAATTAAAATCACCGATGTTTGTCGGTTGTATCAACTGTCATGACGGTTGGGAGAAACATCTTGAGGAACCTTCGGCGGAAACGATTGCAAACCCGAGTGGTTTGGCAGCGATTGACCAGGCCGATGTTTGCAAGCGCTGTCACCAGACACCGCACCAGCAGGCCATGGTTACCACCGACCCGCACTTTCGGGCGAATCTCGGTTGTCTCGATTGTCATGCGGTGCATAACAATCCCAATAAAAGGCTGGTGAAAGACGACGGGGAGAATTTCTGCCTGTCCTGCCATAATGAGGTGAAGGGGGAGTTTCATCGCCGTTCGAACCATCCCCTGCAATCAGCTAATATTCGATGCACCGACTGTCACAGTTTCGACGGCATCAAGGACCCTGCGATGGCGGTTGGGCATAACTGGAAATGCCAGAGCTGTCACAGCGATGATGCGGGTCCGTTTTTATATGAGCACCCGGTCGTTTATGACCACCTTGTCGAAGGCGGCGGTTGTACGGAATGTCATCAGCCCCACGGTTCGCCTAACGACCGGCTTTTAAAGCAGCCGCAAAACGGCACCTGCCTGCAGTGCCACGGTACCCCTCCCGGGCATCGTCTGAATCACTCCGGCCTGGGAACAAAGCTGGCCTGTGTTGACTGTCACAGTGAAATTCACGGTTCCTACGACAACCGGCTGTTTCTCGACCCCGACCTGGGGAATAAACTTTTCCCGGACTGTTATCAATCCGGTTGCCATGAGCTTAACAGGTGAGGAGGGATAGATGAAAAAGTACATATATATATTGTGGTTTTCACTCCTATCGATATTAGCGACCGGCGCCCTAGCCAATAGCGGCGAGGGAATGGTTAAAATCGGCTATACTTTCATGGACGAAGAGGGGAATCAGTCGGTCCAGCAGGCCACTTTCAATCAGTATGAAGGTTTCGGGTTGTCTTTGGAAAAGTTCCTTTACCGTTTTGACAACGGCCTTCGCGTAAGCGCCGATTTGCAGCGGGTCACGCTCAACAACCGTAATATGAATCTGGCGGTCGAAAAATTCGGCCTGTTCGGACTGCGTTTTTTCAACCATCAGTATCGGCGGACCTATAATTACAGCGGCAGTACCAATACTCGCCGTCACCGTACCGGTGCCTCTTTCTGGGTCATTCCACATCAGTATGTCACCGTTTTCGGCGGCGGCGCTTATGTGGGCAAATCCGGCAAACAATCCGACCTGTTCGACCTGAACCAGCCGGAGGCACCGGTTAAGGTGGATTATAACCAGGCGGAATACAACGCCGGACTGAGGGTCAATTACCGGGGCCGGATGCTCCAGGCCGAGTACAGGGGGGCTAAATTTAAGGATAACGAAAAGCCGATACGGGATCAGGGCCGTTATAAAATAAGGACCCTCGCCGTCGCCTCCGTACCCAATTACGAATGGCTCATTTTGTCCGGCGGTTTTCAACATTTCGAGACGAAGTACAAGGAGACCGAGTACAAAATCAGCGCCAATACCGTCTGGGGCGGTGTTACCGCGAAACTTCCGAGAAACTTCACGTTCCGATACGGCTTTTATTTCGACCGTACCGGTTCCGACAGCGACCTGGTGGCCACTGACAATGTCAGCCATGCCGTTTACCTGACGCGCATCTGGCCGGGCCGGGCCGGTCTGACCGGCGGGTACCAGCACGATGTTAACGATGATTTTGAGGACGCTTTCAAGGCGGATGCAGGGTATTTCTCCGGCTGGCTCAAACCCGGGGGTGGCTTTGAGCTGCGGGGCGAACACGGTTTTCGCCGGGAAGAGGTTGACGACGGCGCCCGTTTGCTGGGTAACGAGGACCGCAACCATTTCAAGGTTTCGGTGCGCTATAAAAAATCGGAATATGGCTCCGCCGTGCTCAAGTTCGACAGCAAGAACCGTGAAAACAACCAGCTCGGCAGCGAGGTTGATTTCGTGCGGTTGGCATTCGACGGCACCCTTGAGTTAAAAGAGTACGGCATGGTTTCGGCCGGATATGCCTTTGCTTCCGGAGAATATGAAAACGACGAACAGGCTTTTCAATTCGGCGACCATCTGGTGCACGCCGATATAAACTCCCGGGAGTATTACGATATCACAGCCGGCTTCGGGTTCGTTTATTATCGCAGCAAGCAGGATTTAAACGTGGAAAGTTTAACCCTGCGCTTTAACGCCGCCTACCGATTCCTCGAAGATTATAAGCTGGAAATTAATTATAACGTGCACAATTTCGATAATTTCCAGATTTGGGATGAATATTACACGGCTAATATAGTTGAAGTAAATTTAATTAAATCAATATCCTTCTAGAGGAGAGAGTTGTTATGAAATTCATTTTCTTGTTAATGGGGGCTGCCTTGCTGACAGCGTTGCTGCTTTTCAGTCTGGGTTGTGACCGTGAGGTTACTTTCGAACCATCCGACGACCAGGCTTCACTCAACAGCTGCTTTACCTGTCACGGCGAGGACGGTTTGTTGCTGGCCGCCAAGGGAGAATGGGAGAATTCGGTCCATGCCTCGGGGAGTAACGTCGATTATACCAACCGCGGCGGCGGCGATGATTGCACCCGTTGTCACGACCATCAGGGTTTTCTTGATTATCTTGCCACGGGTACCGTAAATCCGCCGTACGACCAGGTAAGCTCCATTCACTGTTTCACCTGTCACTCACCGCATGACCGCGGCAACCTTTCACTGCGTACCGAAGCCGCTTACACCCTCGAGAACGACTATGTCTTCAACCATGGTGGTGCCAATTTATGCGTTACCTGCCACCATTCAAGGTTATCAGCTGATGATATTGAGGACAGCATGGAAGTTTATGTTTATTGGGGTCCGCACCATGGCCCGCAGGGTGATTTACTCGCGGGTACCAACGGTTATGAGTTTAACGATTACGAATATGAAACCTCACCCCACGCATACGCCGTCGAGGACGGCTGTGTCGGCTGTCACATGGGGAATGTTCAGGCTCACGACGGATATGAGGTTGGCGGACACAGTTTCAATATGGAATTTGTAAACGAACATACCGGAGACACCAGTAACCTGGTTAGTATTTGCGCCGATTCCGCCTGCCACCCGAGTACCAAGTCTTATGATGTTGACGGCAAGCAGACCGAAATCGCGGGGCTTATGGAAGAACTGGAAGTTCTGCTTTACGACGCCGGGATCGTCGACTCATTGGGCCGTCCCAACGGGTTGCCTTACCCGCCGGTGGGACCGCAACTCATCGAGGATAAAAATATAACCGGTGCGCTGCTCAATTTCCTGTTGGTTAAAGAAGACCGGTCGATGGGGGTACACAATTACAAATATATGGAAGGCTTACTGGAGAGCTCCATCGAATATATGGAAAGCCTGGTGCCCCCGCCCGGAAGCAGTAGCTACCCGATTACGCTTCTTCGTTCCAGAGCCGCCCATTAATGTCTTATTTTATTTGCATAATAAAAGCCCTCTTTAATAATAGAAG
>JAFGNW010000220.1 GCA_016926795.1 Candidatus Zixiibacteriota bacterium
AAAATTGACCTGAGCATAAAAAAGACTTATTAATTTTCCATAGAGTTCGATTAGGACTATTGACTCGAGGAAAATAAAAAACGTTAGCATAGGATGTGTAACGATGAAAAATTCAGTTGATACTCCCCGCAAACCAGGTGGAGCCCGGTGGCGGGGACTTGTAATTTTCGCCCTTCTTTTGTTATTTCCCGTTTCCGAATTACTGGCCGGGGTCCTGGTGGCGCCGACCATCGTCTATCTTTCCGATAAAAACCGGACCGGCCGGATGATTGTTCGCAATCCCAGCAACGAACCTAAAGAAGTTGAGATACGGATGGGCTACGGCCTGCCGGAGTCCGACAGCCTGGGTAACGTTCGGGTGAACCTTCTGGACTCGGCTGTGACCGACCCGCGTTCGGCGATGGAATGGATAAGACCCTTCCCGCGCAAACTCGTCCTGCCGCCCGGCGGCAATCAGACGGTGCGTTTTGTGGCCAGTCCGCCCCGGGATCTGCCCGATGGCGAGTACTGGGCCCGGATTGTCGTCAAATCCCAGGAAAGCCAGGTAAACGTACCTCCCGCGGAAGGGGATGAGGGCATCACTACCAACCTGAATATGATTATGCAAACCGCTATCTCGCTGAAGTATCGTAAGGGTAATCTTTATTCGAAACTGGAGATGACCGAAGCCAAAGCGCAACTTACCGATTCCAAGGTGAACGTTTTGGTGGACCTTATCAACCGGGGCAATGTATCCTATATCGGAGTGCTCAACTGCCGTTTGACTGACGCCGACAACAACGAATTGAGCAGCCAGAGAATCGACCTGGCCGTTTATTATGACCTGAAGCGGCGGATAGAGTTGCCCATATCGGGTTTGCGGCCGAAACCGCCGTATAATGTAGAAATTTTCATAACCAACGAGGGGCGTACCGATGTCGAGCCGAAAGACCGTATCCGAGGCAACGAAATAAGATATTCCCTGGTGGTGGATTAATCGGAAAACAAAAGAACCTTTCCGGATGTGCATATGGATAAGTGCCGAAAATTAGTTGACCGGTGGCTATTCACCGGGCTGACGGTCGTAACGCTATTCTTATTAATAATACCGGGTGACGGCTCCGCTGTAAAGGGTCAAACTCTGCCCCTCGAGGAGATCGTGGTCAGTTTCGAAGTCCCCCGACTGGTTACGCAGGATATAATCGTCCAGTACGACGGCGCCACCGTTTATCTGCCCCTGATTGAGGTATTCTCATATCTCGGGATTAATATTCGGGCCGATTTCGCCGGCAAGATTTTTTCGGGGCAATATTACACCGACGACGAAGAGTACGAACTGAATTTAAACCTGCTTAAATTCAAGTATCACGGCACGGAGATAGTTCTCAGCCGGGCGGATTTTTATATCGGCGCCGATGTTTATCTGCGGGTTAACCTTTTTAAACGGCTGTTCGGCTTGAAAATGGAGTTTAATTTTTCGACGCTGACAGTGCTGGCCGAACTGGACAAGAAATACCCGGCCTTCCGCAAGATGGAGCGGGAGAAGGCTCACCAGAAACTCGAGCGCCAGGTCACGGAGCTCAGGGACATCAAAAGCCTTGCACAGCGGCGGGATTATATCAACGGGGCAGCCCTGGACTGGATGATTTCCGCCAGCCCGCTGGGGGTTAACAAGACACATTATTACAATTTCAATTTGGGAGGTATGCTGCTCGGGGGTGATATCAACGTCAATACCACCGGCAACACCGCCAACGGTTTGCAGCCGACCCAGTACAACTACCGCTGGCATTATTATGTCGGTGACAACAGCTACCTGACCCAGGTGGAACTCGGTCATGTTTATTCCACCGGTTCCTTCTCGCGGGGATTGAAAGGTTTCAAGCTGACCAACAAGCCCCAGGTACAGCGCAAGTATTTCCAGACCATCCAGATATCCGACCATCTCGGTCAGGGCTGGGAGGTTGAGTTGTATATCAACAACAAACTTACCGATTTCACTTACACCGACCAGTACGGCAATTACAATTTCCTTCTCGACGTATATTACGGGGCTTCGCGGGTGATGCTCAAGATGTACGGCCCCAATGGGGAAATCGTCACCAAGGAGGATTTCATCAAGGTGCCGTATAACCTCATTCCCAAAAACACTATCGAGTATTCCCTGACCGGCGGGGTGACGAGCGGCCTGGAAGGAAACAAGGGCTATGCCCAGGCGGACGGATATTACGGGTTGTTCCGTAATTTGACGCTGGGGGTCGGGGCCGATATTCCTCTGCGACCCGAAGAAAACGAAAAGCCGCTGGCGGGAATGGATTTCACCTACCAGCCGAGCGGTGATTTGACGTTCAACGGTTTTTTCGCTCCCAACTACCAGGTCAAGGGGGATGTCAATTTCAGTAAGCCCTCGCTTATCAACGTCAACGGCAGTTTTACCAAATTCTTCGAGAATGAATCCCGCAACAAGGCCGGGCAGCTTTACGGTTTCAAACTGTCGCTGTCCTCGCCGTTAAAAATCATGGACCGCTATCTGGGTCTGAGGTACAGCATCGCTTTTGACCGGTATACCAACATGGACGCGATCAACATGAACTACGGGTTGAACAGTTCGATTTCCCGATTCAATTTCAATTATATCGGCAATTTTAAAATTTCCAAATATATCAGCCGGACGGTTAAGTATATGACCGGCCAGCTCTTACTGTCGGCAAACCTTTTCCGCTGGCTGAGACCGCAATTCCGTATCGATTATGACCATATGGACAACCGCGTCACCGGTTACGGTGTTTACCTGACCCGGCGGATATTCCGCACCGGTCAGTTGAGCGTATCTTTCCGGCGCAACGTCTATTCCGAATCGAATCTGATAATGGTCACCTTCAATATTTTTAACGATTTCGCCAGCTTCTCCTCGAAGGTGCTGCATTCCGACCGCCAGCTGAGCATGAGCCAGGTACAGAAAGGTTCCATCCGCTATGACCAGGACAACAACAGCTTCCGTTTTGACCGCAGCAGCAGCGTCGGCTACGGCTCGGCGGTTCTGAAACCGTTCATGGACGATAATTATAACGGTATTTATGACGAGGGGGAGGAGTATCTCGACGATTTGAAGATAAACGTCAGGGGTATGGGCGGCCGGTCTTATAAAAAAGAAAAGCTTCTATATTATGACCGCCTGCGTCCCTATGAGTCTTACGTTCTTCAAATCGACCCCAACAGCCTGGACAATCCTCTTCTCAAGCCGGTGTATGAGAATTACGAGGTGAAAGTCAATCCCAACGTGGTGACCAAAATTGATGTGCCGCTGGTGATGGGAGCCGAGGTGAGCGGCTATGTGCAACGGAAAACGGCTGACGGCGAGGTGGGCATAGGCGGTATCAAAATTATCTTTCTTAATATGACCACCGAGAGCGTCACCGAGGTCACCACCTTTAACAACGGTGATTATTACTATCTCGGGCTGGTGCCGGGTCGCTACCGTGCCTATATCGATAACGAGCTGCTGGAGAAATACGGTTATACGGCCGAACCGGGGGATATCGAATTCGAAATAGTGCCTCAGGAGGGCGGTGCCGTGATAGAGGATATCAATTTCTCGTTGAGGCCGAAGGAGTAAAAGTTTTTCGATTTTCCAACGGTAGTTCCCCTTAATAAAAAAGCCGTCGCGTAAAAAAGCGACGGCTTTTTCTATCCGAGATTACAATTTTAACTTTCGTCGAGCAGTCGTTCCACCTCGTCAACCAGTTCACCGAACAGCTTGATAGTGGCGTTGGCCGGGTCGGGTTTGGTCAAATCAACTCCGGCCACTTTGACGATGTCAATGGGGGGTTTAGAAGCCCCGATTCCGAGAAACTCCTGGTATCCTTTCAGGGCGTCTTTTTCCTTGTTAAGAATGCGCTGGGCGATATCCAGAGCGGCGGTGAAGCTGGTAGCGTATTTATAAACGTAGAACTGCCGGTAGAAATGGCTGATGCGCATACCGCCCAGGTCGCGGTTCTCGGCGATAAACAGGTCCGGACCCCAGTACTTTTCGTAGATGCCCCGGTAGGTTGCCTGCAGATAATCGGCTGAAATAGCCTGGCCGCTTTCGATTCGTTCATGGATTTGTTGTTCGAATTCTGAAAACATAACCTGGGTATAAAAAGTACCGATTATTTTCTCGATGTAGGTGGTCAGAAGGTATATCTTTTCATCCTTGTCTCTGGCTTTTTTCAGAAGGTAATCCATCAACAGGGCTTCATTGCATATCGATGCCACCTCGGCCGTGAACAGCGGATTGTAACCGTAGATATAGGGTTCCTCCTGCCGGGTGTAGAAACTGTGCATGGAATGACCCATTTCGTGAGCGAGGGTAAAGACGTTGTCGATGTTGTTGCTCCAGTTGAGCAGGATGAAGGGATGGGTATCATAGGTGCCCCACTGATAACCGCCGGAGCGCTTGCCCTCGGTTTCGTAAACGTCGATCCAGCCGGACACCAGACCCTTTTTAAAATCCTTGAGATACTGTTCACCGAGGGGTTTTAAAGCTTCGGTTACTATTTTTACGGCATCGTCATAAGCATATTCCCTGGTCTGCGGGGCGACGAGCGGGACGATCATATCGTAAGTCTGCATGGTATCAACGTTCAGGATTCGCTTGCGGAGACTGGCCCATTTGTGCATGGGAGCCAGGTTATCGTTCACCGCCTTGATCAGGTTGGTGAAGACATCGGTCGGGATATCGTCGCCGAACAGGGACATTTCCAGGCAGCTGTTGTATTTCCGGGCCTGGGCGAAGAAAACGTCTTTCTTGACCGAGGCCGCCAGGCAGGCGGCCAGGGTATTTTTATAATCAAGATAAGCCTCGTTATAGGTATCGCTGGCGTCGCGTCGAACCCGGCGGTCGTTCGAACGCAGCATCCTGACATAGCGCTGGTTGGTCAGTTCTACCTCATTGCTGTCCTCATCGAAAACCTTACCGTACTTGATATCGGCATCGTCGATCATGCTGAAGATATCCTGAGGTGAGCGAGCGAAAGGCGCGGCTATCGCCAGGATGGCTTCTTCCTTTTCGGAGAGAATGTGTTCCTTGCTGCGGATAATTTCGTTCAGGTAATGGCTGTAAACGCTCAATTCTTCGTTGCTGTTGATGAAAGACTGCAGTACGGTATTGTCGATAGTCAGGATTTCCGGTTGAATGAAGGCGGTGGCGCTATTGTACTGGGCGTAGAGAGATACGATGCGGTCAGCCATTTCCTGGTAATCGCTGATACGCGTGTCCTCGTCGCGTTTCATGTACGAATAAACATACAGGTTGTCGCCGATAATATCGATACTGTCGCGGAGTTTTAAACAGGCCAGCAGGGTTTCGGCGGACTCGCCGAGTTTGCCCTGAAATTGTTCGAACAGGGGAATGCTGGCTTTGAAAATCTCGTAATCTTTTTCCCAGGCCGCGGTGTTGGGATAGATATCCTCGAGCTTCCACTTGTAGCGGTCATCGATATCGGACCGCTGAGGGATGGCGCCGTCTTCCTGGGCTGTCCCGGTCGGGACTAGCACCATTATCAGGATGAACGCCATCAGGACGGTAATAATCTTTTGGGAGTTGGAAAGGGTCATGATGATTCTCCATTCTATAGTTAACGGGTCTCTTGTCACACACTTAGACTCAAAAGATGGTATACGGTCGCCCGAAAGACAAGAAAATTTTGTATTTTTGTCCTTGTACTCATTGATCAGGAGGTGATCTTCCTGTTCTAATAAAAAAAACCGCCCGGTCTTCCGTGCCGGGCGGTTCTTTTCAGGAAATTGTCAATTTCTTACAATCTGGTGATTTCCTGCTCCAGTTGCGACACCAGATAGTCAAGGCGGTTGACCACCGCTTCGAACGGTTTGGTGGTAGTCATATCCACCCCGGCTTTTTTAATCAGTTCCATGGGATAATCGTTGCCGCCCGATTTCAGGTAGTTCAGGTAACGTTCCACGGCGGCGCTCCTGACTTTTTTGTCGGGCGAGCTGATTTGTTCGAAAAGCTGCGAGGAAGCAGCGAAGCTGAAAGCGTACTGGTAAACGTAATAAGGGACT
This sequence comes from Candidatus Zixiibacteriota bacterium, assembly GCA_016926795.1. GTDB lineage: Bacteria > Zixibacteria > MSB-5A5 > GN15 > FEB-12 > JAFGNW01. The sequence goes on from JAFGNW010000220.1 coordinate 6,043, forward strand.
TCGTAAAAATGGCTGATGCGCGCCCAGGTGGCGCCGTACGGTTTGTCGAAGACGATAGCGTCGCCCGATTGTTTGGTCCAGATTTTTTCATAAAGGTCGTTAAGGACCTCGGCGGTGATGGGCTGTCCCTGTTCCGCCAGGCGGTGAGCGCTCAGTTCAAAATCGGTGAACATGACCTGGGTATAGAAAGTGCCCTCGATATTATCGATGGCGCGCTGGAGGATAGTGATTTTTTCCAGCGGGTCTTTGGTGTTTTTCAGCAGGAAATCGAGAAAGAGAGCTTCGTTAAGGGTCGAGGCGACCTCAGCGCCCAGCAGGGTATAGTCGGCGGTGGCTTTGGGCTGGGTTCGGTTAGCCAGCCGGGAGTGCAGGGCATGCCCGAGTTCGTGCGCCAGCGTGAAGGCATCATCGAGGGTTTTGTTGTAGTTCATCAGGATAAAAGAGTGCACCCCGTAAACGTTGGCCGAATAGCCACCGGTGGATTTACCCTCGGTTTCGTAAACATCGACCCAGTTGTTGTCCAGGGCTTCCCGGACCATGTTCACGTAATCCTTGCCGAGCGGTTTGAAAGCCTCTGCCATCCAGGGCAGGATTTCGTCATATTCGTATGTTTTGTCATATTCCACTATCGGCAGGGAACCGTCGTAACCGTGGTAGGTTTCCAGGCCGAGCATTTTCTTGCGCAGGCGGTAATAGCGCCGGAGCGGTTCGACGTTTTTTGAGGCGGTATTGACCAGGTTTTCAAAAGCGGCTACCGGGACGTTGTAGCCGTCCAGGGCGGCCTCGAGAGAGGAATTATAATTGCGGGCCTGGGCTGTTGCCCAGTCGCGCTGGAGGATACCGTTGTAGATGGCCGCGTGCGTGTTAATGTTATTCGTAAAAACTTTGTAATAAGCCTCGAAAGCCTTTGCCCGGTCGGCCTGGTTGCGGTTGCCGGCCAGGATTCGGCGGTAGTTACCGGGTGTCAGCACGACCGTATCACCGTCGGACAGGACGGTTCGGGCATAGTCCATGTCCGATACGGCGAGTTCGTTGTGAATATCGCCGGGAGTGCTGTTGAAGGGACTGAAGTAGGAAAGCAGTTTTTCCTTTTCTTCGTCGAGTACGTGTTTCTGCTGGCGGTAGGCGTTTTCGATAGGAAAACGATAGGGGGCCAGGCTCTCGTATTCGTTCAGCCATTTTTCCATCGTCTCCCGGGGAATGGCCAGCATTTCCGGGGAGAACCAGGAGGTAGCCACGCCGAATTTGGAGAAGAGAATCGCGACCTGCTGCATGCGGGCGGCGATTTCATTATCGCGGTTGTCAAGAGCCCGCGAAAGCTGGGGGAATCGATACACCTTGTAGGCCAGCATGTCCAGTTCATCGCTGAGCTTATAGGCTTTGAAAAGATTTTCCGGTCCCCCGGCCAGGGTGCCCTTGAGGGCGGCATAATCGTTCATCAGCTGTTCCAGCCGGGCCAGGTCGGTTGCCCAGGTTTCCCAGTCGGGATAAATGTGTGATAAATCCCATTTGTACTTGTTATCGATATCGGTCCTTTGAGGTACGGTGTTTGATTGAGCGAAGAGGTTTGAGATGGCGGCGAGGGAAAGGCCCAGGAAGAATCCCAGACAAATCACCCGCAGCAAGTTTTTAGATTGCATGTTGCCTGCTCCCTTGTTAATTTAGGTTCGGTTTTATTCTTTCAGTTAAGTAGATATACGATAATATCGACTTTTTGTTCAACGGAAAGGTATGGATATTCGATGTACACCTTCAAGACTTCGGTGAAATTGCACGATACCGACACGGCCGGTTTCCTTTTTTTCGCTCACCAGTTCAAAATCGCCCACGACGCCTACGAAGATTTCATGGAAGCGGTCGGGCTGGGTTTCGGCCGGATAATCAACGCTTCGGATTTTCTCCTCCCCATTGTCCATGCCGAGGCCGATTACAAGGCCGTGCTCGGGGTCGGGGACAAATTGAGCGTCCAGCTAAGGGCGGAAAAAATCGGGAAAACCTCTTTTACTCTGGCTTACAACCTGGTCGGTCTCGACGGGTCCAGCGCGGGGAAAGTTAAAACCGTGCACGTCTGCGTTGATAATATAAAAAAGAAAAAGATACCGTTACCGGAGAAACTGCGTAAGGCGCTGGAGACAATCGCCTGAGAAATCAGCCCGACCGGCGTCGGGCTTCGTCCGTAAAAAACTTGCGGCGGGCTTTCAGCTCACCGGTATCCGTATTTTCCGGCCAGCTGTAAATATAATCGGGGATTTTGAAACGGGGGAGATGCTTTTCGAGAAATTCCGTTATTTTTATTTTATCCGGTTCGGAATTGTCTTTGATTCTGACAAAGGCTACCGGTCGATAACCGAATTCATCGTTCGCTACCGGTACCACCATCGCTTCAAGAATATCATCCCTTTGACACAGAATATTTTCTATTTCTTCCGGCTGGATATTTTCCCCGCCGGAAATAAACCGGTTATCCCGGCGGCCGGTGACGGTCAGGCAGCCGTCGGAGTCGATATGACCGATATCGCCGGTATGAAACCAGCCGTCACTGTCGAAAGGTGCGCTCAAACCCTCGGATTCAAGATAACCCTTGAAAAGAACCACACCTCTGACTAGAATTTCGTTTTCTTCGGATATTTTTATCTCGCGATATTCGAGCGGTCGCCCCGAAGTATCCGGTTTGAGCGGGTAATCGGCGCGTCCGGTGGTGGTTACCTGGGAGGCTGTTTCGGTCAGGCCGTAACTTCGATATAAAGACAGCTCGTAGGCGACGGCCTTATCAATCAGCTTTTTCGGAAAAGGGCCGCCGCCGAGCAGGACGGCTTTCAGGGTTTTGCCGATTTTTTTTATGTTTTTCTTATCTTCGAGCAATCGGTACAACTGGGTGGCGACCAGGGAAAGATGGGTGATTTTATTTTCGATGATATTCTCAGCCAGTGACTTTTCTTTTTCTGGTATACTCACCGCCCCGCCGCCGAGAATCGCCCGAAAGAGAATGCTCAAACCCCCGACATGGTACAGCGGCAGCGCTAGCAGCCAGCGGTCGCCCGGCTCAAACGGCATGTTTTTGTTGGCGCCCAGGGCGCTGTAATAATGATTACCGTACGTGTGCACGACCGCTTTGGGGCGGGCGGAGCTTCCCGAAGTCCACACGACGGTAGCCTCCCGGTCAAGGGCACAGGTGTCATAGGGAATATACACATCATCGGATCGAATAAGGTGCAATCGAATTATCAAAATATCTTCATAACTTATAGGGGATAGTTTTTCGAAACGAGTATCGCCGGGCGCGATAATCTGCATGCAATCGATATCCCGGGCATATTCGAGAATAGCGCGGGCCGGCAGGCGGGGGCTGAGAAGGCAGGCGGTCGCCCCAAGGCGAATAATACCCATTATGATAACCGGCAATTCCGGAGATAATTCAGTGACAACGGCGATGCGGTCGCCGGTTTGTATATTTTTTTTCTTTAGGTTGTTTGCTACCCGTGAAACAAGCTGGTCATATTGTTTATAATTCAAGGCCTTATTGCTGACGATTAAAGCTGTCTCGTTACAGAATTTCGTTGCGGCTACACTAAGGGGGCAGGGCATTATTTTTTCAGAAGAAGTCAACGGTCTATCTCCGTAATATTTTTCATGTTGCTTTCTGAAGGATGTGGCAGGCGGTCTAGGTCGATTTTCCCCTGCTTGATTTCTACCGGTTCGGTCAATATATCGTCCTCGAAAAATTTCAAAGTGTCCAGACCGTGGGCGCTGTCCTCAAAGCTGATTGTACCTGCCAGGTGGGCCAGGGCGGCGAGGCCTATCGAGGATTCGAAAGCGGCGCTGATGACACTTTTCATTCCCAGAGCACAGGCTCTTGTTATAAAGCGCCGGGTTATCTCGAATCCGCCCAGCAGGGTCGGTTTCAAAATAAGTGCCGTCACGCCGGGTAGTTTTTCCAGCCGCTCGGGAGTCGTTTCCGGCAGGCTTTCATCGAGGGCGATATTCATACCCGTAGCTTCATGGAATTTTTTCAAGCGAGATGAATCCCGCAGCGGTTCCTCGATATACTCGATTTGATACGGCGCCACCTCATGACCGAATTCCAGCGCCTCGTCGATTTCCCAGGCGCGGTTGGCGTCCAGGCGCAGGGAGATATTATCTCCCAGAATTTTTCGGACAGCGGCAGTTAAATTAATATCATCCTCGACGGACCTGCCGCCTAATTTCAGTTTTACCGTCTCATAACCCTGCTCGGGTAAAAGGCGAGCCTGCGCAATTATGTCATCGGGCGTCCCACTCAGCAGAGCGTTGACTTTGATGCTGGTCACATATTGGTCGGACAGTAGTCGCACCAGGGGAACACCTTGGCCGTCGGCGATAAGATTCAAAATCGCTGTTTCCAAACCGCAACGCACCGAGGAAGCGATTTCGTATTGCCCCAGCCATTTTTCAAAACCACCGGAAAGTTCTTCGAGATTATCCGGTACTTTGCTGCTGTCGAGCCGATACTTCAGTTTTTCCGCCTGTACCAGAGCTTCTTCGAAATTTTCGCGGCTGAATCCGACCAGGGGGACAATCTCACCCCAGCCGATGTGACGGTGTCCGTCGGTCGCTTTCAAAAGTAAGCCGTCACGGAAGTGCTGTTTTTCGCCCTTTAAACGAACAATTTCTTTAAGCGGCAAACGGTATCGGTACAGTTTGATAAATAATTTCATAGCAGCCACCCGATGGAAAAAATTAGGCTGAAAATCAAAAGCAGTTTACCGGTGGCAGCCAGGGCGCTGTTCAATATCTCGCCGTCGGTTTGCGTAAAAACTTTTTTGATCGTCGGAACGGCAGCCATTAACACCAGGAGGGAAAAAAGCGAATAAATATGCCGGGCGGTCATGAAGACCAGAACAACCGGTATAAGAAGCGCGATAAGGAGCGCCAGCAGGTATTCCCAGCGGGCGAAAGTTCGCCCGAACCGGGCCGGGAGGGTTTTTTTGCCGGCGCGACGGTCGCCGTCGATGTCGCGAAGGTTGTTGACGGTGAGCAGGGCGGTCGAGAACAACCCCGGAGAGAGTCCGGCGATTATAACGCTAAGGTCGATACTTAATGCCTGGACAAAGTAAGTTCCCCCGACAGCCACCGGGCCGAAAAAAATGATAACGAAAATTTCTCCAAGGCCGTTATAGCCCAGCGGGTACGGACCGCCGGTGTAGAGCACGCCGAAAAGAATTGACAGCAGGCCTATTATCGCAATCGGCCAGCCGCCGCGCCAGACGAGATACACACCGGCGGCGAAAGCCAGCGCGAAAGCGAAAAAGGTAGCGCGTTTCATGACCGAGGGCTCGACCAGTCCGGCCTGGGTAACCCGCAGGGGACCCAGACGCTCGAAGGCATCGGTGCCTTTTTTGTAGTCGAGGTAATCGTTGGCGAAGTTGGTGCCGATTTGAATCATCACCGCCCCGAACAGGGCTGCCAGGGCTGAAGGCCAGTGCGCCGCCCGGTCGGCGTAAGCCATGGCGGTGCCGATAATCACCGGCGCTATCGCTGCCCAGAGAGTCTTGGGCCGGCTGGCCAGCAGCCATACTTTAAGATCGGATGCCTTCATGTTTTTAATTACTCTCGTAGTCTTTCTCGGGTCGTCAGCCCGCTTTCCCGCTAGGGGCGTTTGGGAAATTTTCCGAAATTCGGCGGCCGCTTTTCGTTGAAGGCGTTGCGCCCTTCCTGCCCCTCCTCGGTCATGTAGAACAGCATGGTGGTGTTGCCCGCCAGTTCCTGGAGTCCCGCCTGACCGTCGCAGTCGGCGTTGAGGGCGGCTTTAAGGCAGCGGATGGCGATGGGGGAGTTGGCCAGGATTTCCCGGCACCATTTGACCGTTTCTTCCTCCAACTTCGCCAGCGGTACGACGGTGTTGACCAGGCCCATTTCCAGCGCCTGCCGGGCGTCATACTGACGGCAGAGGAACCAGATTTCGCGGGCTTTTTTCTGTCCGACCACGCGCGCCAGGTAGCTCGAGCCGTAGCCGCCGTCGAACGACCCGACTTTCGGTCCGGTCTGACCGAACACGGCGTTGTCA
>JAFGNW010000221.1 GCA_016926795.1 Candidatus Zixiibacteriota bacterium
GGGATGACGGCCGCGGAAATCAAAACCCTGGTCGACCGCGGGCCTTTTTTGGGCAAAGAAGCGCTCGAAGCCGGACTGGTGGATGGCATGGCTTACCGCGACGAGGTTTATGCCAAAGTTAAAGAAGGTGCCGATAAAAACGCTGAACTTCTGTATCTCAATTCCTACCTTGAGCGCGCCGGGAGACCGCACCAAAGCGGCGAGAAGGTGGCGCTTATTTACGGGGTGGGGGATGTCCTGCGCGGCAAGAGCAGCTATGACCCGGTTTTCGGCTCGCCCACGATGGGTGCCGCGACGGTCGCCAAGGCTTTCCGCGATGCCATCGTCGATGACGACGTAAAAGCTATCCTTTTCCGGGTTGACAGCCCGGGTGGTTCTTATGTCGCCTCGGATGTCATCTGGCGCGAAGTGATAAGAGCCAGAGAAGCCGGAAAGCCGGTGATCGTGACGATGGGGGATGTCGCGGCCTCGGGTGGTTATTTCGTATCCATGCATGCCGATAAAATCGTTGCCCGCCCGGCAACTATCACCGCCTCGATCGGGGTTCTGGGCGGGAAAATGTACACCGCCGGGTTCTGGAACAAGCTGGGTATCAACTGGGACGAAATTCATTTCGGTCAGAATGCTACCATATGGTCAGGTTCACAGGATTATACTGAATCCGAAATGGCTCGCGGCAACGCCATGCTGGACCGCATCTATGAAGATTTCACGAGCAAGGTAGCAAAGGGACGGAGCCTGCCGCTCGATAGCGTCCTGAAAATCGCCCGGGGCCGCGTTTGGTCCGGGGTGGACGCGTTGCAAATCGGCCTGGTCGACGAACTGGGCGGCTTCCCGACCGCTGTCAGGCTCGTCAAGGAAGCGCTGCAGGTCCCTGAAAATGAAGATATCAAGCTGGTCCTTTTCCCCAAGGAAAAATCCCTGCTTGATATCATCACAGGAGAAGAACCGGAAAGCAGCGAGAGCGAGGCGATGGTGACCGCGGCGATGAGGACTCTCAGGACCGTCCAGCCTTATCTCCGCATGGCGGCCGAAGCCGGTCTGATTGAGGAACGGCAGGTGCTGCGGATGCCCGCGCTGGAACTAAATGAATAGTCTTTATTCTAAAAATAAATTTGCCGGAAGGAGGTGAGCATGCCGAAGATTGAGAACATTAACTGGTTCCGGGACGAAAACGCCGAGGGGAAAAATGAACCCGGTATCCGTCATTCTTTCACGGCCGCTCTGGCCACCGTTTTTAACCATATCGATGGGCGGCTCGACCCCGTCCGGCTGATGGGCGGCACCGCGTTTGCTTTTCGGATATTCGTCAATGAAATTATGTGTCCGAGCGCGATGAGCGTATTCGATTGGTATCGCATCCTGCCCGAAGCCGTTGAACAGATGGGACGCGATTGTTACTACATCAGCCGCCTCTGGGACGAGTCGGATAAAGAAGTGGAACGCCGACGGCAGGCCCAGGAATTGATAAGCACCGGTATCGACAACGGTTATCCCGCGGTGGTATGGGATATCGCCGAAGCCGAATGGGGAGTAATTACGGGTTACGATGACACAGCCCAGCTTTACGAAACCCTTACCTGGCAGGGTAAAGCCTCTTCCCTGACGTACGACAGGCTGGGCCGGAACGGTATCGATATTCTGTCGGTGACCATACCGGGCGGTACCAACGGGCGGAGTGACGAGGAAATAATCCGCAACGCCCTGCAGGCCGCCGTGGACCATGCCGAACAGAAGGAATCGATTGAACTTCCCAAATATCATGAAGGTTTGCCGGCTTATGACCAGTGGGCGACCATTTTTGAAAACTGGGTCAAGCTCGTGAAAGCGGGCAAGGACGGTAACATCGGGGTCGATATTTATAACTTCGCCGCTTACTATGCCTCGCATTATTTTTCCGCCCGTTGTTACGCGCGGGATTTTCTGGAGTCCGTTAAGGGTGATAACGAAAATCTCGATAAAGCTTTTCAAGCCTATAAAAAAGTGGCGGAGTTTTTGAAGCCGGTCTGGGAAAAGTCGCCGAAAGTCAGCAGTCACGGTATCGAACTTTTAAGATCGCACACCGACAATATCCGGAGCGCCAAAAAAGCCGAGGAGGAAGGCATAAATCATATCAAGAAATATCTTGGGCTATCCGGTGGTTCACCGCGGGCCTCGATATCGCTGGATTGAGAAATTTATAGAATCAAGATACAAGGGCGGAAACCGGAGCGGTTCCGCCTTTTTTTGTACTGTAAGGTCACACCCGCCTTCGGCAGGCAGGACCTGACGGTACTTCGATATTTTGGATTTATAACGGAATTTCGTGGGCGGCACATGTCCACATGTGCCCCTGTTTCGCCGGCAGTTTTCGTAGGGCGGAACCCGGAGCGGTTCCGCCTTTTTTTGGATTTATAACGGAAGGAGGCCGGTCAGAGCCGGCCCCCGGACCAGATTTTTTTAATCCACTGGTCCCGACAACAGGTTTTTCTTTTTTTTTAAACTTTCAGCCGGTGAGATGATGGTAACCGATTCGGAAAACAGCACCGGCTGAAAGTCCTAATCTTTCGTTTCAAGTCTATTATCCATCAAAATTCCTGCCGAAAATCAGGGGTTTGCCGGACTTGGACTTAGCTGAACCGAAGGTTGGTAAAATATGGCGGTCAGCCAATAAACTGCCGATAGGAGGCGTATAATTAAATTCTTGCACTTGAATAATTGACGTGATAAGTTGGAGAAAATATTAAACGCTTGAGAAAGGAATAAAATATGTCGGATTTTCAGTATATTCATGCTCGCCAGATACTCGACAGCCGCGGCACGCCGACTATCGAGGTCGATGTCTGCCTTACCGACGACAGTCTGGGCCGGGCGGCAGTGCCCTCGGGCGCTTCGACCGGAGCCCATGAGGCGGTGGAGCTTCGCGACGGTGACGCCAAAAAGTTTTTCGGTAAATCAGTACTGAAAGCGGTTGACAACGTCAATAACAAAATCGGTCCGGCTTTGATAAAGGATGAAATTGACCCGTTCAACCAGGTCGCAGTGGACAATTATCTTATCAAGCTCGACGGTACCGAGAACAAGGGCAAGCTCGGCGCCAACGCTCTCCTGGGCGTGTCACTGGCGACCGCCAAGGCCTGCGCCGAAAGCCGAGGTCGTTTTTTATACGAATATATCGGCGGCTGCAACAGCAAGATTCTGCCGGTGCCGATGATGAACATCCTCAACGGCGGCAAACATGCCGACAACAACGTCGATTTGCAGGAATTCATGATTATGCCGGTCGGCGCCAAAGATTTCGCGACCGCGCTGCAGATGGGCGCCGAGGTCTTTGGCATCCTGAAAAAGGTAATCACTGCCCGTAGAATTGAATTGCAGAAAAAAGGAAAGATTGCGGAAGCCAAGGGCTTTCATACCGCCGTCGGTGACGAGGGCGGTTTCGCCCCCGATTTGAAATCCAACGAGGAAGCTCTCGAGGTCATCATGGAAGCCATCGAAAAGTCCGGCTACAAAGCCGGCAAGGATATCATGATTGCGCTCGACCCGGCCTCGACGGAATTCTACGATGTCAAAACCAAAAAGTACCATCTCGCCGCCGAGGGCAAGAAACTTACCAGCGCGCAGATGATTGATTTCTACGCCAGGCTCGTCAAGAATTATCCGATTATTTCCATCGAAGACGGCCTGGCCGAGGATGACTGGGACGGCTGGAAGAAAATGACCGCCGAACTGGGCGATAAGATTCAGATTGTCGGCGACGATTTGTACGTAACCAATCCGAAACGGCTGGCGCGCGGCATCAAGGAAAAATCTTCCAACTCGATTCTAATCAAGCTCAACCAAATCGGTACCCTGACCGAAACGCTGGACACCATTGCCATGGCGCAGAAGGCCGGTTTCACGGCGGTGGTGTCGCACCGCTCGGGCGAGACCGAGGACGCCACTATCGCTGATGTTGTTGTAGCCACCGGCGTGGGACAGATTAAAACCGGCTCAATCTGCCGCACCGACCGCATCGCCAAATACAACCAGCTTTTGCGCATCGCCGAGACGGTCGGCGCCCTGGCCGAGTATCCGGGCTTAAAAGCTTTTTACAATTTAAGGAAATAAACGTCTGTATTACAGGCGGGAGCAGGACGCTTCCGATTTATATAGATTGAGGTGCCGGGTGCGACACCCGGCGCCTTATTAAGAAAAGCCATCTGAGCATGCCGCGGAAAATCGAACTTCAACTGACCCCGAAAGATTTCAAGAATATCCTCTTCTCACACGGCTGGCTGGTACTGGCGCCGTATGAATATAACGAAAAACCGCTGTCTTTGAAATTCCCCTACGACATCCCCGCCGGACAGGGTATAATCGAAATAAGAGCCATCGACCGAGGCTGCGAACTGATTGTCCTTAAAGGTCCTTTCAAAACCGCACAAAAAATCACCGAGCGGGTGTTGGCGCTGGATACGGACTTCAAAAAAATCTACCGGCAGGCGGGCGACGACCCGGACTTCGCCTGGTTCAAAAAAAGAAAATTCGGAAGGCTGTTGCGCACACCGACCCTGTTCGAGGACTGTCTGAAAACCATCTTCTCAGCTAACACCGTATTCAAGCGAACCATTACCATGACACAGAAATTGGTCGCTCTTTATGGTACGGACATCGATGGCCGCTGCGCTTTCCCGACTCCGCAACGGCTTGCGAAAGTAAAAGAAAAAGAACTACGCGAAAAATTAGGCTGCGGTTATCGCGCTCCGTACCTTCTGTCACTGATTGAAAAAGCGCTGGAAAAACCGGATATTTTCCTGCGTGATGGCTGGAAGGCTCTGGACAGCGAACGCTTTGCCGAGGAAATCAGCGCCGTCAAGGGGATCGGCCCGGGCGCGGTCAACAACATAAGCTGTATTTATCAGAAACCGAAAAGCTTCGTCATCGACTCCTATGTGGTTAAGCGCGCCGAGGAACTCTGGGGCGTCAAGCCGGATAAACTGGAACAGTACCTTCACGACAAGTACGACAGTTTCGGAACTTTCGGCCCCATTGTCTTCTGGTTCGACATGGTCCGACATTGGAAAGAGAACCGGGAATAAAGGATTTTTGAAGTGAACAATCACTAATCACACCCCGCTAAACTTTGTATCCCAACTAATATATATTGACAACAAAGACACAAAAAGGTAACGTTAGGTAAATTTTTTTAACAACTAAAACCCTGATAAATACCCTTAGGTATGTTCAGTGGGAGGTGCTTCATGGGTACAAAGCTGACGCTTATTAAAAAAACGACAACCTTGATTTGTCTCGTCGCGTTCCTGCTCCTGATTGCGGCCGGTTTGGCGACGGCTAAGGACGTGACCGATGATTTACGAATTCCCGGAGAAGGAATAACTCAGATTATCAAGTTAAAAGACGGGACCACCCTGACGGGTAAGGTCACTCAAATCAGTGAGACCGATATCAAGTTCCGGACCAGCATGGGCGAACTGACCGTTACCATCGCCGATATAAAAGAGATTAGCGAGGTCAAATCGTCGTCTTTCAAAGGGGGCGAATACTGGTTCCCCAATCCCAACCAGACGCGGCTTTACATCGCGCCCACAGCCCGGATGCTCGAAGCCGGGAGCGGTTATTTCGCCGACGCCGACCTGTTTTTCCCCAGTTTCGCCTACGGGCTGACCGATTTCCTGACCATCGGTGGCGGTGTAACGCTCTTCCCCGGAGTTGACTTCGATAAACAAATTTTATATATCTCACCCAAAATCGGGGTCAGCGCCGGTGAGAAATACAACCTGGCCGTAAGCGGCACCTGGATCAGTATCCCTGATTATACCGATGAATTATTCAGTGATGATGATGAAGAAGAAAACCTGGACCTGGGCATGGTCTTCGGGGTGGGAACCTATGGTTCAGAAAATAACACTATTACCCTCGGACTCGGATGGGGTTTTGTCGAAGGTGGGGGATCAAGCGAAGCCGTGATTATTATCGGCGGGGAGTTCCGTATTTCGCGAAGGATGAGTTTCGTGACGGAGAACTGGAAAATGCCCGACCTGGACCAGCCGCTCGGTTCCTACGGCGTCCGTTTTCTGGGCGAGAAATTGTCGGTGGACCTGGCCTTTTTCACCCCGCTGGGTGAGGACGCCATCTTCCCCGGCTTTCCCTTTGTTGGTTTCGTCTATAATTTCTGATAACCACAGATTTTTTGATAATAAAGACCCGCTCCTTCGGGAACGGGTTATTTTTTTAACCGCTCGAAACCCTTGTTAGAAATCCTGAACGTGGTGAGGGTTTGTATCGGCCTCATTGCTTATTCTCTGTAGATTACTTTATCAATTTTAAAAGATTTATCCTCATTAATATTAATATTAAAGCCGATCCCCCTTATTGAATCGTTATATTTTTCCCCCTGCATATACATTGGCTCATACTTTTCTGATAGTTTTGAGTCATATATTTCACCCCTGAAATTCCACATAATTTCTTTATTATCGAGGTCAATTCCGGATAACGTAAAATCCTTCCGATATGTTCTGTTTTCCTCTGACGATAGGTCACTCAGTGAAATTTCCCCTTGGGCAAGGACCTTGCCCTCACACAAGACAATAAAATTTCCGACACAGTAACTATCCTTCGTTTTTCCCGGTAGGTCGATTGTTAAACGGTAATAGAAACTATAATTTTTCGAAGTGGTAATGCCCACCTGTTCTCTATGTGCTTTCTGAACGTTGTTCATATTCAATTTCGGGGTTCCCAGCCATTTCTCGAACCACTGAATAGTCAATTCACTTATTTCCGCAAGCGATGGACTCACGTTGACATCCCATTTATATGGACGATACTGGTGTTTTGCATTTTTAATACGTATAAACTCGGTCGGCACGCCGGCTTTTTTTAAAGCCTCAAATAAAATTTCAGATTGTTTGATAATCACCATACCGTCTTTTTCTCCATGACCGATAAGTATCGGTGGATCATTCGGGTCGATGTAGGTTATGGGATTGGCCAGCCGGGCCAGTTCTTTCTTCTCCTGTACCGGTCCCCCCAAAAAGAGTGCTGCCGGTGTTTCGTCAGGGGGAAGTTCAGAGAAATCTTTTAAACCCAACCCGGTTGTGTCCTTCATAGCTAAAAAATCGGTCGGCCCGAAATGATCGACAACAGCCTGAACAAGACTTGATTGTTCAAGATATTCACCTTGACCTTCAAGATAAGCATCGTTTCCGGAGGTTCCTAAGAGTACCGCCAGATGTGCCCCTGCGGAAATGCCGGTAACACCGATTTTATCGGGATTGATATTGTACTCGTCGGCGTGCGCCCGCAACCACCTGATGGCCGCCTTGCAGTCATGAACAGCGGCGGGGAAAAGGGCGATATCACTCGTTCGATATTCAACTGACACGCCGACGAACCCATACTCTGCGTAATATCGCGCATCATCAATGGATTTGTTGCAGATCTGCCAGGCGCCTCCCGGAAAATCCACAATGGCCGGCGCGGGTGACTCGAGGTACTTAGGCACGGCAATATCGAGCTTTAATTCATGACCGTCTACGGTTTTATATACGATGTCTTCGTATAAATTAATATCGTCTCGCGTAATAACCTGAGGGTGTACCAAAACCGTCCCGATCAGCAAAACCATCAATAAATAGATGATACCCTTAAGATAAGGCTTGTCTCTTGACATAACTTCCTTTCCTTTCCTGATAAAATAACTACCGAGGGAAGACGTGGTTACAGCCCTTGATGATTAATTATTTTTTAAGTAAAATACAGGTAGAAGTTCTATCAGGTCTTGTCCGGCTTCTAATATGTGCCCGGCAGATGTCCACATCTGTCGCTTAAACCCGTTCCGTCAGGTCCTGCTCGACGCTGCAAGCGGCGAGTGTGACCTGACAGTAAACTACAACTGCTCCTCGATTGACCTTGTGATTTTCGATTCCACGTCCCCGGTATGTTTGGTGATTTTCGGCTCGATAAGCAGAATCCAGCATTCTTCGTCCGAATACACCCGGTGCTGTACGCCTTTAGGGACGATAAACAATTCCCCCTCGCCGAGCTCGAAACTGTCCTCGTTCTCGATTTCCATCACCAGCGAGCCCTTGACGATATAAAAAAGCTCGTCCTCGTTGTCATGGGTGTGCCAGGGGACATCCTGGCCCAGGGTTTTGGTGACTTTTACGAAAACATCGTTGACCTCACCGATTACTTTGGGGGAAAAATAGGTTTTGAGCAGCGGAAACAGCCGCTCCAGTTTTTTTACATTCTCTTGCATATTAGATACTCCGCCTTGAATTTATCTTATTATGTACGCAAGGAGCGGGGGATTGTTGCGAGGGAAAGATGAGGGTTCAATCGTTAAAAAATTATAACCAAACTTTTTTCCCTTTATAGTTTTGTAATATTTCTTTAAAAATATTATTTCCCTCAGTTCCCATTTCATCAAGGTAATATTTATATTTGTTATATAATCCCTCTATGAAATCATTATGAATATAATGCTGTGTACATTCCATACATTCTGGATAAGCATTAATATTAATCCATTTTAAATTATTCCTAAAATCGTTATATGCCCTTCCATGCCAAATTTCTCGGAAACTTGTTTTTTTAATATTTCCGACATTATATTGTCTTCTGGTATGATCGTATATATCAAAATAGTCATTGTCGTGATAAAGAAAACAGCAAGGATAAACATCTCCAAACGCATCTATTAGTGAAAACATGTAAGGTGTATAACATCTAACCTCATTTTTTTCGAAAAATGTTTTCAGGGGTGTACCCTCTGAAATATCATTTATATTAGAATATTTTTCTTTAAATTTAAGTAAATAATCAATATTTGTTATTTTTCTAATATTTTTATCATCGAGCTCCGAAATTATATCAAATAATTCGTTCAATTTATCTTCGCTACATAAGAAACCATTTCGTCCGTGAACAAATTTTAATGTTAGCATTTTTTTGTTCTTAGGGATTTTTAAGCTAGTAATAAATTTTATCATGTCTGGTACGTCATCAATGTTAAGCCTTTGTATAGTATAGCAAATACCGATTGAAAAGTTCTTTTTCCTCAAATTATTACTTAGATTTGTTATCGACTTCTTAACATTTTCAAAACCTCTATCTATTTTACGAATACTTTTATATGTCTCATTATTACTTCCGTCTAAAGAAATTCTGATCCAATCAGAATATCTAATTATATTTATTGCTAAATTTTCATCAATATCTAATCCATTTGTCAATATGCCAATATTTAACTTACATTCTTTAGCAAATTTGAGAATATCGATTAAATCTGGTCGGCAGAAAGGTTCTCCACCAGAAATAGTAATAGTTTTTACATTTATATCTCCAAGTTGTTCTAATAAATTTTTAATTTCAACAGTCGATAATTCTTCATTTTTAGGCCAAGTATGCCTCTTACAGTGATGACAGTAAGTATTACATTTATTTGTGATCTCTAATTGAATAGAAATAGGATTAGGTAGTTGTTTGTTATCTTTTAATGAATTAAAAATCCTAGGTATTGAATTTATATAATTAAGTGTTTTGTTGTTTCTTATTTCTTCGAATTCAACATCTTTATCTAACAAGTCCTTTATGTCTTTTTCAATATATCTTGATATAAAGTCATGGCTTCTCTCAATATTTTCATCTTGATATTTAATAAATAGCTTACTATCGTTGAAGTAGGCTTTATAAAAATTATGAAGCTTTGTACAGAAATGTTTATCTTCTATTGATCTTCTTGCAAAATACAATTCATATTTATTATTCTGATCTTCACTAAAACTGAAGTTATACATAATTTGATGTCGATTTTTTCCTTTTTGTAAACAAGATATTAAGCTATTAACAATAATAAAATTACAACATCTAATTTCAAGAATACCCCTCCCTTTTAATCCCGTTTTTTTTGCTTCTTTTATTATGTTATGGAAGTTGTCTATTGCTATCTCTAAATCAGAGGTTATTATTTTTTTAGGATCGTCAAGTTGTAGTCTGTTTAGTTCATTCAGATTTGATGCAATTTTAGGATCTAAAATTAATATTTTAAAATGTATTTCATTTTTTAATCCCTTTAAAATCGTCTCCTTGTTCTGTGACAAATCTCTAAGAGTTCTGCCCGCAATTAATATTTCATCATTATATATTCCTTCTTCAACAATTTGCTCCAGAATATTTAGTTTTCTAAATTCTACAAATGGTAGGAATTCTTCAATTCCTGTATTCTTTATTCTTAGGTAATATTTGTAGATTTTCAATTTATCTTGGAAGACACTTTTATAACGTAGGATTAAAATCAATAATATTGCAGCAATTAAGCTTCCTATGATACTAATAAGTAACATCATAATTTACTCATTATTTTACTTCTTTGATGATATAAAAGGGCTTTGCCGGGGACCCTGGTTTACTCAACTGTTGACAATATACTCTACCATCACAGACCTGTCAATATCCGGCAAGAGGTTTTTTCTGTCAGAAGATTGCCACGGCGCTTCGCGCCTCGCAATGACGTTGGCCGGGATATTTGTCGAAACCGCAAGGGTTTCGACCTACAGCTTTGTGCCCGGTAGATGTCCACATCTGCGGCTTAAACCCGTTCCGTCAGGTCCTGCTCGACGCTGCAAGCGGCGAGTGTGACCTGACGGCCTGTCGTTCTGTGGTGTCAGGGGTCTCTCCCTGACACCCGTTCGAGCTCCAGCCGTCAGGGACGGAGCCCCGACGGCACAATATTTTTTATATTCTTTGCCCGGTTGAAAACGGAATGGCTGTATCCGGGAAGGTTTGTCAATCGAATTCAGGCCGAGCTTGACATATTTAGATATCTGGAGGTATTTTATAATCGGGTTCGTTGTCACTCCACGCTGAACTATTTCAGCCCGGTTGACTTCGAACTAATAAACCAACAACCTTAATTAAGTGTCCGATAATTTAGGGCAAGATCAGTTTCGACCTACAGCATTGTGCCCGGCAGATGTCCACATCTGCCGCTTAGACCCGTTCCGTCAGGTCTTGGTCTCTGCCTTTGGCAGCGAGTGTGACCTGACGGTCTTTGTAAATTGTCGAAAGTCTCCGACATTTCGACCTACATTACTAAACCCACCTCTAAAGAGGTGGGGCACCCGACTCGGTTCCGTCGGGTCCTGGTCGACGTCGAAGACGGCGAGTGTGACCCGACGGTCTGTATAATTTTTTATATTGCAAATGCCCCAACCTCGGTTTTTATTGGCCTCATGTCGCGCAGAATCAAGAAAAAACCGTCCCTCTTCGCCCCGGCCGGCAACCTGCTCAAACGGCTGTCCAATACCGACGCCCGCGTCCGGCGAAGAGTCGTCAAAATCGGCCTCTGGGTCCTAGGGCTGTTTTTTCTCTACTCCTTCATGAGCGGCACCTACGGCATCACCCGCATCGTAAGGCTCGAACTCGAGCACAACCAGCTGATCGCCGCCAACCAACGCCAGTTGGTGGAGCTTATCGACGCCGACCGGGTCCGCGAAATGCTCTTAAGCGACGCCGACTTTATCGAGTACATCGCCCGCACCCGCTACCACATGGCCTACCCCAACGAGATTATCTACCGCTTCCGGGGTCAGTAACGGCCATGGCCCAGCATAAATCCGAAGCCGTCATCCTGAAAAAATTCAACTGGTCGGAATCCTCGCGCACGGTGCACTTTTTCACCCGCGATTTCGGCAAACTGCCCTTAAACGACCGGGGCGGCCGGTCGTTCAAGACCAAACGGGGGCGGATGATCCCTTTCTGCCGGATGGAGATTACCTTCTACAAATCCGAAAAAGAGACCACCGGCTACCTCTCCGACAGTGAAATACTGGAGGCTTTCAATTTCGAGAAAGAGGGCGCGCTTGGCCGCCTGGCCTACGGTTCGGCCGCCTGCGAGCTTTTGTACCTGCTCCTGCCCGAAGAAGAAGCCCAGCCCCC
>JAFGNW010000025.1 GCA_016926795.1 Candidatus Zixiibacteriota bacterium
ATCCGCGGCAGATGTGGACACATGTCCTGAGTTTCCGAAGGATCTGCCGGGCACAAATCAAAAATCAATACCGTAAGCTTTCAGGTCTTCTTCGAGCTGGATATAATTATTGAAATAGATGCCCCTGATGCCGTGCGCTTCGCCAGCGACGGCATTGATTTTGACATCGTCGATGAATATAGCTCTATCCGGAAAGCGGCATTTTTTGAGAGCCTCTTCGTAAATCTTCGGTTCTGGTTTGAGCGCGCCGACCCGATAAGATAAAATATAATCCTCGAAGGCATTGATAATTGGGAAATGTTTTTGCGCATATTCGAAATGCCACTCGTTGGTATTTGACAAAAGCATCAACTGGACGTTTCCCCGAAGACTGCGCACGATAGCGGAAACCTTGAAATTTTCCTCGAACATATCTGACCAGATATTTTTGATACGTTCATCGCTTAAATCAATCCCCAACGCTTTCCGGCAGCCTTCGGCGAACCGAGCGCCGTCGATAACGCCCTTCTCGAAATCGTACTCGAGTTGGCTGTCATAGATGAGGTCATAAACTTCTTCCGGGATTTTCCTCGCGAGCCGTCCCAGGATGGCGCAGGGTTTGACGGGGTCGAACGGAAGAATAACGTTGCCCATATCGAAAATCACGGTGGTGTTCATATCGGTTCCTCGTTCATAGTCAGTTGTAGGTCGAAAGTCTTGTACTTTCGACTTTTTTTGTCGAAACCACAAGGGTTTCGACCTACAGAAGCTGCCATGCACAAGTCACATTGAGCGGAGTCGAAATGTGACTGTTCCAAAGGTCATACTTCGACTCTGCTCATGCTTCGACTCCGCTCAGCATGACTAAAAAATTCTTGTTCCGGTTTCGTCAGGTCTTTATTCCCCGCCCTGGCGGGGGATTGAGACCTGACGGCGAGCGACGTTTATATGGTGTCAGTTCACACTCGCCTGTGGCGAGCAGGAACTGACACAATCTTAAAAATGTTCCGTCAGGTCTTGACTCGTCGGAGACGAGGTGTGACCTGACGGCTTATGCACTCCGGCTGGCCGGTCAGGCGAAAAAGCCTACGATATATTTTCCCGCCACGAACAGAATTATAATCACCAGCAGGAGTTTAATAAAGTTTTCTTTGATAAATTTCTGCATCCGGGCGCCGAGATAGATCCCGGCCGCACCGCCCAGCCCGAACATCAGCCCCAGCAGCCAGTCGGGGGTGATGGCCAGCCCGGTGTCGGCATAGAAGGGGGCGATGACGGTGTAAAACAATACTCCAGCGACCGAGGTTATGAAAGTTCCCAGTAGCGCCGCCCCGGCCACGGTGTACACCGGCAGGCCGAATACCGCCACGAAAAAGGGGGCGATAATGGCTCCCCCGCCGATACCGTAGGTGCCGCCGATAATACCGACGACAAAACTCAGCGCCGCCAGCGGCAGGGTCCCGGCGTAATAGGCCCGGCCGTTGAATTCAAAGCCGATGCGTTTGAAATTAAATTCGAGGGGTTTTACATCGAAATTGACAATCTTTGTTTTTGTCTGGGGCTTGCCCCTTTTGATTAAATCCAGAATCAGCCGCACGCCTAAATATAAAAGCACCAGCCCGGCGAAGAATTTGAAGGAAACCGGGTCGGGCAGGTATTTGATGCGGACTAGCGCCCCGATAAACACCCCCGGCAGGGTACCGATTATAGTCACCCAGGCCAGCGGCCAGACCATCCGCTTTTCTTTGTGATAGCGCCACACTCCCGAGGGGATAGCGACAATGTTATAAATCAGGTTGGTGGGGCTAACGGCCGGGCCGGTAAAGCCGAGCACGCTGACCTGGAACGGCAAAAGGACAAAGGCCCCAGAAATGCCGCCGGTCGAGGTAAGGGCCGAAATTCCGAACGCCACCACAACCGGCAGCCACCAGTAGGTCTCTACGCCGCTTTGAAAGAATTCAATCATAACTGTATCTTCGGGGTGATTATAACCGGCCGGTCGTCCCGAAACAATATAAATCTTCTGAAATTCCCGGCTGAAAACAACTTATACGGTTTTTCCTGAAGGCTTTTGAGGCGGAAAAATAGCTTGCTTTTTCGCCTCCAGGACGTATTTTTCGAATGCGAAGTTAATCAGTTTGATTCTTTTCAAAGGATTTTGGCCGTTATTTCGTTTTATTTTGAATATAACTTTTTTTGAGAGGATAGGTTGAATGAAGTTCGATGATTTAGTACAGGATGATATTGTGATTCTGGACGTTTCCGGGAAGATTATGGGCGGTGAGGAGACGACCATGTTTCACGGTAAGATACACGAGTATATCACTCAGAATAAGAAAAATTTCGTGATTGATTTAGCCAAAGTGGACTGGATGAACTCGATCGGGCTGGGGATGTTGATATCGGCTTTTACGACCGTCAAGAATTCCGGCGGCCGGCTGGTGCTGACCAATATTACCAAGATCGAATCGGTGCTGACTATCACCCGCCTCATTACGGTTTTTGAGCATTTCGACAGTCGCGAGGAAGCGATCAAGTCGTTCAAATAATTTTGATAGATTGAAAATCGAGAAAAGCCTCATCCTGAGGCTTTTTTTATTGAATGGGTGACTTTCCCCTAATTTTTAATACAAAACGGGTAAGTCTTTGCTTTTGGAAAAACAGCCGGTATATTCAACTTCGATATGTCCAACCGTCTTTTAAAAGATTTAAACAATGCCCAGCTTGCGGCGGTCACCGCCACCGAGGGACCGCTGCTGGTTATCGCCGGGGCCGGCTCGGGCAAGACCCGGGTGTTGACCCGGCGGCTGGCTTATATCTTACATCAGCGGCTGGCCCGGCCGTACGAGATCCTGGCGGTGACTTTCACCAACAAGGCGGCCGGCGAGATGAAAAATCGGGTCGCGGAACTTCTCGGCGGCGAGATTCCCGAGATGCACGTCGCCACTTTCCATTCTTTCTGCGCGAGGCTGCTTCGTTACGAAGCTAAGCATATTGGGTTCGATGGCAACTACACCATTTTCGACGATATGGATTCGGTGGCGCTGGTAAAAAACTGCATCAAGGAGCTGGGCTTTACCGAGAAGCAGTTCCCGGCGCGGGCGCAGCGGCGGAAAATTTCCGACGCCAAGAATCATCTTATCAACGCCGAAAAATTCGCCGAACGGGCCGCGGGATATTTCGAGACCCGCACCGCCGAAATTTACACCCGCTACCAGAACCATCTGCGCAAGTTCAACAGTATGGATTTCGACGACCTGCTTTTCAACGCTGTGGTGCTGCTAAG
This sequence comes from Candidatus Zixiibacteriota bacterium, assembly GCA_016926795.1. Classification (GTDB taxonomy): domain Bacteria; phylum Zixibacteria; class MSB-5A5; order GN15; family FEB-12; genus JAFGNW01. The sequence continues at coordinate 3,266 of JAFGNW010000025.1, forward strand.
GGACGTTACCGAAATCGGCGAGAAATACCGCCTGCGGTTCAAGTACCTGCTGGTCGACGAGTACCAGGACACCAACCATGTCCAGTACCTTTTATTGAAATACCTGCTCGGCGAACACAACAATATCTGTGTGGTCGGCGACGAGGACCAGTCCATCTACGGCTGGCGCGGGGCGGATATCAACAATATTCTCAATTTCGAAAAAGATTTCCCCGGCGCGAAAGTAATCAAGCTGGAACGCAACTACCGTTCCACCGCCCTGATACTCCGAGCGGCTTCGTCGGTTATCAAGAACAATGCCCAGCGCAAGGAGAAAACCCTCTGGACCGATGTCGAGGGCGGCGAGAGCGTCAAGCTGCTGATGGTGGACTCGGCCGAGGAAGAAGCCGTCCGGGTTATCGAGACGATCGATTACAATCACAACGGCCATGATTTGAAGGAGACGGTCATCCTCTACCGCACTAACGCCCAGTCGCGGCCGTTCGAGGAACAGCTGCGCCGGCAGAACATCCCCTACCAGATTGTGGGAGGGATATCGTTTTACGAGCGCAAGGAAATCAAGGACCTGACCGCTTACCTGCGGCTGATTGCTAACATTAAAGACGATATTTCGTTCGAGCGGGTGATAAACTATCCCAAACGGGGTATCGGCGGCAAGACAGTGGAGGAAATAAAAATCCTGGCCTTGAGGGAAAATACCTCTATGTACGAAGTCGTACTGAAAGGTGACACCTTCCCGGAGCTGGCCGTAAAATATAAACGGCTGGAACCGTTTATCGCGCTTATCGAAAAATACCGCGAGAAAAAAGAGACGCTGGCGGTGGATATCCTGACCCAGGATTTGGTAGAAGAGTTGCAGCTGGTGAACGTCCTTCGCGAGGAAGACGAGGCCACCGGTCAGATGCGGCTGGAGAATATCGAGGCCTTTATCGAAGGTACGGCCGAGTTCGCGCGCACCAGCGATGAACCCTTTCTGGATAATTACCTGGCCGAGATTTCGCTGTTCACCGGTATCGACCAGTATCGGGAAATCGAGGACAAGCTGACGATGATGACCATCCACACCGCCAAGGGGCTGGAGTTCGACAACGTGTATATTGTCGGGCTGGAGGAGGGGCTGTTCCCCCTGCAGCGGGCGATGACGGAGCCGGGCGAGCTGGAGGAGGAGCGGCGGTTGTTTTATGTGGCGGCGACGCGCGCCCGCAAGCGGCTGTTCCTGGCCTGCGCCACCACCCGGTTCCGGTTCGGCGAGGTGGAGTCGCTGCCGTCGCGGTTTATCCGTGAAATCGATGAGGACTTGCTCGAGGTGAGGGACCTTCGCACCCGCCGGGTTTACGCCCCGGAACACACGGTCGCCACCGGCCCGGAAATAAAGATGCCCCGGGGCGTGCATTACGAGTACGAGGAGGACGAGATAATGCGGACGGGGCGGATTGTCCAGCACCCGACTTTCGGGCGGGGAAAGATTGTCAAGGTGGAGGGAATGGGGGAATCGCTGCGGCTGGAGGTTATGTTCACCGGGGTGGGCATCAAGAAAATCATGGCCAAATACGCCCGGCTGAAGATAATCGGGTAGGGGTCTTCCATATCATTGTGCTCGGCAGATCCTTCG
>JAFGNW010000222.1 GCA_016926795.1 Candidatus Zixiibacteriota bacterium
CGAGCTAAGCGACGTAGCGAATAGCAGGTCAGACCGCAGGTCTGTAAAAGTAAGAACCCCGGCTTTAGCCGGGGGAATCTATTTATATATGCGTTGATCTTATGATCTAAGATTTTAATAGTTCCGTAAGGTCCTGGTCGTCCGCCATGGAGGACGAGTGTGACCTGACAGTTTCATTTTGTCAAAAGTCTGCGACATTTCGACCTGCCTTCCCACAGACCAGACAGGTCGAAACCCTGGCGGTTTCGACATCTTTTATTCCTTGACCGCATTTACGGATATTTATATCTTTATTGCGAGTATAATTATGTTTCAGCGAAAGAAGATGATCGGCTTTAAAATCGACGCGGAGCGTCGGGGATTGCGTTCCAACGCGGAGCGTGGGAACGAGGATAAATTATGTAAGGGGGGCTAACAAATCCAACAATCAACCTTATACCGGGGCTAAGGCCAGCATGTATTCCAACAATTTAATCACGCCCTCCTTGCCGCCGTCGCCGACTTCCAGCGGGGGGCCGATGCAGGTCGGGCAGCCGTCGGCACAGGGGCACTTCCGGATGTGCTGCAGCGAAGCCTCGAACAGTTTGTCCGATTCGGCGTACAGCTTTTCAGAAAGTCCCACCCCGCCGGGGATGTTCTCGTAAATGTAAATAGTCGGCCGTTCGGTGAAAGGCGCCCGCACCTGCGAGATTGAACGCAAATCGCGGGTGTCGCACATCACCCAGAGGGGAGCGATTTTGCCCAGGATATTGGCCAGCCCGCGCAGTGAGCCGCCGAATTGCTCACCTTCCAGCTTGACTTTGTAGGCGATATCACCGGGGAAGGTGTACCAGAAAGCGCTGGTGTGCATCTCCAGTTCCGGAAGTTGCAGTTGGCCGGAGCCGACGTTTTCATGGGTCTGGAACTTTATCTTTTTGAAAAGTACCGTCACGCTGGTGACCGAAACCTCGCCGCTCTGCATCCGGGAATCGTCCATAGTGGTGTGTTCCTGGTTGACGTTCAAAACTTTCAGGTCAGTTTTGGTCTCGGCGTCGGTGTAATAATCGACCTCGACTTCTTTGACATAGGCTTTCTTGCCCTCCCAGTCGAGTTTGGTGACCTGGTACTGGTTGGCGGCATGGAGGTAGATAGCTTCGGGGTGCAAAAATATCGGGGCGGAGTAATAATCCACCTCGCCGATGACTTCGGAATGCCGGGTTTCGTTCAGGATGACAAAATTGTCCGGCGAGGCCGAACGCAGGGAGATTTGCTGGGCGGGGTAAATTTCCGAGGACCAGTGGTAGCGGTCGGCGGATTTGCGCAGGATGTTTTCCCCGGCGAGGTAATCGAGAATTTTGCCGGTAGATATGTCGTCCTGGAATTCGTTTTCGTCGAAGGGCAACTCGAAGGTGGCGCATTTGAGGTGATTGGTGCGGATAATCAGATTGTCAGGGTCGATAATGCCGGCTTCGGGGGTGCGGTCGAAAATGTACTTCGGCTCGGCGCACAAAAACTGATTGATGGCCGAGGAATTGGCCACCATGATGGTGAGCGAGTTGCTGCGGGTCCTTCCGGCCCGCCCGGCCTGCTGCCAGAGCGAGGCGATGGAGCCGGGGTAGCCGACAATGATGGAGACATCGAGCGACCCGATATCGATGCCCAGCTCGAGGGCGTTGGTGGAGACAACCCCGGTTATGGAGCCGTCGCGCAGGGCGCGTTCGATTCGCCGCCGTTCGTTGGGCAAATAACCGCCCCGGTAGCCGGCGACTTTTATACCCTTGCCGAAATCCCCTTTCAATTCACGTTGCAGGTAGGTCAGGAGAACTTCCACGTATAAACGAAAATGAGCGAACACGATGGTCTGGATTCTTTCTTTCAAAAACATGGCCGCCAGCCGGGCGGATTCGTTAAGGGCCGATTTACGGATACCCAGCTGTTTGTTGATAAGCGGAGGATTGTACAACAGGAAATGTTTTTCACCCGAGGGGGCGCCGTTGTTGTCCACCAGTTTGACCGGTCGGCCGATAATACGTCCGGCCAGTTCGTTGGGGTTGGCGATAGTCGCCGAACAGCAGATAAAAATAGGGTCGGAGCCGTAGAATCGGCAAATCCGCCGCAGGCGTTTTATCACGTTGGCCAGGTGCGAGCCGAAAATGCCCCGGTAATGATGAACCTCGTCAATAACGACATACTTGAGGTTTTCGAACAGCTTGATCCATTTAGTATGGTGGGGTAAAATCCCGGCGTGAAGCATGTCCGGATTGGATATAACGATATGTCCGGCGGCCCGGATAGCCCGGCGGGCGGTTTGCGGCGTGTCGCCGTCGAAAGTGTAGGTTTTTATATCGACATCGAGCTTCTGCACCAAATCATAAAGCTCGCTGAGCTGGTCCTGCGAGAGAGCCTTGGTGGGGAAGAGGTACAGGGCGCGAGCGCTGGGGTTTTTCAGAATCTCGCTTATGACCGGGATGTTATAACACAGCGTCTTGCCCGAGGCGGTGGGGGTGACCACGACCGTGTCATGACTTTCTCGGACCGCCTCGATCGTTTCCAGCTGATGGGTATAAAGCTGTTCGATGCCTTTCTTTTTCAGGGTAGCCGTTAATCTTATATCGAGGTAATCGGGGAAATCGACGTATTTGGGTGCTCGGGCGGAAATGGATTTCCAGTGGGTTATGTTTTTGTTAATAGCGCGGTCGTTTTTAAGCAGGTCGA
>JAFGNW010000223.1 GCA_016926795.1 Candidatus Zixiibacteriota bacterium
AGGACAACTCCGTCAGGAGTTGTAACAGAGTCGCGAAGCGACTTGGCGTAAGCCAATAGAACCCCGGCTTTAGCCGGGGGAATCTATATTAAAAAAAACATCCTTCGACGCCGCTCAGGATGACTTTATTAAAGCTTTATTTGAAAAATTTTGCTCTGTGCCCGGCAGATGTCCTCATCTGCCGTTTCTTTAACCCTACCTCGCGCCCAGCTCGCCTTTGTGCAGGGCTTTGAAATTGCCGATGCAATTGATATAAATATCCTCGGCCCTGACCCGCGTGATTTTTTCCGAAATCACCAGTTCGAAAATAATCAGTTCCGACTGCCCGTCATAATATGACAGCATGACGTTCGGGATGAATTCTTTTTTCTTGTTTAAGTAAAAGCCGGTAAGCCGGTCGCCGGTGGCGTTAAAAATCGAGTCCACCGGGTATATAATCAGGTCGGCCCCGAAATACCCCCGGATGTTGCCGGTGTCGGCCTCGAGGGCTTCTAAAAAGGTCATACCCCGGATTTTGTATATGTGCACCCCGATGAGCACAGCGGCGCTGTCGTAGCTGTCAGACTGGGGGATAAAGGCGAAAGAATAGCCGTCCCGCTGGGCCTCGACGGTTAACATTTTAAAGTTATTGGGGGCGGGAATGACGTAGTTATAGAATTCCCCCTCGTAGAAAGCGGTGTTACTATCCAGTTCCACTCCGGGTTCGGCGGTTGCCGGAAGAGCCCGGAGAATCAGCCCTAAGACAATGATAATTAAGGTTTTTTTCATAATATATTAATTATCGGCATCGAGGCAGCCCGATTTTAACCGGGAAACGATTTTAGGCGTATAAACTAAAAAAACATCCGTGGGGGCTTGTGTTAAGGCGTTCGGGGCGTTATAATAAAGGCCGTTTTAAGGTTAAATTGCTGACCGGAAAATATAATTTTAATGATAAACTTTTAACATCGAGGAACTACCTATGGCAGGAATTGTTGGCTATGGAGCCCACCTACCCCGGCATCGAATCAAAGTCGAAGAGATTGCCAAGGTATGGGGGGCGGACGCTCCCAGTTATAAAAAAGGCCTTATGCTTCGCGAGAAATCGGTTCCCCCGCCGGATATGGATACGATTACACTGGCGGTCGAGGCCGCCAAAAACGCTCTGAAGCGTTCGGGTGGCGTAAACCCGGCTGATATCGGCGCTATATATATCGGCTCGGAATCCCATCCCTATGCCGTGAAACCCTCGGGCACCACCGTTGCGGAAGCGATTGGGGCGACGCCCGATATTCATTGCGCCGATTTTGAGTTTGCCTGTAAAGCCGGGTCAGAGGCGATGTTCGTGGCGCTGAGCCATGTCGACTCCGGCAATATGAAATATGCCCTGGCGATCGCCGCCGATACTTCGCAGGGCGCGCCTTCGGACGCCTTGGAATTCTCCGCCGCGGCCGGGGCCGGCGCCTTTATTATGGGCAAGGATAATCTTATCGCGGACTGTTTGTTCACTCATTCATATATGACCGACATGCCGGATTTCTGGCGGCGCGAACACCAGTTCTACCCGCAGCACGGCGGTCGGTTCACCGGCGAGGAAGCTTATTTCGCCACCACCAAGGGCGCCTCGAACGCCATCCTGAAAAAATCCGGCAAGAAGCCCTCGGATTTCGCCTATGCCGTGTTTCACCAACCCAATGGTAAATTCCCCCAACGGGTGGCCAAAGAACTCGGTTTTACCCAGGAACAGATTGACCCGGGCTGGCTGGCGCCGCGTCTGGGCAATACCTATTCCGGGGCGTCACCCATCGGCTTGACTGCCACGCTCGATGTCGCCAAACCGGGTGATTTGATTTTCATGTGCTCCTATGGCTCCGGGGCGGGCTCGGACAGTTTCATCTGGAAAGTCACCGAGCGTATCGACGAGGTTCGCGACCTGGCCGTTAAAACCCACAAACTCTTAGACGAAAATTTGATTTATGTCGATTACGGTACCTATGCCAAATTCCGCCATAAAATCAAAATGAACGATTGAGGAGGTGAGGCAACATGAGAAACGTTTGTGTAGTTGGTGTCGGTATGAGCAAATGGGGCGAGGTCTGGCGCAAGTCGCTTCGCGGCCTGTTTGTCGATGCCGCATTGGAAGCTGTCAAAAACTCGGGTGTTGACCACCTCGATTCGTTATATGTCGGCTGTATGGCCAGTGGGCCGTTTGTCAGCCAGGAACATCTCGGCGCCCTGATGGCTGATTATCTGGGCATGCCGGGCTTGCCCGCTATGCGGGTCGAATCAGCCTGCGCCTCCGGCGGGATGGCCTTCCGCCTGGCTTTTCTTGAAGTCGCCGGCGGCTTCTCCGATATCGTCATGGCCTCCGGGGTGGAGAAAATGACCGACTGTTCCGGCGATGACGCCACCGCCGCCCTGGCGATGGCCGCCGACCAGGAATATGAAGTTTTTAACGGGGCCACTTTCCCGGGGCTGTACGCCCTCATGGCGACCGCCCATATGGCCAAATACGGCACCACCCGCGAGATGCTTTCAGCTATCGCGGTGAAAAACCATAAAAACGGTGCCAAAAATCCCGTGGCGCAATATCCGTTTGAAATTACGATGGAAGGGGTCGAAAAATCGGTCATGATTGCCGACCCGCTTCACATCCTCGATTGCTCGCCGATTACCGACGGCGCCGCGGCGGTGATTGTCACCACCGAGGAAATCGCCAAAAAACTCGGCAAGCCGTATATCAAAGTACTCGGCTCCGGGGTCGGCACCGATACTATCCAGCTCGCCCAGCGGGCGGATATGACCGCTATTAAGGCGGCTACCATCGCGGCCGAAAGGGCTTTCAAGATGGCCGGCAAGACCATCAAGGATGTTCAGTTCGCCGAGGTCCACGACTGCTTCACGATTGCCGAACTGGTCGTTCTCGAGTCGCTCGGTATATACGAAAAGGGCAAGGCCGGGCCGGCTATCCTGGCCGGGGAGACGGCGCTCGACGGCAAGTTCCCGGTCAATACCTCCGGCGGTCTCAAGTCCAAGGGGCACCCGGTCGGTGCTACCGGGGTGGCCCAGGTTGTCGAGGTTTACAAACAACTGACCGGACAGGCGGAAAACGGCCGCCAGATGCCCGGCTCGCCCAAAATCGGGATGACCCAGAATATGGGTGGCTCCGGCGCGTCTTCGGTAGTGCATATATTGGAGGTGACGTGATGACGATGTTCAGCTCCCGTAACTGGCGCGAATACCCCCAGCGTTACCGGCTGGAGGCTTCGAAATTCAAAAAGAGCGGCAAGACTTATTTCCCGCCACGCGCGGTGGACCCGGAAACCAGTGACACCGTGCAGGAAAAGGTGGTTCTGCCCGATACCGGTAAGATTGTCACCTATACCGTAATCCGTACCGCCCCCGGGATGTGGGCTGATAACGCCCCGTACGCCCTGGCGATTGCCGAGCTTACCGACGGCACCCGCCTGATGGCGCAAGTGGCCGACTGTGACGTCAACGAGGTCAAAATCGGGATGGAAATCCGGATTGAGTTCCGGCGCATCCAAACCGAAAGTCACCACGGCGTCCTGAGCTACGGCTACAAATTTGTCCCGAAATGGTATTAGAATAAACCTGTGGTGTCGGGCGACTTGCCTGACGCTCTTCGAATCCAAAACCCGTCTTTAACGAGGCGGGTTTTTTTACGCGCCATCGGGTCGGTTTCGACATTCTTTTATTCCCGGAAAAGCGGAGATAAATGACCCGGATTTCCGGTCAAGCTAACTTACTCACATCGTAGAACGTCAACCGGGTTAGTTGTTGCAGCTTTGATAACTTGTATGCTGACCGTACTGAGAAACAGGATCAGAATTGCAAGCACAACCAGAACAAATGTGAACCAGCCGTATTCTATTCTATATATAAAATTTTCCAGCCATCGATTCACTGCGTATTTGGTAACAGGCCATGCAATCACACCGGCAATCATGATGAGTAGTATAAACTCACTTGTAATAAGGCTGACAATTGAAATCACTGTTGCCCCGATACACTTGCGTATGCCGATTTCCTTGATTCGTCTTTCCACCATGAAAGTAACCAGACCAAACAGACCAAGGCAAGCGATAAAAATAGATAATCCGGAGGAAACGGAAAATAGTGACATTAACTTCTGTTCTTTGGAATAACAATCAGCCATCACGTCGTTTAAAAGACGACTTTCGAAAGGAGAGTCGGGGAAAATTTCTTTCCAGGTATCCTGCATTTTCTGCATCATAATCCCTTGCCCGTCTTCAGGCAGTCGCACAGCCAGAAGCTCTCCGGATTTTAAACTGCCAGTAATTATGCTGGGCATTACCTTGCTGTGAAGGGAAAGAGCAAGGAAGTCTTCTACTACGCCGATGACGGTATATGATTCTTTACCGGTTGATATAAGTTCCGCGCCAATCGGGTCTTCCAGACCGAGTAATTCAGCGGTCGTTTCATTAATGAGTACTGCTCCGGGAATATCGACAGCGGTCTCATCTGATAACCAGCGTCCTGATTTCAGTCTTAAGCTAAAAGTAGAACAGAAGTCGGCATCACCCGTAAAGGTATTGAGAAATATAATATTACTTTTATCCTCTCCTTTGAGATGGACACACATACCTCGGAATACACTTTCACCCGGAGCACTTGCCGCCAAAGTCGCTTCTGTCAATCCCAGTCCTTGATATTCTCGCTTCAGTATTTCCTTTTGAGCCTGAGTAGCACCCCGGTCAAATTCAAACAACCGTATATTGTCGGGATTAAAACCTAAATCCATGGTCCCGGCAAGGTCTAATTGCCGCTGAATACCTACTGTAAATCCAATCAAGCAAATCGCAATACCGGCCTGGATAACTATTATAGCGCGCCTTAATTTGGATTTCCCCGAGACGGAGGGTGGATGATTCCGAATAAAGCCTTTCGAACCTAAACGGGATAGAACCACGGCAGGGTAGCTTCCGGCTAAAACTCCGACCGAGAAAACGAGTATTGGTGCAGCCAGCCAGATGAAGACATTATTCTTCAGACCGATGTCCAGACTTTGGCCGATATATGCTTCCAGATAAGGGATTGAAATTTCATAGATGGCCAGACCGAGAACCATTGAGATGCCTACAAGTAGAACTGACTCAGCAAGAAATTGTACGAGCAATTGACGCCGATTAGCCCCCACAGCAGTTCGTACAAATATCTCAAGGTATCTGTGAAAAATACGGGCTGTGGACAAATTGACATAGTTGAAGCAGGCCATAAACATTATCAGGAGACTAATCCCTATTAAAAGATAAATATCAGTCAACGAACCGGTAGGCCCGAGGTCATCTCCGAGCGTTGAATGGAAGTATATATCTCTCAGGGGCTGTAGATGCAACGTATAGTTATTAGCGTTTTCACCTAGCGGAACGGCCAGAAGGCCCGGCAGTTTTTCATCGACCTTATCCGGATTTGCTCCTTCAACCAACAGAATATAGGTGTAGGCATCACGAGAATGTGCATTACCCCATGAATCCAGATCTGCTCCCAGTGTTTTTAAAGTAGCAAATGAAGCCAGGAAATCAGTGTGAATTTGAGTATTGAGCGGTATATCGGACATTACTCCGGTGACAGTGAGTAAAATTGAATCACGAATTGTAATTGTCTTTCCCAGCGGGTCGCTCTCTCCGAATAGATTTTTACTTATTTTCCTGGAGATTACCACTGATAGCGGCTGACTTAATGCTGTTTGGGCAGAGCCCTGGATGAGCGGAATGGTAAAAACTTCGAATATTTCCGGATCAGCCAATAAAAATTTGGATCCTTTTAACTCGCAGCCGTGGTCGGTCTTAACAATTACATTTTTGAGTTGACAAAAACGCACTTGTTCCTCAACCTCCGATAAAACCTCTTTCATTTCCGGACCCAGCGGATACATCACCGCCTTCAAATAGATGATAAAATCATCTTGCTGCCAGGTGCCGCCGATGCGATATATTCGATCTGCTTTGTCGTGACACTTTTCGAAACTCAATTCATAGTTGACATAAGACAGGATAAGTAAACTTGACCCTAAGGCAAGAGACAACCCGATAACGGTGATCGCTGTGTACAATTTTTGTCTTTTAAAAGAACGGATGGCAAAATTCAAAAAACGGAAGGACATGATGTTACTCCTACGAGCTTTTATTAAACCGATGTTAAGACCTGGATATTTTTATTCCACTCATTCAGTCAGCCTGCAGATTTTTATGGAATATTTTACTGACATAACCGGGTGCCCCCGGGTCGTTGTATCTCCTTATGAAACAACCAGTTAAACATATTATAACCTTATGATGTCAAATATGTTCTATACGGTAAATTATGAAAAATGTTTCATATCAATTGTAAAAGTAAATATCTTCCCGGACAGTTACAAGTAATAAAAAAAGGCAATCATCGGACTCTTCGATTAAATAGAATTTGGAGACTTAGTCGAAAAGAAAACCGGATTAACGCCGAAAGTAAGATAGCTAAAAACCGGTTTTCTTTGCTGCAAGCTTGCCGGAAACCTTTTTACTTCCGAACCCGACTTAAAAAAGGCAGATATTTTTATGAGCCCTAAGGCAATTCATAGACGCTGTCAGAATTCCCTACCTGACAGATCAGGGAGGTCGGGTCCCGAACGAAGCGAAGCGCAGTGAGAAACCCGAAACACGATTACCTACATAAACTTGACATAAAATAATGTGCAGTCTATCTTTGTTTAATATAAAAAAACAAAACACAAATAAATGCACTTTCTAAAAAAAATAGTAAAGAATATTCTCATAAGCCTTTCAAT
>JAFGNW010000224.1 GCA_016926795.1 Candidatus Zixiibacteriota bacterium
CGGCGTACCAGATTTCCACTCCCCAATCGGAGCTGTTCGCGGCGACAATATTATTCTTGATGATAACGGAATCCGAAACGGAAATCGGAAAAGAAGTATCAGCCCTGGCGTTACAGTCCAACGGTTCACGCGAGAGATATAAGTTATCGATCAGGGCGCATATATCGTTATTAGTCACACCTTCAAGGCCATCCATATCAGCGCTGCAGAGCGGGTCCGGAGCCGAACCCCCGAGGTAATAAAGATAGGCCATAAATCTCGTGATATCGGCAAGATTGACTTTACCGCTCTTATCCAAATCGCCGCAATAGACGTTACACAGGTTGCCGGTTAAAAGATACCGGTTGGAGTCGAACCAGTTCCGGGCGTCATCGACGATCGCGAGCAGGTCGTTGACGCCGGCGGCGGCGTTCTGCACGGTAGCGAGGGCGGTCCAGATATAAAGCGTATCAGGCAGGTCGAGGAAGTAGTCGTCAAAATAAGTCAACACGATATGCTGGTCCTCGACATAATACGAGGACTGCGCGGACAGGCCGGGCCGGGTTTTCATGTTGTAATATAGTTCATTGGGATCAAAACGGGCGTTGGGATAAACATAATACTGATTGAAATCAGCATAACCACCGAATATCGGCTCATCGTGCAGGACGGTGCTGTCGGCATTGAACTCGTGGTTGGTATAATAACCGATTCTCACCGCCCCGCCAAAGCGCGTATCGTTGTCCTGGCATTCCAGAGCATCGCCGTTGGGCTCGTTCCATTCGCCCCCCCGCTGGTAAACCAGGTCGCTGCCGGCATCCGTGCCGGAACTGTTTTTCCAGCCGGAATCGGAGGGAATATCCCAGTCGAACGCCTCCCCGATAACCAGGCTGTTGTGCGGCAGCTCGTCGTATGAATATACCCGCATCAGCTGGATAATGAACGATACGTCTTCTTTAGGGGCGAAATAAGTCTTTTCAACCGCCAGCGTCGAATCGGAAGTCACAAATGTCCCCGTCATATAGCTCTCATAAATCTCGTTATCATACGGCGAAGGCGGCATTTTACCGGTCACCGGTCGGAAACTGTTCGGCGTCACGAAATTATAATCGAACATCGCCCAGCTGGCCTGGACGGTCGTATCGCCGCCGGAGATTGATGCCCTTAATATAATCGGCGAGGCATCGTGGAGGTAAACGTCGGCGCTGCCCGGCATGGTGTCCGGCTCGATATTGTCGCACTCCATCGGGGCATTGTAAAAATCCATATTGACTTTCCCCAGCGAACCGAAACCCATATTGCCATGCGATGACATCACCAGACTGATAAAGTTGGTCGAAACCGTATCCCAGGCCAGCCCGGCAATAGTGTCAGCCACAAAGTATTTTATCTGCAGGTCGGTGGAGTCGTACGCCGTCACCCGGTCCCAGTAAAAACGAACGATACCCCGCAGGAAAACGATACTGCCGGGATTATTTATGACTCCGTCTTTATTAAGGGTTACTTTCAGGGAATCGATATTGTCCGGCGAACCAGAGGGAATACTCATGTTCGTTTTATCGATTTCCAGCCAGTCTAATCCGGTTTGGGTATAGGTGAGGGTTTTGATGGAATCGACGTTCAGATTGAGTGTACCGATGTTTTCCACATATACGGTATATTCTTTCTCCACCCCGTGCTGGGTATATTCCGGGTATATGATGGAATCCGGAGTCAGAACCAGCTCGGCTTCAAATACCGGTTCCACACAGGGCAGGCGGAACCATTTGACGGGCACGAAGTAAGCCGGTGAACTCGGATCCTGGATAGACGAGCCTGGAGAGACATCGTTTACATACATGACATCAAGGTAGTAGTTGCCGGTATAGGGGCTATCCGGGGGTTGTGACGGGTCAACCGTGAGGGCATCGTTATCCCAGATGAGCGCGCCAAAGCCGCCTTCGGTGACGTCCATGCCGTAGCGCGAAACCGACGGCCACCGTTCATTGCGGCATTCATTGCCGGCAGTCGTATCGCAACCAGGGCTTTTGGTATTGGTGATGTTACGAGCCGCATCCCAGGTTGAACCGTCAAGGTCGGCCGAAACCGATAGATAAATATCAGCGTTGGCGGAGTAAGCGGTGCTGTATACATTCAAGTTGGCGCAATCGGAAGTATCACCGGTATAACCGTTGCCAAATTGAATCCATACAGCATATAAGCGACCATTACATTCTGATATATTTACTTTGGCTGTATTTAATACATTCCTCCCTCCAGTACCACAATTATCATGCGAGTCCCATTCCGCGTCATGAACCGAGGTAATGACATCGGTATGCCCCGCCCAGTGAAAAATACGGCATTCCCTTCCCGAGGCGGATACACCGTCATAGACGTTTGCATTCCAAAGGATATGAAGATGATCGTCGGTATCGAAAAGACAGGACAATTCCAACCAGGCTCGGTAACCGGGCACACCGGATTGGTAATTGGTGACGTTCACTTTACTGTTTTGATTCCAGGTCGCACCCATATCACTTGAAATCAGGTACCAGACATCAAGGTCATCATAAGAATCCCCCGGTACCTGCTCCAGCCAGCAACAGGCAACTTTTCCGGAAATCCGTGAGGCAGTTATGTCATGAAGCGGGAAAAAAATCGTATCAATCACATGAGCTTCCCAGGTGCCGTCGAGGTTTGAACCAGAATGGCGAAACAGGGTCATGGTACGAATATCATAATCGGCCATCTCACAGGTCAGGGCGTAAAAACAGGTATCATCGCCGTAAACATGATACTCCAGCTTTGGCCAGATCATGGGGGCGTTTTCAACAGTTCCGATATTGTTCAAGGAATCCGATATGCGGTGGCTCATAAAACCACAGTAGGTTCCGGACGACGCGGTGGTATCCAAAAAAAGTTGGGTCCGGTAGGGGTCCTCTATATTATCTGTCAGGCGGACAGTCCCCGCTACCACCGCCGCCCCGGCCGGGGTGACATCGATATTGGCCGAGTATGCCGTCCCCTGCGCTTCGTCGTAAACATTGCAGCCGACATCGACAGTCAGCGGCCAGGTGCCGCTTTCGGGATCATAAACGTTGTACGCCACCGTTCGAAACCCGCCCAGAGTCAGCATGCGGGTATAAGCCATGTGAACTTGCGGATTGGGCAGCCGCCAGTCTATTAAACGACCCATAGTGGAATTTTGCTGATATTCATACCAGGTATGTCCCACCAGCGCGCCGGGGGTATGGCCGTCACCGCCGGCGATACCGAGGGATACCGGCTGATTTTGTTTTCCCGCCGCGCCAACGGTATTTTCATCCGGCAATGAAGCCTGCGCCGAAGATGCCTTGTCATGAACCGTGAAATTATATTGTTTGATCCGGTCGGGATTCGCACCGGCCAGTACCTGCAACGATGATAATAAAATAATTATGAGAGTTAGATAAACCCTTCTAACCACACCCTTGAACATACACCCTCCTGATAAGAACAAAAAAAGTCAAAAGTAGAAAAAAAATTATAACTACAATTTAAAATATTAAACCTTGCCCAAACCGAGATGTCTCGGGTATGCTCTTAAGATACGTAAGCTATAGCTAAATCCGTACTTAAACTAAATAAATTATATTTAATATAGTCTGAAATGTATTTTATAACAAGTGTTTTTACATTATCGAGATGTTTGGTGTTTCGTAACTCATTGAAGTTCAGCCGGGTAGCGAAGGGAAAGGTATTTCATCGGTGAAGTTGTATCAAAGTTGCATAATAAAAATCCATTAAAGATTATTTTATTTATATATACCAGAAAGTTGCGAATATCATCCACCCGGGGGAGCAAAGATAATTTGTTATAATTTTACAATATTAATCTTGACCCTCACTTCACCTACGTCCTCTTAAATCAGAGCGTTTCTTCGTAGACACCGATAAATTTGTAACAGCTGTCAGGAGAACGTTGAAGTTTTAGAAAATTTAAACAAACCCGCTTGTTTTTAGCAGGGAAATAATATCAAGTTGTAATTTTATGAATTATTTCTCTTGCTCTCATTATACATTTCTTTAAAGTGGGGGTCTACGGCCAGTTCTTTTTGAGTCGGTCCGGCCACCTTATTTATGGCAATATCGTTTATCTCACCGGCAGATTCCAAATCCCCAAGCAGAGCATAGGAGCGGGCTATCGATAGTAAAACCTCACCGCTGTCTATAATCTCGGGTAACAGCTTGTCGATGATAACAAGCGCTTCCTCGCGTCGATTTAGAACAGCACAAATCAAGGCTTTGTATCCTAAAAGGTGAACATTATTCGGATCTTGAATTACGTATCGCGTTATGGAACTTAAAGCCTGATTAAAATAGATAAAGGCTTCTTTTACGTTACCGCGTATCTTCTCGAGAATACCTAAATGGTAATAAGCTATAAACGGGTAATGCCCTGATTCAATTGATTCCATAAACTTAATTATAGCTTTTTCATAGTCACCGAAAATCAAAAGAATATACCCAGCTTCATTATAACTGTTAGGATCACCTTTATGCCTGATAGCTAACAGGAAATTATCCAAGGCCAGGTCAAAAACACCCAGTTTACTGTAGATCGAACCGAGAGTATAATAGGCCCGGCCGTAATCGGGTCCGATTTCAATGGTTCTTTGAAGTGTCGCCATGGCAAGAGTGAATTTTCTCATGTCGCGGTATAAAAGGCTTATTAACAGGAGCGTCTCCAGGTCGTTAGGCGCCAGACTTAAAGATTTATTGGCCCATGACAACGATTGCTCGAGGTCTCCTACTATCCTCTTCAGCCAGGCAATGGTTCGGCAACCGACCGCGTACTTGGGATTGATTTCCAGGGTTTTCAGAAAAGTCTTTTCGGCTTTTTCATAATTGCCGGTGAACATATAATATCGACCGAGTGAACGATGAGCTTCGGGCAGGTGGGGATTCAATTCAAGGGCTTTTATGGCTTCAAGCCGGGCTTCTTCGATTTTTTTCGGACTCCGGTCTAAATAAATATTGTATTGTAATGCGTATACATCGGAAAGACCGGTGTGAGCCAGAGCGAAACTCGGGTCTATTTCAAGAGCTCGAAAATACATGTCCGAGGCGAGTTTTAATTCTTTTTCCTTACAGGTCTCGTAGTAGTCTTTTCCCCGAAGGTAAAAATCATAAGCCGAGATATCGGTCGCCAGGTTTTCCCCGGCCGACATGACCGAGGAATTGGTGACTCTGGCCAAAACCTCGGAGATTTCTTCAGCGGATTCTGAAAGGACGTCAAATAACTGCCCCGCCTCACCCTCGTAGTTCTTTCCGAAAATGACGGTCTCACCTTTATTGGCATATATGCTTAAACTAAGTTTTATCTTTGTATCCCATTTCATCAAACTGCCCGATATGACATAATCAGAACGGTTGCGCTTGAATATATCCTTTATATCCGGATGGGCTGCCCCGGCTGGTTCAGATGATATTACCAGGTCACTTCGCCTTGAAATCTCCCGCCTTAGGTCCTCGCTAAAACCGATACAGAAGTAATTCCAAGTTTCATCGCCCGAAAGGTTCTTTAAATCTATTACAATCACGTTCCTGCGGCGGCCCGAATAAGAGACAGCCTCGTCCGTTAACGGTCGGTCATCCCGCGTATCATTGAGATAATTTAACACCTCTCGCATGTCCCGAAACCTTTCATTGGGGTTCTTGTCAAGCAACCGGGTAATGATATAATTCAGCCCTTGCGGTATACCGGGGTCAAGTTCGGAAGGTGATTTCGGCTCTTCGTGCAGAATCGAGTAAATGATACCGGCGGTATATTCCCCGTCGAAAGGTTTCCGACCGGTGAATAATTCGTAAAGGACGACCCCAAAACTGAACATGTCGGAATGAATCGATTCTCCGGCGCCCTTTACCTGCTCGGGGGACAGGTATGATAAAGTTCCTTCAATCTGCCCTTGCGGGTTTACCGAGTCGGCCGAGATTGTTTTAGCCAGGCCGAAATCGAGAATTTTCACACAGCCCGTGTCGGTAATTTTTATATTTTCCGGTTTTAAGTCCCGATGAACGACACCCAGTTCATGGGCGGCTATTAAACCCTCAGCAATCTGTCGGGAATATTTCAGTTTCTGTTCAAAGGAAATGGATTTCATCACCTCGCGGAGTTCGTTTCCCTGGATATACTCGTAAGATATATAGGGGGTGTCTTCGTACTCGGCGTATTCCCATATTTTCACCACATACGAGGAATCTATCCTGGCCGCGTTACGGGCTTCACGGGCCAGCTTTTTTCGATATTCCTCGAGTGCGGAGTACTTCTCGGATATCAATTTCAAGGCTACGATTCTGTCCAACCGGGTGTCGAGAGCCTTATACACGACCCCCATGCCCCCTTCCCCGAGCGTACCGAGAATTTTGTAATCTTTCAGTTGTAAACCCGGTTTTAACATAAAGCGAATATTTTTTAAATATGTTTGATGACCACCACCGTGATATCATCGGACTGGATAGCATCACCCTGAAATTTCTGCACGGAATCTAATATTCTTTTTTTCAGTTCAGCCGCGGATAGGAACTGACTATCCTTAAGTAAAAATTCCAGTCGCTGCTCACCGTACATTTCTCCCACACTGTTAGTAGCCTCGGTGATACCGTCGGTATATATAAGCAGGATTTCTCCCTTTTGCAAAGACAATTCCCTCTCTTGATAAATCGCCTCCCGTGAGATACCCAGGATAAGGTCACTTCCTTCGATCTGCCTGACATTTCCATCTCTGGTAATGATGAGGGGATAGTTGTGGCCGGCGTTTACATAAGTGAAAGTATTCTTTTTTAAATCGAGAAGGCCGTATATCATAGTAATAAATCTTTTCGATTTAAGAAAACGACTGAACACTTGATTAACTTTATCGATAGTTTCGCTGACGCTCATGTTCAATCCGGCCTGTTCGGTCAAACAGGTTTGCAAACTGGCCATCAGCAAAGCCGCAGGAGTACCTTTCCCCGATACATCAGCCACGGCGATTCCCCATTTGTCCTGTTTTAGCTCGATGTAATCATAGTAATCCCCTCCGACCATTTTGGCAGGATTGGATATCCCGGTAATATCATAGTTTTCCAGCGAGGGGTTCTTATCGGGAAGGAGGGTTTGTTGAATATGACGAGCTGCTTTCTGGTCGTCTTCCAGTTCGCGAAGTTTCTTTTCTTCGTCGTAGAGACGGGCGTTTTCAATCACCTGGGCGGACTGTAAAGCTACGATCGACAGCATCCTGATATCGTCGCGGGTAAAACCCTCCTCGGTCTTCTTGTTAAAAAGACTGAGAATGCCGATTATCCGGTTTTTGATAGTCAGGGGAACGGCGGCAAAACAGTGTATCCGACTGTATTCATCGGTCAACTTCGAAAAAAACTTGTCTTCGGCAAGATTGTTAACCAGGAGAGGGCGTCGGTGTTTGAGAATCCAGCCCGCCAGGCTGGCGCCGATCTTGAACGGCAGACCGTTATACTCCATATCCATTTCCCGTACAAACGTTTCGGGGGATATGTTTTGTTCTTCCTCTTTGAGCCGCCAGATCGCTCCCTGTTCGGCCTCAAAGTATTTCATGCATTTCTGAACTATCAAATGGTTAACTTCCTCAGAACCCAGAAAAGCGCTTATGGCCGCGCTGATTTCGTTAAGAATCTGGAGTTCGTTGACAGCTCTCTTTAACTTCAAATTCTCTTCTTGCAGGTTATCAGGCATAGTATCCTCGACTGCCTAAAATAATACTTATTAGGTTATCACCGTAAGTTGAACTACCCATTATTAAGATTGCTTAAACATAATTAAAATTCAAGATTTTTTTTGGCTGGAGGCAATACCGGAGATATCGTTAAAAGGTGGATATCTCCGGTATTCATTCTGCGAAATCAGGGACATGTCGGTATCAATTTATGAGATAGGTAGAGATGGTCAATAAGATAAGTTATATCCGAAATATCCGGTTCGCCGCCGCTGCCGTCGACATCGGCTTCATCCAAACAACAAAGCGGCTCATGAGAAATATACAAGAAGTCGATAAGCCGGGTGATATCAGAAATATCCGCTTCATCGGGATACGAGCAGTTGACATTTCCCCGATAATAAACGCAACAGCCGGAGGTAACGTGAAGGGCGAACGTCCTGGAAAATTCAGATTCGTCCAAGTCCCGGAAAGCTTTAATACGCCAGTAGAATACGGAATCCATATGCAGGGTGTCAGGAAGGGTGATATTGCTGTCCGTCAGCACTATCGTATCGAAACGGGGGGCTCGGAAATCATAATAATTATCCAGCTGGAACAAAAAACTGTCTACAGTGTCGAAGTTAAAAATCGAATCAGCCAGCTTACCCCAGTAGAAAGACGGGCTGGTGGTGGCTTTCATGCCATTCTCCGGATAAAATGAAGGCGTCGGTTCATAGGTGTAATAAAACACGACACTGTCAATTGCCTCCGGACTTTTATCAGGGTCATCATCCCAGGGGTAACTTAAAAAGGTCGTCGCCGATTTCGTGCCATTGATCTCGATACCGCTGCAATACTCCATACTTTCATCTTTATCCTCCTGGGCTCTTATAACAATCGTATATTCCCCGTACTGGAGGTTGTAGTCAACCGTGCGGTCATCAAGGTTGGCGTCATCATCGGCATCCAGCCGGTAATATCGGGCTCCGGAAACGGTCTGAAAATCCTCAGAGATGACGAAGCTATCAGGATTGATAACTTCTATCGAGGCATTGTCAAAACCGGTAACGACCATTTCATCGGGTACGACCGGGGCATCGGGATTATCGTTGATGGCCAGGGTCCAGTCGTCTTCGGAAACGGCGCCGCCCAGAATATCCGGGTTGCCGTCACGGTCAAAATCGTCATAAACGAGCGGATCGGTGATGACGCCATCTTCTAAATCCACCGGGTTCTGCAGGTCGAACTCGCCCGAACCGTCATTAAACAAGAAATGCAGTTTATGGTCGGTAGTGCCGGTCAACAGGTCCAGGTTATTGTCACGGTTGACGTCAGCCGCCTCCAGGTTTGACGCGTAGCCGTTGATGGTTACGGTATCAATCTCGGCGATTGCTCCGGTGCCGTCCCCGAGGGCGATATAGATATTGGAACCCCAGTCTTGCTTCGTAAATTCCGGAATCAAAACGGCAAAATCAAGGTTACCGTCGCGGTTGAAATCGGACACGAGACTGCCCGTTTTCGTGTCCCACGAGACCGGGTCGACCGGGATGCTCACCGAGCGGATAAAATCGCCTTGGCCGTCATTTAAGTAGATAGCGACGGAATCATTCAAAATTGTCAGAAGCAAGTCATCGTAACCGTCGTTGTTGAAATCACCCACATCGACCGAGCGGAAATCGATCGGGAGGGTATTCGTTTGAACAAAGTCGCCGGTGGCGGACCCGTAGAAAACAGTGTTGGGAGTAGCGACAAAATCCGCGTTCACGTCGGCATTGAAATACCCGACCTGGGCGACGTTGGAAGACGTTCCCTGGGTGTATGTATAAGATGTCACATCGAATGAATTTCGGCCTCCCAGATTTAACAACACGAAATACTCGCCGCTGTCCACCGCTATCATATCCAGCAGGGTATCATCGTCGATAAACCCGAAAGCTATCCCGGTTGGGCTCTGATGGGCTATCAAATCCGTCGGTGAAATAAAAGTGCCGTCGCCGTTGCCGTACGCGACCGATAAGGTCGAGTCGTTGGTCGTGGTGAAAACCAGGTCAACGTTGTTATCCCGGTCAAGGTCCGCCGTTCTTATTATTTTCGAGGCCGGCGCCTCGACGGTATCGGTGGTAAATTCAACCGCGGGTTCCTGGGCACCCAGCCCCATAAAGACCGGAACAACCCCGGAGAGGTCATTTTTGACGAACATGGGATAACATTCATTAGACAGATGGATTGTATCCACCTCTACCTGCCGGCTGTATGGCACTTCCGGAATCGCCAAATCAACATGAAAAACATATGTCCCGGATCCGATTTGAACCATAGGACTATTGTAGCAAAACAAATTAGCAATGCCTGAGTCGGTGTACAAATTAAGAGCGTCCAATGCGACCGTGATACCCGGCTCATTAGAGAGACTTCTTATAAATGGTTTTTCTCCATCGATTGTAAATTTTAGAGGAACCGCGAAACAGAATTTATTTCCCGAGTTCTTAAAAGTAATATCAACCGAAACCGTACTGTCATCGGCCGGAAGTACTGTTGGAGTAATCCAAAAAGTGTCTGCTGATTCAACCGAGGTCACATAATGGGAGCTGTTGACGGGGCATGAGTCCGGCGGTAAGGGATTGTGCGAAAAATATATATAATCTGCAATAACTGCCGCATCCCGTACTGTAGCTTCTCCCGCGCCATCACAGTTACTATTTTCCGGATTATTTAAACTCGAATGCGTCATATATAAATGGCTGATAATCGAAGTCCAATCACTTATCCCGACCGAAAAATCACCGTTCACATCACCACACTGACAGTATGACTTTTCATTTACCAGGACGATAACAAGCAGGACGCTCAGAAAATATCTGATTAAATGATTCACTGAAAAAAAACCTGAGGACTTTAACGAACTTTCCATACAACCTCCCCAAAAAATTAAAGTATAAAAATTATTACTTGGTCAACATTGTTTTAATAACGTCAAAGAATTAATACTATTATTGAAATAAACCTGACTATAAAGAATTAAAGTTGTCATGCTTTCTTAATTTATAAAAAGCTAAAGACTAAAAAAGTAATATGGCGGGCTTCATTTATATAAATACCCTACCCCCCAATATATAATTTGATCTCAGAAGTAAAAAACCCGGATGATATTATATAAGTTCTTACTATTATTGTTAATATATTAGAAATCCGCTATTTTCCAAGAAAAAACTGTAATTATTACGTTAATATAATAGTTATTGTATTCGTTTACAAGCAGTTATGATTTATTGAAGGGAAATGAGATAATTACGATTATCTAAAAAATTGTGAATATCGTCCAGCTCTGAGAGAATTTTATTATTAATAAACCAGCGACAAGATGCAACCCCGCCCCCATTAGAGTACTAACTTAACTTTTCATCATACTCTAAAAACCACCGGCTTTAAAACCGGCGGGCTTGACACGACATGTCTTTAAATTTACAAATTCTACCGACAGAAGGCCAGGGGGACGTGGGTGATATAAAGATAATCTATCAGGCGCGTGACGTCGGTAATGTCGGGTTCGCCACCGGTGCCGTTGACGTCGGCTTCCGCCTTGCAGCACAGCGGCCGGCGGCTGATATACAGGTAATCAATCAGCCGGGTGATATCCGTTATGCTGGGGATTTCCTCACCGGAACAATCTATGTCACCGGTACTACCTTCACAGCAACCATCCAGGGTCAGCTCATAGAGTCCGGTTTTATTACCCCACTCGTCGCGGACGTGCACGACATGGGCACCCATATCCCCGGTGACATAATCGACAATATCGGCGTTGGCGCCGTTGGTCGCATGCGCCTCGGCTTTTAGGGTGCTGTTAAAGAACAACTCCACCACCCCGTTGACCGGACTGGCCGGGTTCAACAACAGCGAAACGGTGTCACCGGTATAACCCTCGAACAGGTACCCGTCGATATCGCCGTTTTTCTCCAACGTATCCAGCACCGGGATGTTGTAACTCAAATCCGTCGCCTTGCTCGTAATATCTTCGCGGCACTGCAATATTATCCCGTACACCCCGGTTTCGTTACCCGATTCATCCCGGACGTGAAAAGTATAGCCGCCGGTGTAGGGCAGGACGTAATCGATGAAATCAACCCGTCCCCCGGAGGTCGCGTGACCCGCGTCTATCAACGCGCTTTCATAAAATAATTCCAGCGCGCCGTCGATAGGGTTAGCGGGATTAAAACGCAAAATCATACTGTCACCGGCCGTACCTTCAAAATCGTAGCCGTCGATATCCCCGACCGTTTCCAGGGAGTCATAGATATAGGTGTCGTAAGCTATCGCGACAGCCTTGCCGTTGACATCCTGCCGGCATTGCAGCGTCAGCCAGTACATGCCGGTTTCCACGCCCTTTTCATCGCGCAGGTAAAATACATACTCACCAGTTTGGGGCAGGACATAATCGAACAGCTGCGCCATGCCCCCCGCAATCGCGTGGTCTTCGGCGATAAGCGACCCATCGTATATAAGTTCCAACACCCCGTCGATGGGATAAGCCGGGTTAAAGCGCAGAATAATACTGTCGCCGGCCGTACCGTTGAAAGTGAAGGTGTCGATATCGCCGGCGGGCTCTATCGTCCCTTCGAGGTAATAATCATATGTCACACTTATAACACCGGACGTTGTCAGTTCGGGATACACGCTCGTGCCCAAAACTAAAAGCAAAAGACAAATTACCGCTGAATATAATATTCTCATCACCATAAATCTAACTTCCCCTGTAAAAACTAATTGATTTACAAGAAGCTTTAAAATAGAAATATGATAATCAAAAGATGTAAAGACACCGATGGTTTGATGTTGTAAATTCAAAAGGTGCTGATTACCGTACCCAGTATAAATATACGCTTGTCGGATGTCAAGGTCTTAATGCTGAAAAATGGAGTATCTTGAATACTACAGCCCGGTTAACAGGGAGCGTACGGAATCGGCCCGGTCGGCTCTACCGTTATAATCATAGACTTCTATAACCAATATAAATTCCCTGATACGTCGACAAACAAGTCCATTCATATGGGTCGGAGGTTCTCAACTTCGAGGGTGGCCGGGCAAACATGTCCTATACCATCCGTGTTATCGAAGTCCAGTTAGAGAATATATTATAATCTCCCTAAAAGAGTCCCGGCGCAAACGGGACTATTTTAATCTTTTATAGTCGGGTAAAATTTGAATATCGCATTTTATTTACCATTTTATGAAAAACATATCATAACCGAAAACATAAAAAACTTCTCTATAAATATTTATTTCATTAATCATCGCCCTTAAAATCCCTGCTTAGTACTAAAATAATCCGCTTAAAAGCAAAGCAATATTTGTTTTAATTTTACGGCAAACTATTTGCTTGATTAATAAGGAGATTATTGTATATTATACATATATATATATTTGCACATTTCATAAATTCTATTAAAACCTTTTGAGGTCGTTCTAAAAAAAGGATCCA
>JAFGNW010000225.1 GCA_016926795.1 Candidatus Zixiibacteriota bacterium
ATTGATGTTCCCTTCCTGGTTTTCCCGGTCAGTTTAAAAGCACTCAGGATAGTCGTATTATTCGGGTAATCCAGGTAATAGGCGGCTTCCTTGACGCCGCCTTCGGGGGGCCGGCCTATTCGCCGCGAATAAAACTGCCTGAAAAACTGGGTCTGGAATATTTCAAAGCCCTCGAGGAAGAAGGGTCTCTTTTCGCTGTAGAATATCTCGTAAGTGTTGAGGTTGACCATGTCCTGGTCGGATTCCACCTGGCCGAAATCAGGATTGACGGTAGCGTCAAGGGTGAAAGTCGATGTGAAAGCGTATTTCAAATCCATGCCGATATTGTAATGGTACTTGCGGCCATCGGTGTTACCCGGTCTTTTCGGCTCGGTTTCGGCATAAGAAACGGAGTAAGGCAAAATTTCCATCCGCCCGGGTGACTCGATACCCTTAATACCGGTCAGATGACCGTAGCGGTGAACACCGGTGGCTTCGGTGCTGGGAACGAACTGCCAGCGACTGTATTCCTGTTTGCGGGCTATACGGCGGCTGAGGTCAAAACCCCAGGTGTATTCATCGTCAGCTGCGAATTTTAATGCTGAATAGGGGATTTTATATTCCGCCGACCAGCCCCAAGCATGAACCTGGCTGTTGGCTTCCCAGACCGCATCCCAGCTGTCATCATCGTAGATGTTGTTGTAGATAAGTACATCACGAATAACCCCGGCGGCGTTTACAGCAAAATAATAGGCGGTTTGATGGTCGTGGTGAGAGTCGATACGGACATGAACCTCGTCCGACGACGTCGACCGGTCACGCCGGGTCAGCTGGCGGACGATTTTATCCGGCTCGCTGTCGTAACACCACCAACCGATATAAAGGGCTTCATCGTCATAAAGTATTTTGACCAGGGTTGATTCCGAAGCCAGCTGGCCTTCATAAGGTTCAACCTGGTGAAACCCGGTCGCTGGTAAAGCTTTTTCCCATGATTTTTCAGATAAATTCCCGTCGATTTTGATGTGTTCATTGGTTCTCAACGCGGTAGCGGTTTTCAAGGGGTCTGCGGTCATCTCCGCCCGAACAATGGAACCGCCAAGCAGCACCGAGATCAGCCCCAAACCAATGAGTACTTTTTTCCCCAACATCGATATCCTTTTTAATTCAGTTGTTTTGTATTATTTTCCTTATTATGAATTTCGCTGTTTATGTCATTTTTAGTCCCACATATTTTCTTTACGGGAACTGACATATTTTGTTCCGAGAACATTAATACAGGGTCTGCGTTTTTTCATCCCCTTTCAGGAAGTTGTTTCACTTTATAGATTAATAGCTTATCTTGTAGGTTATCTTACAAAATTTATGGTTTTTTAAAGGACTTTTAATGCATAAATCGTTTCAAAGCCTTTTCGTCACTCCGACCGGAAAAAACCCTTTAAAATACGAAGGTGAGACGGCTGATGGACGCTGGACCGAGGGCCGGCTGTTGTGCGAAAGCGAACAACTGTCCTTTCCGGTTGTGGATGGCATCCCGTTGTTCATCGATAAAGCCGTCGACCCCTGGGCGGATGAAAACCGACGCAGTGCCTCCCTGGCGCGGCTGGGAGTACCATCCGACCAGTTGATACGCTACAATTATGAGGGACTTTTGGAATGGCCGGACCGGGGCCGGTATGATTACTGGATTCAAAGTATAATAGCTCACGGAGGGAGCCTGCTGGAACTGGCCGGAGGTCCCGGGGGAGGTTTCGCCCCGCTGATTCTGGATGACCATCCCGAGGCGACCGTTTTGTTGAGCGACCTGGGTGAATGGGTCCTTCGTCAATGGCAGAATCTCAGCCGTGAATTGAACCGCTGGCCCAATCTGAGTTTCGCCCAGTTCGATGTCACCCGCTTACCTCTCAAAGTCAAATCTTTCGACGCCGTTGACAGTTTCGGTGGTATTTCCAATATCGACGGGGGAGCAATCGCCATTCTGGAATCTTTCCGGATTTTAAAACCGGGTGGCCGGCTGTTCATGGTTGACGCCACCCCGGTCACCGAGCAGTTCGAAGCCCTGCCCAGGGAAGTACAGGCCGAGATAAGACACAACTTTCCAGCTATCGGAAAAGGATATGAAAAGCTGGTGGCTGATGCCGGTTTCGAGATTATTGATTTTGAGGAGACCAGCCGGCGAAAACTGGAACCGGGTGAGAGTAACCTGGCTGATATCGCCGGGAAATATAAAATCGAAATGCAAATACAGTTCTTTAATTTGGAAGCCAAAAAACCGGATTAAGCGTTTAAGCGAATAAAAAAAGGGTGGGGTAAGTATGAAGCCTGCTAGGAGGGCAGTTTTCATATCCGGCAAATACCCCGACCCTAATTCAGTCCCCCTCGATGTCTGCATCCCGGTATTACTCTTTATATAATTATAGGCATAACCACTGACACCTCGTGTCAGTTTGTTTTGATGTTTTTTCAATTTAATCATGAAAAATGATGTTTTTTTTCGAGTCAGACCTTTTTTGTTCGGCAATATTGTCCTGAAAATCGTCAACGATTTACTTAGTCGTTGTGAGACAATATGATAGCATAAGATGAGGTTTCACTGCTAAAGACGCTGCCTCAAAAATCCCGTAATTTGTGAGGAACCGGGGAGATTTTTAATTGGTTTTGTAAGTATAAATATTTTATTGGCAAATAAAGTTTTGCCGGTTATATTAGAATGATTGGGATATAATTGTTCAGTTTTTGAACTTTTGGTCGATAAGATTTTTTGTAATAGGAGTAATTTTGGATTTTTATTGGTCGGTTTTGATGGCTGGCGGCCAGGAAGGCGGCAGCGGCGGTATTATCACGCTGGTTTGGTTCGGGCTGATTTTCGTGATAATGTATTTACTTTTAATCCGCCCCCAGCGCAAGAAACAAAAAGAACATGAAAAGCTCCTCGGTGAGCTTAAAAAAGGTGATAAAGTTGTAACTACCGGCGGTATGTTCGGGACGATTTTTGCGATTGATGACGAGCGGAATCGTATTATTCTGAAAATTGGAGACGATACCAAACTGGAATTTCTTAAATCGTCCATCGCCGCCAGAGTAGACAAGTAGCAGGTTTGATTAGGAGTTACCGTGGCGGAAAATGAGATTGTTATTTACGGTAATCCGGTTTTGCGGGAGGTTTCCCAGCCGGTCGAAGAGTTCGACCGGGGATTGAAAGATTTGGTGTCCGCTTTGACGGACACTCTCAAAAAAGCAAGAGGGCTGGGCTTATCAGCCGTCCAGATCGGTGTTCTCAAGAGAGTATTTATAGTCGACCTGTCAGTGGTCGACATCAATGAATCCCTCAGAGTATTTATAAACCCGGAAATCCTCGAAACCGGCGGTGATGCCGAGTTTGAAGAGGGTTGTCTTTCGTTTCCGGGAATATATCAAAAAATTCACCGCCCCGACCGCGTCAAAGTCCGGGCGTATGACCTTGACGGTCAGGTTTTTGAGTTGGAGGCCGGCGGTCTTATCGCCCGCGCCATCCAGCATGAATATGACCATCTCGAGGGTAAGCTTTTTATTGATCATTTTTCACCGGTCGCAAGAAGTTTGGTTAAAGGCAAGCTGAAGAAATTGAAGGCTGCCTCCTGAGAAAACTTCCCAGAAATCGTTTTCCGCATAACAATCCCGCTTCGTCGTCACGGCTCGCATCGCTATGAGAGTAGTTTTTATGGGTACGCCGGAGTTTGCCCGGCCACCCCTGGTATGTCTTTGTGACAGCAAGCATGAACTTCTGGCAGTGGTAACCGGTCGTGATAAAAAAGCCGGTCGGGGACAACTATTGTTGCCGACTCCCTGCCGCGAAGAAGCTGAAAAACGCGGTTTGCCGGTTTTGACCCCGGCAAGTTTGGACGCTGCCGAATTGTACGACGTCCTGAAGGCGTTAACCCCGGATTTGTTCATCGTGGCCGCTTTTCGTATCCTGCCGGAAAAACTGTTCTCCCTGCCCCGTCTTGGTTCGATTAATATCCATGCCTCGCTTTTGCCCCGCTACCGGGGTGCGGCGCCGATTAACTGGGCGCTGATTAACGGCGAGACAGAAACCGGCCTGACCAGCTTCTTTTTAAAAAAGAAGGTGGACTGCGGCGATATTATCCTCCAGGAACGGGTACCCGTTTCCGATGATGACGATTTCGATTCCCTCTATGAGAAGCTGTCCCGACTGGCCGGGCCGTTTCTTTTGAGGACGCTCGATGTCATCGAGGAAGGGGTTTGCCGGCCTTTGATACAGACCGATGCTGAGGCTACTAGGGCGCCGAAAATCACACCCTTTGATGCCCTGATAGATTTTGGTTTCCCGGCCGGGAAAGTCCGTAATTTTATACGCGGGCTGGCTACCAAACCGGGTGCCTACAGTTATTTCAGGGGTCGGAAGGTCAAGATTTTCGCCTGCGTCGTGGCCGACGGTAACTTCGAAAAGGGGCTTCGGCCCGGTACGGTCTTACCGGCCAAAAAGAAACTGCTGATTCAGTGTGATGATTCGGCAATTGAAATTTTACGGATTTTACCGGAGGGTAAAAAAGAAATGAACGGTCTTTCGTTTTTAAACGGTTTCAAGCCCAAAGCGGGAGAGGTTTTTGGAGGTTTTGAGAAAGGGATGGAGAAAAAGCAGTGAAGAAAGAAATTCTGATAAACTCAACGGAATACGAAAAAAGAGTCGCCATACTCGAGGATGACAAACTGGTCGAGTTGCAGGTCGAGCGAGCGGAAACCGACCGCATGGTGGGGGATATTTACAAGGGTAAGATAAAAACGGTTCTGCCCGGTATGCAGGCCGCTTTCGTGGATATCGGCATGGAAAAAGCCGCTTATCTGCATTCCTCCGATATCGGTAAGGTTTACAGCCGGCATTATGATTCGGAGGACATCGAGGAGGAGGAATCGCCGGTAGAAATCATCCGCAAAACGCGTCAGCAGGGGATTGAGAATATCCTGAGAAGAAACCAGGAAATTCTGGTTCAGATAATAAAGGAGCCGATTTCCACCAAGGGGCCGCGGATTACCTCGGAGATATCCATCCCCGGTCGTTTTATGGTCCTGGTGCCGGACGATGACCATGTCCGTATATCCCGACGGATTTCCAACTGGAACGAGAAAAAGCGCCTGAAAAGGATTATCGCGCCGCTTCGCCCGGAGGGTTTCGGGTTGATTGTCAGAACCGAGGCGGAGGGCAAATCGGAGCGGGATTTTCAAAACGACCTCAAACGGCTTTTAAAACTGTGGGCCAAGTTGAAGAAAAAAGCGGATACCCTGCCGGCTCCGTCCGTTATTCATAAGGAATCGGAAATGACAGTTTCGATGATTCGGGATATTTTCACCGACGATGTCCATCGGGTGCTGGTGGACGACCGCGCCGATTACAAGATGGTGATCAGTTATGCCCGCCAGGTAGCCCCGCATCTCAAGGACCGGGTCGAGCTTTACAAGGGGGAATTGCCTCTTTTCGACCTGTACAATCTCGAACCGGAGATTGACAAGATGTTGCAGCGGAAGGTCTGGATTAAGAAAGGCGCGTATCTGATAATCGACCAGACTGAGGCGATGGTAACGATTGACGTGAACACCGGTCGTTTTGTTGGTCGGCGAGACCAGGAGCAGACTATTCTCGAAACCAACCTTCAGGCGGCCAAGGAAATCGCGCGGCAGATTCGTCTGCGCGACATCGGTGGCCTTATTGTCTGTGATTTTATCGATATGTACAACCGGGACAACCGCCGTAAATTGTATGAGGAGTACAAAAACTGTTTCAAAAACGACCGGGCCAAACGGGGGATTAACCCGGTAACCGAGTTCGGCTTGATAGAGATGACCCGCGAACGGGTACGGCCTTCGCACATGCAGTCGCTCTCCGAACCCTGCCCGCATTGCGCCGGTTTGGGGCGGATTATTTCCAAAGAGAATATGGCTACCAAGATTGAACGCTGGTTCAAGCGGGCCGCCGCCGATAAAAAGTACAAAAATTACCACCTGGTCGTATGTCCGCCGCTGGCCGCCGCGCTGGTCGAGAACGGTACCAACCGCATCGAAAGGATGATGAAAATCTATAATTTCAGGATAAACCTGGTGCGCGACACCACTCTTTCGGAACAGGAATATAAAATATATAATGCCGAGAACAACACCGAGTTAACCGAAACCTACCTGATTTGACGAACATTATTGTAACCGACCGCCCTTTTCAGGGCGGTTTTTTTTAAATATTTATTGTGTTTTGATTGTAATCTATTTAATTGTTTAACATGAGTGATTCATCTAAAAGTCTTGAGATAGAAATTAAATTACAGCTGGAATCGTTCCCAGACTATCTTAAACTGATCGGTTTTCTCGGGAATATTGATTACGAAGACCGCCACCTTAACGCTTTTTTCGATTCCGAAGACCGGCACCTTTCCAGCAGCGGTTGGGTTTTCAGAGTTCGAGTGGAAAATGAGCGGGGCCTGATAACCGTTAAGGACACCGGCCGGCAGGCGGGTTCGGCGATGGTCCGGCAGGAGATAGAGGCTGAAATTTCCCGCGCCATGGCGATGGATATTCTCAACCTGAGGCTGGAGCCTTTAAGTATCTCGGTGACGCCGGTAGAGTTTATCCGCAGAGAATTTCCCGAGTTAAAACTGGCCAAGTTGATTCAATTCAACAACGTGCGACAGCGGAAAACCTGCCAGCTGGGTGATAAGGATTACGTCTTCGAGATTGACAAGACGGAATTCAGCGACGGTTCGGTTGATTATGAAGTCGAGATTGAATTAACGGATATACACCAGATAGAGAACGTCGAAAATGACCTGAGAAAGCTTTTTGGCAACCTGAACATCCCTTATGCCCGGCAGACGGAGAGCAAACTGGCCCGGGCTTTAAAGAAAGCCAAACTTCTCTAACTACTTTCCCGCCTTAAGTATATATGCTTTTGTTTTCTGTTGCCCCGCTGACTGTCGGTTGATATATTTATAAAAAAATTGGGAGCTTTTTATGTCCGAGAGGGTAAAAAAATTTAAAGAAGAACGCGAAAAATTGAACGAATTGATACTAAGCCGGGATAATATAAATATCAAACGGTTTTTCGGGATTGACAATTCGGTTTACCGGGACGGGGCGCTGGATGCCCGGACGAAAGAGATGTTGGGTTTGGTTGCCTCGCTGGTTCTGAGATGCGACGATTGTATTACTTATCATCTCATACAGACAAAACAGGTGGGTATTACCGATGAAGAGTTCGATGAAATCATGTCGGTGGGTCTGGTGGTTGGAGGGTCGATCACGATTCCTCATATCAGGCGCGCCTATCGCAACTGGGAGGATTTGAAAAAATGACCAGGTTTATCGTTTTGTTTATTTTAATTATTCTCAGCCTGCCCCTTTTAGCTTTTTCGCAAGCGGCGGTTCAGGGGGATGAGAAGTACGCATGGTATATTGAACAGTACCCTTTTCTGGAAGGCCGTTACCGTCTTTTCTCGATGGAGACGGAATTCAGGTGGCCGGAAGGATATAAAAAAATCGACCCGTCCTCATTAAACTCCTTTCAGCGCTGGATATCCGAATTGCCCCTCTGGCAGAAGGGCAAACCGGTCGGAGCATACAATAGGGGCATTTTATACAAGGTTGGGGAGTTCTCCCGCCGGATTCAGCTCCCCTGGCGTACGGCTCATTTCACCAACATGGTCGTGCCGCTGCAGCTCCTGTGCGAGTTTTTTCACTCCCGCCGCCAGGACCATCGGATCGAAATCAAACCTAAAAAAGGTGAGTTGCTGACCTATAAGAACTGGTTGAACAAGGAAGTGATTTATGACCGAACGGGCAGTCTGACCTACCAGCCGTCGAAAAAAAAGGAACCCAGCGAGGAAGAATTCAGCCGTTTTTTTGATATTGTGGCTTTGAATACCTCTTACCGGAGCCTGGTGGATAATTGCGAGGCGATTGCCGAGAATAAGTTAGCCCCGGGCGACCTGTTCATCGCCACGGAAGAAACCGGCCGACGGGGTGAGGTTTATATTATTCTCAATATCCTGATCAACGAACAAAATGATAAACTCTTTGTAATCAGTACCGGATGCCCCGAGGCCTGTGATTTTCATATTCCGCTTTTCAACGATGACGAAGATTATCCCTGGATAACCCTGGAGAAGATAAAAGCTCTGGCCGGGGAATACCCGGTCTCCGGTTTCTACCGGCTGAAATACCGATAATCGTTTTTTTTAAACTTGCCTGCATACAGGGTTTCTCGTACCCTGCCTTTGTGAAAATTAAACGAGCTTTGTGCGTTATATTAGTTTTGGTCGCGGGGTATGAAGTTACCCTCACAGCCGGTTTGACGGTCGAGCGCGGTTCTGACTTGCAGGGCATAATCGATTTTGCTCGCGATGGCGATACCCTGTATTTGGGGGCGAAAGCGTTCGAGGCTACCCCGAGGGCGTTTACCGACCCGCTCTGCGGCAACTGTCAGGATACCCGTACCCCCGTCAGGGCGAGTTACGGTTTCATAATCAAGGACAAGGCGCTGGTGATTATCGGCCGTGACCGCAACCAAACCCGACTGGTCACCAACGGCGGCTACGGCGTTTATTTTGAGAATTCCCAGGGTTCGGTAATAAAAAACCTGACCGTCACGGGCGGTAAACGCGACCCGGACGGCAATGCCACCGATGCCGGTATTGTGGTCAGGAATTCCAAAGTATTGATAGAGCGGGTCGATATCCTCGATAACGACCATCGCATTGATTCGGTGGTGGTCGGTATCGGTGGTATTTTCGGACGCGAGGGGGCCGAGATTACCGCCGTCGAGTGCGATATCGTCAACAACGGCTGGGACGGAGTGGCGCTGTACCGTGGCGCCTTTGCCATGATAACCGACTGTTTGATTAAAGAGGGACGAGGCGCCGGGATCGGGGTTACCTGGGACGCTACCTGTGTGGCCTATCGCAACGAGGTCTCCGGGTACTGGAAGGGTATCGGTTCGTTCGGGACCTCGATAGTCATAGCCCGTAATAATCTGGTGCACGAAAACCTTGGCTGGGGCATAATTGCAACCGGTCAGTCAACCCTCGACGCCGTAAACAATGTTGTTCATCGCAACGGTAATTGCGGGGTGGCGCCCTGGTCAACCGAGAGCCGGGGGAAAATAATCAACAACATCATCAGCGAAAACGGCTGGCGCGATCAATGGGTTTGCCCCTGTGTCGGGGTCTGGAATTACGGCGACTGGGCTAAATGGAAATTCGACAACAATATCGTCTGGAACAATAAGGACGGAGAGTATCGGGATATCTGGGACCAGAGCGGTATTCACGGTAATTTGAATGTAGACCCCCTGTTCGTCGGGGAGGGGGATTTTAATCTGCGTGAGGGTTCCCCGGCGATAAACGCCGGTGACAGCCTCATTTTTAATATCGATGGCACCACCTCTCACATCGGTCTTTACGGCGGCCCGCAAGCCCGGTCGACTTTTCGTTCCCGCTGATAGTGTAACGGTGTGTGACAACTATAAAAACTAAATGTTTCTCCGGTGTCTCCGATAAGGTTTGTAAAGCGGACTTATTAATTATTATAGGAGGATTTTTCATGAAACGCTTGCTTTTTCTGATGGCTTTGCTCATCTGCGGGTTGACCTTTGTGCTTTTTTCGGGATGCAGTGACGATGATGACGAAACCAACCCGGTTATCGAGGGTGATCCCGACGCCGAAGAATTTCAGTTCTTCGAAAACGCGGTCAGCAATCCGGCGATGGAAATTAACAAATATGCCCTGTTTACCACGATGGCTCTGCTCGATAGTTTCGTTTTACCCGAGGTGCCGGGAAAGAATGGACCGCGGTTCGTTACTGCCGAAGGCGATCCGCTTATAGTGTTCGATTCGGTCTCGGTGGATTCTTCCAACTTTTGGATAATATTCTATTTTGAGTTCACAATTATGGAATCGGAAATCGACTACAGCGAAACCCTGTACGTTTACGGAACGGACTCTTTAAAAGTATATGAAAACGACGAAGCGGTTTATGCTCTGACCGGCGAACCGGACTCGGTTGATGCCCGTGAACATTTCCATGTCGAGTATAACGATTCCGATGAATCGGCAATAAACTGCGTCGGTCACCATTCCCTGAGGATAGGCGGCGCTCAACCCGACAGCACGGTATTTAACGCTTACTCGATCGACAGCATCATGTCATACTTCGTCCCCGATGAGCCCGGCCTGTCACTCTGCTCGCTTCGGGTTATATCCGAAACCGACATCGATGACCTGGCTTTACCCCTGAATTTAGTAGATGAGTCCGGCGATATCTGCCCGATAGCCGGTAACCTTGAACTGACGACTAATCTGGGCTTGGGTTGCGTTGGAGACAGCACCGTGTTCAACGTCAACGGGGAATGGACCATGTCCCTCAGTTACGGTAACGGCGTGGAATCAGTGACAGTGACTTTTGGCAATACCGTCTGGCACTGGGAAGGCCCCTGTGAATGATCTGGGGGTATTATCCCATTATAAAAAGAAGACTTGATTTTAGAAATCGGCGACCCGGCGGTCGCCGATTTTTTTGAGTATTGTTTGACCCGGAAGGGGGATAAATAAACCGCCATCCCTGACAGGTGTTTTTAATTTGTTAATCGGGTTTAAACGGTCTGTTTATCAAAATGAAGTTGTTATAGTATTTTTGTGCCTTTTAATTGAACTTGACTTGGACACAAATCTTGATAATATATTAACAGGTTGAGGCGAAATGACCCGGAGGAGTGGCTGAGTGGTCGAAAGCGGCGGTCTTGAAAACCGTTGTACCGCAAGGTACCGTGGGTTCGAATCCTACCTCCTCCG